>NZ_CP093361.1:1025836-1367781 GCF_023380205.1 Nicoliella spurrieriana
TTTATTAGGTTATTTTTGACTATTTAGTCAAAAACATATATGATGTAATCATGGGAAGAAGAAAAAGTTTTAACCAATCAGAAGTATTAAATAAAATTAGTATGGTTTTCGTCCAATATGGCTTTGAAGGAACTTCACTAGATTTACTAGTTAATGCCACCGGATTGTTAAGAGGTAGCCTTTATGCTGCTTTCGGCAGTAAGTTAGGGATGTTCATTGCAGCTTTGAAGGAAAATATTAATCATGGAAAGGATTCGTTTGTAACAACTTATTTAATGGTTATTGCAATGATGGAATTAACTAGTAACAATGTTGAGGTAAAGCAAATTGTTTTAAATTGGTATCATACTCAATCCCAAGTTGATATTGAATTAACGTTGGGGAGGGCATTGCTACATAAAAGCGGATTATTAGGAGGAATTGATGATGGAAAACAAAGTTAAAATTAATTCAAGAAACTTAGTTGTGATTCCACAGGGCGTTGATAAGTTATTAAGTTTTAAAAAGTCATTAACGTTTCAAGCAGATCATGTATTAGGGGCTACAATTGATAACGAAATTCTAAACGAATCAAAGGGAATTAAAGATGGTGGAACTAATATTCCAGGATATTATGCCGGAACTTTTATTAAAAATAATCGTAAATCGTTTTTTAATATTAAGAGATCTAGTACTGCCGTTGTTATTGAATTAACTAATGAAAATTATAATCAGCTGTTCATTGGAGTTGATAATCCTAGAGAATTAGTTGATCAAATTAATAATTTAGCTGCGGCTAATAGTAAATAGTTAGCTATTTATGCTTAAACTACAAACTAAATACCCCCACAAAAAAGAAGCCAATCCAGGCTTCTTTTCATTTTACTTATTAATTTGTCTTTGATGTAAATAATAAACTGGAACTCCAATTGCGGTTAAAATCACTCCTGCAATTACCAATCCAGTTTGCGTAAAGATGGTAACGATCAATACGAATAAGGCACCGACTAGTGCTAACAGTGGCACAATGGGGTAACCAGGGACCTTGTAAGGTCGACTTAAGTCAGGCCGTTTCTTTCTAAGCATAATCACTTCAACAAATAGTAAACAGAAGAATGACCAAACAATAAACATCGACATGTCAGTTAAAATATCGAAACTACCTGAACACATCATCAATACCGCAACTACGAATTGGAAAATGGCAGCAACGTAGGGGGCACCATTCTTACTAACCTTAGCAAAATGCTTGCTAAATGGAATCATGTTTTCGCTTCCCAGTACGCGGGGGATTTGAATCCCGGTAAAGAGATAACCATTAATAGCTCCGTAAACTGAGACTAAGATTCCAATGGTTACTAGCTTCCCACCATAAGCACCGAAGAGGTGACTAGCAACTTGGGATGCGGTATTTTGATTTCCCGCAATTGCGTTGATTGGCATATTCTTTAAGAACACGAAGTTAATCAGCGTATAAATGATGGTTACTAAACTAAGCCCGATAATAATTGCTTTAGGTAAATCACTCTTCGGGTTCTTCAATTCACCAGCGATGTTACTAATTCCAATCCAACCATCGTATGCGAACATGGTAGCAAGAAGTCCCTGTCCAAATGCGGACCACACGTTAGCATGATTAATTGGGGTAAATGGCCATAGCTGTACGTGTACTTGGCCGGGGATGAATAGACCGACGATTGCAATGATTAGAATTGGAATTAATTTAATAATCAACGCAATTGATTGGACCCGTCCGGCCAGTTGGCTTCCCAATAAATTAATTACCAGAATTGTTAGTCCACATAAAATCGCTACCATTAGGTTCATTCCGCTGGATAGGTGGAATAAATTGACGAACTGAGTTCCAAATACTAAACACAACCCGGCAACATTGCCGGGAGTATAGACTAGCGATTGTGCCCACCCGAATAAGAAACCAGTTAATTTTCCATACCCGAGTTCCAAAAATTTAACCGGCCCACCAGTTTCAGGAAGGGCAGCGGCTAATTCAGAAACCGTTAATCCTGCACAAATGGTCAATAGACCAGAAACAATCCAGACTAAAATTGTCAAACCAAAAGAGTAGGTGCTGGCAACAACGCTAGCGGTTTTGAAGAAAACTCCTCCACCGATAACAGTTCCCATTACCGTCGCAAACGCGGCAAAGGGGCCAATCCCACTCTTATTAACATCACTTTTCACTTTTAATTCCTCCATCATAAGTTATGCAATTAGTTTAACACTTTTTTAAGAATTAGTCATTACTATCAAAAAGAAAGCCATTCGGACTAACGAATAGCTTTCTTTTTGATCAAGATGTTAATTGCTTAAATCAACATCATGTTTCCGTTGAAAATCAGCAATGTTTTTATATTCGCTTTCGAACTCACGGGTCAAACGAATGTAAATTGGGAGCAATTCCCGGTAAATTTCGTAGTTTTCTTGGTTGGGTTCAAGTGCGAAACTCTTGCCCACGAAGTTTTTAACTTCAGATAGGCTATCAATCATTCCTAAACTATACATCCCAAGCGTTGCAGCTCCGAGCGCGGTTCCTTCAACACTTTCTGGAATGTGGACTTCTTGTTCGAAGATATCCGAAATGATTTGACGACAGATTGCAGACTGTGCAAATCCACCGGTAACTTGAATCGACTTAGGATCACCAACCACTTCCTTCAACGCAAGTGAGACGGTGTATAGGTTGTATACGATTCCTTCTAGCGCTGCTCTAATCATGTGGGCACGGGTATGAATTCTAGTTAATCCAAAGAATGATCCCCGGGCGTTGGCGTTCCAAATGGGCGCTCTTTCCCCACCCAGATATGGATGGAAGATTAATCCATCTGATCCAGGATGAATTCGGGCTGCAATCTTAGTCAAGATTTCATAAGGACTAACGCCCATTTGTTCCGCAGTCACTTTTTCAGGAGCACAGAGTTGATCACGAACCCACTTAAAGACGCTCCCGCCATTATTAACGGGGCCACCAATGACCCACATTCCCTTAGTCAGGTAGTAACAAAAGACCCGGCCCTTTTTATCGGTCAATGGCTTATCAGACGTAATTCGCACCGCACCTGAAGTTCCAATTGTAACGGCTTCCACTCCAGGTTCAATTGCGTTCACGCCGAGGTTGGCTAATGGACCGTCTGATGAACCAATTACGAATGGCGTATCGGCATCCAAGCCTAATAACTTGGCGGTGTGGCGATGGAGTCCCCTGATTTGATAAGTGGTATCAACCAATTCAGGAAGTTGGTCTCGACTCACCCCGGTCAACTTGAGGGCATCTTCGTCCCAATCCATGTTATAGATGTTGAACATTCCGGTAGCGTTAGCAATGGAGTAGTCCTCCTTTAAAACCCCGAAGAAACGGTGGAGCACATATTCCTTAATTCCAATGAACCAACTTGCCTTATCGTAAATATCCTTATGGTCATTTTTTAACCAAAGAATCTTAGATAGGGGGGTCATGGGATGAATGGGTGTCCCCGTGGCTTCATATAACTTTTGCCCCATATCACTTTCCTTTAGTTCATGGGCATATTTGTAAGCACGATTATCTCCCCAAGTGATGGCACGCGTCAAAGGTTTATATTCGTCATCTAAGACGATTAAACTATGCATGGCACAGGAAAACGAAACCCCCTTAATCGTATCCTTTTGTTGGTCAACGGTGGCGGTTAACTTCCGAATTCCCCGAACGGTAGCCCCCAAAATTTCATCTGGATCTTCTTCTGACATGTCAGGAGTATCTTGATACATTTGGTAACCGTTATTTTGTTCACCCGCAATTTTGCCGTTTTGATCATACAAGAGGACCTTGGTACTTGTGGTCCCGATATCCACACCGATAATATAATTCATTTTGTTCCCTCATCTCTTAAGTATTATTTACTAATAATGGTTAATATCGCTTATATTATATGAAATCAATTATACACCTTCAAGCAATAGACGTAATAAATTCGATTCTATGATATTTGTAATGTATAATTGATTTATTAATAAAAATGGAATGATTAATTTGGTTAATAAAAGGGTTGCTAATATGAGTCGACTAGCACGGACCCGTCGTAAAAAGCGCCATTTTGGTTGCCTAAAATTACTCAGCTTGGTAATACTGGGATGGTTAGTGGTGATGGGCATTAATTGGTATCACCAGTACCAAGATAATAAATTAAATCAATATGCAATTCGGGGGGTCACAGTTAGCCAACAAAATAGCTATGTCGACTTTATCTCGCTTGCAAATATTGGTGAACGCTTTGTTTACATCCGTGCTAGTCAGGGTGCGATTTATACTGATAATGATTTTGCGGATAACTATCAACGGGCTCAGGGCTCTAATCTAAAGGTTGGTGTTTACCACTCATTTAGCCTTAATAGTAGTGCGGATGCTCAGTTTACTAATTTTAGTAGCGAGGTGGATAATAATGTTGGTATTTTACCCATCGCAATTCAAATTACCGAAAATGAAACTACACTAACTAAAAAACAAATTCAATCGGTAAGGCACTTTATTAATCTAGTTCAACAGCGTTATGACCGCCGAATCATAATTTGGTCCACTAATCGAATTTATGATCAAGTCCGTTTTAAGGGCAACCTATGCCTATTTTGGTCATTAAATAACGAGTTAGTTGATGGACAACATGCGTTAAAAACTTATAATCCCAATCAAACATTGAAAAATGACGGACAAAGCCAACAGTTCGTCCAGTCTGTATTTAATGGCAATGAACGACAGTGGCGTGAATATATTAAGTCACGACTTTCTAAAAATGGAGGAATCGCACTTGAAAACTAATTTTGCACAACACTTTACTCAATTGGGCTTTGATCAACTGACCCCAATTCAAGAGCAAGTATATCAACCCATTATTGATGGGCAATCTATTGTTGGGCTTTCACCAACTGGTTCTGGAAAAACGGTCGCATTTACCATTCCAATTATTGAGCAGTTGATGCCCAGAGAGGGCACACAAGTATTGATTTTAGAGCCATCCCAGGAGTTAGCGATGCAAACGACTTCGGTAATGCGGGATTGGGCGAAGTTAAACGATGCAAAGGTGCTAGCACTAACTGGTGGAGCCAATGTTAAGCGGCAAATTGAAAAGCTAAAGAAACGTCCCGAAGTAGTGGTAGGAACTCCTGGTCGGGTTTTGAACCTCTTGGATGATCATAAATTAAAGCTGCACCATTTGAAGACGGTGGTAATCGATGAAGCCGACGATTTACTTCAGGATACGACGTTATCATCAGTTCGTGAAATCCTTAATCAAGGGCCATCTGATGTTCAATTAACGTTCTTTTCAGCGACTGATACAGAAATTTTGCATTCATTAAAAAAGTGGTTCAATGTTGAGCCGCAATTGATTGATGTCCGTAAAATTGACCATAGTGCAGGTGAAGTGAAGCACCGGTTATTAAATGTTTCACGTGGGAAACGAAATCAAATGTTAAACCGATTGACCCATATTAATGGCTTTAAAGCGTTGGTGTTTTTTGATCAGTTGCTAGATTTAAATCGGGCGTACAGTTTCTTTCGGCATAATCACGTTAATAATGTTGCTTCTCTAACTAGTAACATGAATCAAATGCAACGCCAAAGGGCCATTACTGGTTTTCGGAAGGGGCATTATAAACTATTATTAACTACCGATGTTGCTGCCCGGGGATTGGATATTGCAAAATTACCAGCGGTGGTTAACTTTGACTTACCAAATGAGGCCAATCAATATGTTCATCGGGTCGGACGAACCGGTCGAATGGGGGAGCCTGGGTTAGTAATTAACTTTGGGAATGACCATGATTTCCGGGACTTAAAACGTTTGGTATTGGATAATGGTTACGATCTAGAACCAACTTTCTTTTATAAAAACCAGTTAGTGGATCATGTGCCCGCTCAAAAACCAGGGCATGCTAATAAAGCCACCCAATCGGTTAAATCAGTCGAATCAATTGCAAATGATAAGGCTGATTCACGCTCAAAAACCACAGTAGAAAAGGAAAAGAAGGTTGCTAAATCAGATCAGAACGTCACCCATAAAGCATTAGTAAATACCCCATTGCCGGATTCTGCACACCCCACTAAGAAACAAATGAAACGCCGCAATAAAAAACATTTAAAGAATAAGGGAATGCGTAAAAAATGGCGGAATGCTAATAAATAATCCCTTTACTTTACATTGTAAAAATGAGAAAATAAGGGATGTTGTGGCCCCATAGCACAACAGGATAGGGCACCCGCCTCCTAAGCGGATGATCCCGGTTCGAGTCCGGGTGGGGTCATTTGTAATGAATCAATTACAAAATTTACACAAAATTTACACAAATCAGATATTATATTTACATTCCCTTGTTAGAATGAGTTTGTTAAATAAATAAAGGACTTTCAGGGAGGCTCTTTTAATGCTTAGTATGAAAAAAGCGTTATCATTTGTAACAATTTTAGGTGTATCTGGTGTTTTACTTGCAGGATGTGGATCAAATAGTGGTTCAGGAACTGGTTCATCTAGTTCAAGCAGCAAGGTAACTGCTGTTGGATCAACGGCTTTACAACCATTAGTTGAACAAGCTGCTACTGATTTCCAAAGTGCTAACTCTGGTGCAAGCATTACCGTTCAAGGTGGTGGTTCAGGAACTGGTTTAAGCCAAGTTCAACAAAAGGCGGTTCAAATTGGTAACTCTGATATCTTCGCTGAAAAGCAAGCAGGGATTAAAGCCAATGAGTTAAAGGATCATCAAGTTGCAGTTGTTGGAATGGCTCCGGTAGTTAACAAGGATGCCGGTGTTAAGAACGTTACGATGGCGCAATTAAAGAAAATCTTTACTGGTAAGATTACTAACTGGAAACAAGTTGGTGGTAAGGATGAAAAGATTAGCGTTGTTAACCGTGCTAAGGGTAGTGGTACCCGTGCTACGTTCGAACAAGCCGTTTTAGGTGGTGCTAGTGCTGTTAAGGCGCAAGAACAAGACTCTAACGGAACCGTTCAAAAAATTGTTCAATCAACACCAGGAGCAGTTAGTTACCTTGCTTTCTCATTCTTAAACAGTAAGTTACAACCACTTTCAATTGATAACGTTAAGCCAACTGATGCTAACGTTGAAACTAATAAGTGGAAGATTTGGTCATACGAACACATGTACACTCAAGCTAAGCCAAATAAGGAAGCTGAAAAGTTCATTAAGTACATTCAATCAAGCAAGGTTCAAGACGGCCTAGTTAAGAAGCTTGGTTACATCAGCATCTCAAATATGAAGGTTACTAAGGATGCTAACAATAAAGTTACTAATAAGTAATTAATAACAATTTTATTATTAATAGTGGGACTGGAGGACGTACATTTAGTACCCTATCCAGTTCTTTCTATTTATGTTATGGGGGATTAAGTTAAATGGATCAAATTAAAGCAAAGTTGATGAAGCCTTCTCGCGAAACTAAGCAGGAAACAGTGGGTAAAATCATTAGTTATACCTGTATCGTCGCAATTATGCTTTTAGTTCTATTGGTGTTATATTTCATTATTTCATTTGGGATGTCGACGTTTACGACCAATCACGTTAATTTATGGTCATTCCTTTCTGGGACTAACTGGAATCCAAGTCAATTAGATGCCCATGGTAATCCAGAAGTGGGTGCACTACCAATGATCGTTACTTCGTTTGCAGTTACGGTATTGTCTGCGTTAGTTGCAACACCATTTGCAATTGCAGTCGCATTGTTTATGACCATCATTGCACCTAAGCATGGGAAGGGATTCTTACAATCCATTATTGAATTATTAGTCGGGATACCTTCAGTTGTTTATGGTTATATTGGTTTAACACTGGTAGTTCCATTCATTCGTGGCATTTATGGTGGGACTGGATTTGGAATTTTATCCGGAACAATCGTGCTATTCGTAATGGTATTGCCAACAATTACTTCAATGACTGTTGATAGTTTAAAAGCGGTCCCACGCTACTATCTTGAGGCATCACTTGCATTAGGTGCCACTCGTTGGCAGACGATTTATAAAGTGATTTTAAGAGCTGCGACCCCTGGAATCTTAACTGCGATTATTTTTGGGATGGCACGGGCGTTCGGTGAAGCATTAGCCGTTCAAATGGTAATTGGGAACGCAACCCTAATGCCAAAGAGTTTATTAACTCCAGCTGCGACCTTGACTAGTCAACTAACAACTGGAATTGGAAACACCGTTATGGGCTCGCTACCAAATAATGCGCTTTGGTCATTGGCATTGATTCTATTATTAATGTCATTAGTATTTAATATCGCCGTTAAGTTTGTCGGTTCGAAGGGAGACTTAAATAAATAATGAATCCAAAAATTGCTAATAAAATTGCGGATGCAGTGATTTACATTCTGGTGGCAGTGGTTGTCATCATTCTAGCTTTATTAATTGGTTTTATTTTAATTACTGGGGTGCCTCATATTTCATGGCACTTCTTAACTTCGGTGTCACAAGCCTTTGCAGCTGGTGGTGGAATTAGGGATCAGCTGTTTAATTCAATTTATCTATTGATTTTAACCCTAATTATTTCATTTCCAATTGCGTTAGGTTCAGGAATTTACTTAGCTGAATACGCACCTAAGAATTGGTTCACTAACTTGATTCAAACTGCAATTGAAGTATTAAGTTCACTCCCATCAATTATCGTTGGTTTATTCTGTTACCTATTATTTGTTATTAAGCTGCAATTAGGATTCTCAATTCTTTCTGGTGCAATTGCGCTGACCTTCTTTAATTTGCCATTGCTGACCAGAAACATTCAAGAATCCTTGGAATCCGTCCCCGATTTACAAAGAGAAGCCGGAGCATCATTAGGACTTTCTAGATGGAAAACCATTACTGGCATCATTTTCCCAATTGCTATCCCTGGAATTATTACTGGAATTATCCTTAGTGCAGGACGTGTGTTTGGTGAAGCCGCTGCTCTAATTTACACTGCTGGTGAAAGTGCACCGGTCATTAATTATGGTGATTTTAATCCGTTTAACACCGCTAGTTTCTTAAATCCAATGCGTCCAGCCGAAACCTTAGCCGTTCATATTTGGAAGGTTAATACTGAAGGAGTTACCCCTGACGCATCAGCCATTTCCAGTGGTTCTTCAGCTGTTTTGATTATTGTAATTTTGATCTTTAACCTAGGGGCACATTATATTGGGAAACGGCTCTACGCTAAGATGACTGCTAGCAAGTAATCAGATAAGGAGAAATTATCGTGGCATTTAAAGATTATGATTTTAATGATACCTACTTCGCTTCTTTTGATGATGAAAAAGCGTTAGTAACTAAGGATTTACAGGTGTATTATGGCGATAACCATGCATTTCACGACGGGAACTTATCGTTTTCGCGTAATAAGATTACTGCTCTAATTGGTGCATCTGGATCCGGGAAGTCGACTTATTTAAGGTGTTTGAACCGAATGAATGATAATGTAGCGCGGGTAACTGGTGAAATTATGTACCGTGGGACCAATATTAATTCGGATGATGTAAATGTTTATGAAGTCCGGAGTCATATTGGAATGGTATTTCAAAGACCGAATCCGTTTGCAAAATCAATTCGCGAAAATATTACCTTTGCATTGAAACAACACGGGCTAACTGATAAGTCTGAATTGGACCAACGGGTTGAAGAAAGCCTAAGGGGCGCATCACTTTGGGATGAAGTAAAGGATCGTTTGGATAAAAGTGCGCTCTCACTTTCAGGTGGACAAGCTCAACGACTATGTATTGCCCGTTCGATTGCAATGAAACCTGACATTCTATTAATGGATGAACCAGCTAGTGCCTTGGATCCAATTTCAACTAAAAACATTGAAAACACTTTAAACCAGTTGAAAAAGGAATATACAATTATTATCGTGACGCATAATATGCAGCAAGCATCTAGAATTAGTGACTATACTTCATTCTTTCACTTGGGACATGCCCTTGAATTTGATCGAACTGAACGAATCTTTACTAATCCGCATGTAAAAGCAACGGAAGATTATATTTCAGGGAACTTCGGTTAATTGGAGGGATTGAATTAATGACGGAAAATGTAATTACATCAGAAAACGTGCGCCTCTACTATGGTGAAAAAGAGGCTTTGCATGGAGTAAATTTGGACTTCAAGCAAAATGAGATTACAGCCTTGATCGGACCTTCTGGATCTGGTAAATCCACTTATCTAAGATGTTTAAATCGAATTAATGATTTAATTCCAGATGTTACCGTAACTGGGAGTATTAAATTCGATAAGAAGGATATTTACGCTCCAGACGTTGATATTACTGAGTTACGGAAGCGCATTGGGATGGTGTTTCAACAACCAAATCCATTTCCGTTTTCAGTGTATGAAAATGTAGCATATGGAGTTAAATTAGCAGGACGGAATAAGGTTTCTAAGCAAGAAATGGATAAAATTGTTGAAGATAGTTTGAAAAAAGCTGCTGTTTGGGATGAAGTTAAGGACAACTTGAATGATAGTGCACTATCGTTTTCAGGTGGTCAGCAACAACGAATCTGTATCGCACGGGTGTTAGCAGTTAAACCAGAAATTATTCTATTGGATGAACCAACTAGTGCCTTGGATCCAATTTCTAGTTATGCGATTGAAAATACGTTGCTTGATATTAAAAATGATTATACAATTATCATTGTTACCCATAATATGCAACAAGCATCCAGAATTTCTGATAAAACTGCTTTCCTATTGGATGGAAAGTTGGTTGAATTTGGACCAACCCAAGAAATTTTTATTAATCCACAGAAAAAAGAAACCAATGATTACCTTAATGGTAAGTTTGGATAGGGGGAAATAAGATGCATGATGATTTTTTAGAACAACTTAAAAAGCTCCAAAGTACTTTTATGAATATGGGAATCAACGTTAGTGAACAGATTTATCAAGCTTCTACTACTTTTATGACCCATGATAAATCTAAAGCTAAATTGATTGTTAGTGATGATTCCCAAGTTAACACTGAAGAAGTGGATCTAGAAAAAGAAGCGTTGAACTTAATTGCATTGCAACAACCGGTTGCTGCATACTTTAGACAAATTATCTGTATTCTAAAGTCTAGTTCTGATCTTGAAAGAATTGGTGATCATGCAAGTTCAATCGCTCAAGAAACTTTACGAATGAAGAAAAAGCAAAAGCTACCTGATGTTGATGCAATCATTTCAAAAATGACGCTAAAAATTCGTGAAATGTTAGAATCAACGCTGGATGCATATCTTCATGAAAATGAATCAGCAGCTCGTTTAATTGCTCAAGATGATTTGACAATTGATAAGTACTTTGTTGAATGTCGAAACTTAATTATTGCTGAAATTGAAAAGGATACTAAGAAAATCCCATCTGCTGCCAGTTACTTACTAGTGGTTCGGCTATTAGAACGGATTGGGGACCACATTGTTAACTTAGATGAATGGGTAGTATACAATCATTCTGGGAAGTTAATTGAATTAAATCCCGGGAAAATTGAACCAGATTTAATTAAAAAGGAATTAAAAACTGAAAAGAATGAATTGGATAAATCATCTGAAAATAAAGAAACTCCTTCATCTAATAAATAATTAAAAATGATATGATTTTTTTAATTAATTAGCGTTGGGGTGGAAGTATGAATACGATTCTGTTATTGACGAATCATTTAAAATTAGCAATGAAGATTAATGCTGCTGGTAATAATCGGGGCTTCTTTATTAATAACTTTACTAATATTTCTGATATTGATAGTTACCTTAATAACTCAAAAATTGTTGGAATTGTTTGGGATTTGGAAGTAACTAAAACTTTTAAGGATTCTTTGAAAGCTTTAAAAGCAGTTCGGAAAAGTTTCGGTGGTCCAATCATTGCAATTGAAAAAAAGCACAATTTAGAGCACGAGCAAGCAATTTTTGAGTCGCATATTGATGACTATATGTTTGATCTGACTGAAGGGTTAGGGGTTATTTTAAGGATTGAACAACGAAATTGGGTTTACAATCGCTTAAATAATAGTGATACGAATGAAACAAAAATTAGTAAACAAAATAACCTAATTAAATATAAAAACTTTACGGTGGATTTAAAACATTTTCAGGTAAAGTACTATGATGAAAATATGAAATTAACTCCTAAGGAGTTTTATTTAATGAACTACTTGATTCGACATAGCGGAATGGTTCTTAGTCGTGAAAAAATTTATAATGGCGTTTGGGGATCTGAACAGGATGAATTTTCTTATATTTCATCGCGAATCGTTGATATGCACGTTAGTCACCTCCGTGATAAATTAAAAAATTTAGCCAATGATGAAGCGAAAATCAAGACGATTCGTGGATTTGGGTATCAATTTGAATAAAAGTATAAAAAGAAAGCACTCTAGATTTCATCTGGAGTGCCTTCTTTTTATATTATTATAATTATAGAAAAGCAGTTACGGTTGCTGAAATAAGGATTAAAATTAATCCAATTACCGTTACGGCTAATTCTTTACCAGTTTTTCTTTGATTTAAGAAGAAAATTCCAGTGATTGTAGCAACAATCACAGAGGTTTGTGAAAGAACGAAACCGGTTGCTAAACCGTTCATATTGGGTTGGGCAGATACTAAGTAAGTAAGTGCTGCGAATCCAAAGAAGAATCCAGCAAAGATTTGCATGTACGATACCTTTTCCTTAAAAACATTTTCCTTTTTGATGGAAAAGAGATTGTAGATAACAGCACCTAGAACCATTCCAATTGCTTGTGGCAAGAAGGCATGAACACCATCAACATTAGCAGCTTGTGGTCCTGCTGAATAAAACCAATATCCAAAGACCCCAATGACCAATAAAACCGTAGCTTTACTTAAATTAGCAGAACTAGTCTGATCCCTTTTTTCTTGCCAAGAGGTCATAATGGCCCCGATGATAATTACAATTAATGCAGCAATTCCAACTATTTTTTCATTAATGGATGGCCAATTACCAAGAGCGAATACACCCCATAATGATGTCACGATCAATTGTAAAGCAGTAGTAATTGGCATCGTCCGTGAAGAACCAATTAATTGGTATGACTTGAATGCCAAAATCTGCCCAAAATCCCAACCGATTCCAGATAACATTGATAAGATAAAAGCGCTTCCTGTTGGAATCTTTAATCCCCTAATTAATGCGAATAGGATTGCTAAAAATAACGTTCCAATGGTTGTTCCAAGAATTTGGTTATTAGGTTTACCACCAATTTTAGATGCAATCGTGGGAAATAGTCCCCATCCGAACAACGGCCCTAATCCAATTAACAATGCAACAGTATTCACATTCATTCCCCCTAAGTGTAAAATGATTTAACTAATCTATTTTACATTAATTTAAATCGCTTTACTATCTTTTTCTAAAGACGGCAAACTTAGACCAAACGTAGTTAAATACAATTACAAAGATTTCTCCGATTACCTTCATAATCAAAGTGGAAACGCCGAAATAGACATGCCCAATGGACATAATAACGTCTTCCATTACGATTGATCCTAGTCGACCAGGAACAAAGATACTTAGTTCTTTAATATAGTTTTTCAGGCCAGTGCTTTTAGAGTGAAATACAAATTTACGGTTTGTAACGAATGCAAATAGGGTACAAATGATACCTACTAATGTGTTGTAGAAATTAAGCCAAAATCCAGAGTTATTGATTTGCGCACCAGTAACTGGCGACTTAGATAGAATAAAAAACAGGATGTAATTTAGGACCGTTGTTAAGACGCCCCAGAATAGATAGTCAATTGCTTCCTTATTTTTTTGATATATTTTATTTAACATAATTACTTCTTTTCTTTTATAATGTATTTTGGTCGTTCCTTAGTTTCAAGGTAAATTTTGCCAATGTAGTTACCAACAAGCCCTAAGCAGAATAGTTGAATTCCGCCAATTAATAGAATCACCGATACCATTGATGGCCAACCAGCTACGGATCCACCAAAAAATAAAGCTCGAATGATAACGAATAATAAACCAATGATGGATAAAAAGCATGAAAATAGTCCCACAAAGGTTGATAACTTGAGTGGGGCATCTGAAAAGTCTACAATCCCCTCTAATGAGTAGTTAATTAGTTGATACATTGACCAGTGGGTTTGACCAACTGCCCTTGGAACTCCATCATATTCAATATATTTGGTTTTAAAGCCAACCCAGCTAAAAATCCCCTTAGTAAATCGATTGTATTCCTTTAATTCAAGAACGCTATCGACATATTGACGGGTCATAAGGCGGTAATCACGGACGTTAGGTTTAATGTGAACTGCCGAAATCCAATTAATAACCCGATAAAAGCTAGTAGATAAAAAGGCTCGAAGTGGATTTTGTTTTCTAGATTTTTGGACACAACCCACGCAGTCGTAATCCTCGGTGTTTATGATTTTTAACATTTTAGGCAGCAATGCTGGAGGGTCTTGTAAATCAACGTCCATGATTGCAATGAATTTACCCTTGACATTTTTTAAACCAGCAGCCATTGCAGATTCTTTTCCAAAGTTTCTTGAAAATGAGATGTAGTGAATCGCATCAGGGTGGGCAGTTTGTAGTTGTTTAATTTTAACTAGGGTATTATCTGATGACCCATCATCGATAAATAAATAGTATGGTTCATACTTAAACGCATTTTGGTTCATTTCTTGAAAGACCCTTTCCGTTGTTTGAAAGAATAGGTCAATTGACTCTTCTTCATTATAACAAGGAATGATTAGCCCAATTTGTTCCATCGTGATAGCTCCCTTAAGTGTATCGTTTTTACTAATTTTTATTTTATCATACCAGCTAATTAAAAAATTGAAATTAGATAATCTTTTACAAAATCTACAATCCTTAAATATTTTGTTATAATTAAAGTTAAGTATAAAATTAGTGGAGGTCTTGTTATGAATGCCCCAATCAAAGTAATGACTATTTTTGGAACGCGTCCTGAAGCAATTAAGATGGCGCCAATTATATTAGCAATGAAAAAGCAACCGGAACAATTTAAACCAATTACTGTTGTGTCAGCTCAACATCGTGAAATGCTAGATCAGGTACTGAACGTATTTAAAATTAAACCGGATTATGATTTAAATGTAATGAAACCCAATCAGACATTGGGGGGGATTACAAATGCAGTAATTAGCGGATTGGCACCAATTATTGATGAAGCTAGGCCAGACATCATCCTGGTTCATGGGGATACCACGACCACATTTGCCGCAGCGATTAGTAGTTTTTACCATCAAATTCCGCTGGGACACGTTGAAGCAGGTTTAAGGACATGGGATAAGTATTCTCCATACCCAGAGGAAATGAATCGCCAGATGACTGATGTATTAGCTGATTTATACTTTGCACCGACTCAGTTAAGTATGGATAATTTATTACTTGAAAATCATCGTAAACAAAATATCTTTATAACTGGCAATACGGCAATTGATGCTTTGGAACAAACTGTGGCTCATAATTATCAACATTCTGTCCTGTCTGAAATTAATTCAAATCATCGAATGATTTTGTTAACGATGCACCGGCGTGAAAACCATGGTGAACCAATGCGTCGAACTTTTAATACCATTAAAGCTGAGTTAAATCGCCATCCCGATGTTGAAGTGGTTTATCCTGTTCATTTAAGCCCAGTCGTTCAAAAAGTAGCTCATGAATGCTTTGATGGTGATTCCAGAGTCCATTTGATTGATCCACTTGGGGTTGTAGATTTTCATAATATGGCCGCACGTAGTTATTTTATTATGACTGATTCTGGTGGGGTTCAGGAAGAAGCGCCATCACTTGGGAAACCAGTTTTAGTTTTGCGTGATGAAACTGAACGTCCTGAAGGGGTCGATGCAGGAACTTTAAAATTAGTGGGTACCGATCCTACCAAAATCAAGCAAGGAATGGAATCATTATTAGATAACGAGCAAGCATATCAAAAAATGGCAAATGCTCAAAATCCATATGGCGATGGAAAAGCAGCTACGCGAATTTTAGCTGCAATTAAGAATAATTTAAAGCGGGTGACCCATTAATGTTGAAATTAGTTCCACCTAAACTACGGAAAGTGATTACAGTTTTTACTTCCCATTATCAAGCTGCTAATGTTTCTGATTCAGCAGTTGTTGTTGCATATTACATCTTACTATCGATTTTTCCATTATTGTTTATTGTTGGAAGTGTGTTGAGCTTCTCTGGAATTAATAGTAATGCTATTTTAAATTATCTCCATCCTTTATTACCACCCCAAATTAATCAAACCTTGGGGCCAATTATTAATACGGCACTCAGTGGTGGCGGGAAGCAATTATCAGTGGGAATTGTCATTACGATTTGGTCTGCTAGTCGGGTTACTGCGGCTCTGAAGCGAACGGTAGATAGTGCATATGGGATTAATAATAACCGAGGTGCATTTTTGACCAGGATTTTCTCATTTGCTTGGATGATTTTATTTTTTGTTGTCATTACCGTTACGCTTATCTTCTTTAGTTTTGGGAATGAATTTATTCTATCAAAGTTACAGGTGCCAGAGATTATTTACCGTTTAATTGATGAAATTAGAATTCCCGTATCACTAGGAGCGTTATTTTTAGTCTTTTTATTTATGTACTATGTACTTCCAACTGCTGCGACCAAGTTTAAATATGTATGGGCAGGTGCGTTGACCGTTACAGTTGGCATGTTAGTTTTATCACAGGGCTTTTCATTTTATCTGACGTACTTTGCAAAGGGCTTTTCAACCTATAAGGCACTGGGAACTTTTATTATTTTAATGTTTTGGTTATATTTTATGGGGATGTTAATTTTAATTGGGGCTGTTATTAATGCCACCATTCAAGAACTACACAGTGGTGAAATCAAGCCAAAGTCCATCAAAACAACAATTAAAAAGGCCACCAAACAACAATTAAGTTGATTGATGGTCCTAGCTAATTATCGATTAGCTGATTTAACTAATTGTGCTGCAAATTGATCAAGGGTTTTAATATCGTCATCTTCTGGTTCAAGATTAATTTTAACGTTATCAGCACCCTGAGTTGCATGTGCCTGTTTAAATGCATCGCTGAACGCATCCACTGCAACGTTATAAAATTCTTCGTAGTACTCATCACCAGACCCAGCAACCCCATATACCTTACCGCTTAAGTCGAGGGTTTTTAAATCATCGAAGAAATCAAGCCCCTCTTCTGGTAGGTGTCCTTCATCATAAGTATAGGGACACACAACACAAATGTCGCTATCTAAAAATTCATTGGGATCAGTTTGTGAGATTTCGGTTTCAGTAACGGTTACTCCAAGGTCTTCTAGTCCTTCTGTAACAATATCTGCAACGTCCTCGTTATTTCCAGTAATTGTGGCAAACACAACGTGTGCTTTCATTATTATTCATCGTTCCCTTCGTAAAATCTTAATTAAAATATTAGCGTATATTAGGATTAAAAACAATAGGAGTTATTTTAAATGCAATCAAAGATTACTAAAATTACCGCCCAAAAGAGGAAGGGGCGGTTTAATATTTTTATCGATGGCCACTATGCATTTCCAGTTAGTGAGAACGTTTTGATTCAGTTTCAATTGGTTAAAGATATGGAAATTGATGAACCGTTGGAAAAACAAATTTTGAATGCAGAACAAATTGATAAAATTTATCAAAAAGCCATTAACTACATTGCAAGTCAACTACGGACTGAAAAAGAAGTTGTCGATAAGTTGAAGACACAGGTTGATGATTTAGATATAATAGAGTTAGTAATTCGAAAATTACACGATAATTTATTATTAAATGATCAAAACTATGCTAATAGTTATGTTCGTAGTGAAGTTCGCATTATGGATAAGGGGCCAGTCGCAATTACACAACATCTAAAACAAAAAGGAATTACAGCTGACCGCATCCAATGCGCTCTGGACGCTTACTATGGTGATGATGATTTAATTAACAATGGCTTACATCAGGCGAATAAGATGTTTAAACGTTATCGGAATGATTCATTCAATCAGGTAATGATTAAAATTAAGAATGGATTGGTCAGAAAGGGCTATACTTTTGATACAATTAATGAAATTATTGATCGAGCTGCCTTTCAACCAGATCCTGATAATCAAGCTGCGGTCCTAGCAAAGCAATTTGAAAAGACGTGGCATCGCTACCGTGGATTAGATGAACGAAATCGAAAGTATAAAACCAAGCAATTTCTTTATCGAAATGGATTTGCACTTGAAGATATTGACCGCTTGATTGATGAACAAGGATAGGGGGATTCATTAATAATGAATGAACATTTTAAACGATCAAAATTGTTATTTTGGTCGTTAGAGATTTTGATTGTGGTAGCAATTATTTACTTCTGCAATAAAATTAGCTTTATTTTTTCACCCATTGGTATTTTTATTTCAACCGTTTTTGTTCCGATCCTAGTTGCAGGAGCGTTATTTTACATGTTAAATCCAATCGTTGAGTTATTAATGAAAATTCACTATAAAAAATTTAGGGTTGGTCGAACCACCGCTGTGGCAATTATTTTCATTGCTTTCTTGGGCGCACTTGTTTACCTAGGAGTATCATTTATACCAAATATTTTTACCCAGGTTACTAATCTCTTTAACCAATTACCAGATGTTGCCGAATCAACTGAAAAAACAATTGAGGATATTACTAATCACGGGTGGTTACAAAATATTGATATTACTGATTATATTAATCAAATTCAAACTTATTTAACTAATTATACTCAAAATGTTTTGAGTAGTGTTACCACTAGTTTGGGGAACATCATTTCAATGGCCACTAGTGTTGTTATTGTGATTATTACGGTTCCAGTAATTCTATTCTACATGCTAAAAGATGGTCATAAATTAATGCCAACAATTAAAAAAATGATTCCTGCCGATCATCAGAAACAGACCATTTCATTGCTAGGCAAAATGAATGAAACAATTGCTCGTTATATTGGTGGTCAGATGATTGAATGTCTCTTTGTCGGTATTTTTACGTCCCTAGGGTATGTGTTTATTGGCCAGAAGTATGCCCTATTACTTGGTGTTTTTGCGGGAGTATGTAATATTATTCCATACGTTGGACCATATATTGGTATTTTACCGTCACTACTAGTTGCATTTTCGAATAGTGTTACCCAGGTAATCTATGTGATTATCGTGGTATTGATCGTACAACAACTAGATGGAAATTTGGTATATCCAAATGTAATTGGGAAAAGCTTGCAGATTCACCCACTAACAATTATCGTTATTCTACTAGCTGCTGGAAACATCTCTGGATTAATTGGAATGATTTTAGCAATTCCACTATATGCAGTTGTAAAAGTAGTGGTTCAATATTTATACAACATTTGGTTAGTTCAACATAACTATGAAATAAAAAACGACCCCAGAAAATAATATTGGTTGGAAAAATGTGATAGAATAAAACCATTAACAATATTAGGAGAATTTATTAATGAAAAAAGTAATTACTTATGGAACCTTTGATTTATTACACAAGGGTCATGTTAGACTTTTGAAACGAGCTCGAGAATTAGGCGACTATTTAATGGTTGGCCTTTCGAGTGATGAATTTAATGCCGAAAAGGGTAAGAAAGCATATACCTCATTTGAGGATCGTAAGTATGTATTAGAAGCAATTCGTTATGTGGATAAAGTTGTTCCAGAAAGTGGCTGGGATCAAAAAATTAAAGATGTCCAAGAAAATGACATTGATGTATTTGTAATGGGGGATGATTGGAAGGGCAAGTTTGACTTCCTTAAGGAATACTGTGAAGTGGTCTATCTTCCCCGGACTGAAGGAATTTCAACTTCAAAAATTAAAAAGGATCTTGGGATTAAGGATTCTGATAATTGGAAATCTTAATTTTAAAAAGTCTATCTTGATTATCTAGATAGACTTTTTAGTTCCAATACGTTTATTATATTTTAATGTTTTAAATTAGAAGGGATTTTAATATGGCTAACACACTAGATCAGAGCGTTTCAAAACGGAGAACGTTCGCAATTATTTCCCATCCGGATGCTGGGAAAACAACGATTACTGAACAATTACTTCTATATGGTGGAATCGTGCGAGAAGCCGGAACCGTTAAGGGGAAGAAAAGCGGTAACTTTGCTAAGTCAGATTGGATGGAAATCGAACAAAAACGTGGGATTTCAGTTACCAGTTCAGTGATGCAATTTGATTACCAGGGCAAGCGAATCAATATTTTGGATACCCCTGGACACGAAGATTTCTCAGAAGATACCTACCGGACCCTAATGGCGGTCGATTCAGCAGTGATGGTAATCGATGCTGCAAAGGGGATTGAAGCACAAACTAAAAAACTATTTAAGATTTGTAAAATGCGTGGAATTCCTATTTTTACATTTATGAATAAAATGGATCGTGATAGTCGGGATCCCATGGAATTAATTAGCCAATTGGAAGATGTATTGGGGATTGAAGGGTATCCAATGAACTGGCCAATTGGATCAGGGCGTGTGTTACGAGGATTGTATGACCGTTATAATAAGCGGGTGGCGCTTTACCGTCCAGATGAAAATAGTGAAAAATACCTGCCACTTGATGATGATGGGAATTTAACTGTAGCCAGTGACTTACCTGACGATGAAGTGTATCAAGATGCTAAATCGAACATGGATTTAATTCAAGAAGCTGGAAATCAATTTGATTTAGATAAAATTAAAAGTGGTGATCAAACACCAGTCTTTTTCGGATCAGCACTTGCTAATTTTGGGGTGGAGACATTTTTGAATGCTTACTTGGATTTTGCACCAGAGCCTGGTGAACATGAAAACACCTTGGATGATACGGAAGTAGAGCCAGATAATCAGGAATTTTCTGGATTTATTTTTAAGATTCAAGCTAATATGAATCCTAGACATCGAGATCGAATTGCATTTGTACGGGTTTGTTCTGGTGAGTTTGACCGAGGAATGGATGTCGTCCTCCAACGAACTGATAAGAAGTTGCGACTATCTAACGTTACTGAATTTGTTGCTAACACCCGTGAGAATGTTGAAAAGGCAGTTGCTGGTGATATTATAGGACTTTATGATACCGGTAATTTTCAAATTGGTGATACCATTTTTAATGGGAAACAGGCAGTTAAATTTCCGCCACTTCCTCAGTTTACTCCAGAATTATTCATGCGTGTTTCTGCTAAGAACGTAATGAAACAAAAATCATTTCATAAGGGGATTCATCAACTAGTGCAAGAGGGGGCTGTCCAATTATATACCACCTATTCGACTGGTGATTATATCTTAGGGGCAGTTGGTCAACTTCAATTTGAGGTGTTCCAATTTAGAATGCAAAATGAATACAATTCAGAAGTGGTAATGGAACCACTAGGCCATAAAACAGCTCGTTGGATCAGACCTGACCAGTTAGATGAAAAAATGTCATCATCCAGAAATATTTTAGTTAGGGATATTCACGATCAGCCATTATTTCTATTCGAAAATGCATTTGCTGAGCGTTGGTTCCATGATAAATATCCTGATGTGGAATTAATGACTAAACTATAATATGTATAAATAAAGCGCTACTCTAATGAGTAACGCTTTATTTATTAATGATTATTTAGTTGCAGGCTTAACGGTAATTTCATGCTTAGGACTAAGGGTTGCGGTTAAATGAGTGACATCTTGATGATCAAGATAAAAATCAGCTACTTGATCCTCAACCGTTTCTTGAATTAATCTCCGTAGTGGTCTTGCTCCCATTGCGGGATTATATCCTAAATCAACAATTTTATCCCTAACACCATCACTAACATCAACGTGAATTCCTTGTTGAGAAAGCATTTGATTCATGTTATTAAGCATTAAACTTACAATCCGTTTCAAACTTTCCTTTGAAAGTGGGTTAAATTCAACAATATCATCGAACCGGTTCAAAAATTCTGGCTTGAAATAATCACCGAGATGATTTAAAGCAGAATGTGATTTACCAGTTGAGCTTGCGCCAAACCCAACGTTAGCTTCTACCCGGCCAGTTCCAGCATTACTAGTCATAATAATGACCGTATCCTTAAATGAAACCGTCCGTCCTTGCGAATCGGTTAAACGACCATCATCTAGAATTTGAAGGAAGGCATGTAATACGTCCGGATTAGCCTTTTCAATTTCATCGAATAGAATTAAACTATAAGGATTTCTCCGAACTTTTTCAGTGAGCTGGCCTGCCTCTTCGTAACCAACGTAGCCAGGAGGTGAACCAATCAATTTAGAAATTGAATGTGGTTCCCGGTATTCAGACATGTCGAATCTAATCATTGCATCCTCAGAACCAAAGAGTTCATTGGCTAACTGTTTAGCAAGTTCAGTCTTACCAACGCCAGTGGTTCCAACAAATAAGAATGATCCAATCGGACGTCCGGTTCCATTGAAGCCGACCCGGTTACGTTTAATGGCCTTTGCAACGGTGTCAACCGCAGTATCTTGACCAATGATTTTAGATTTCAAATCACTACCCAGATTCTTTAGTTGTTGTTGTTCCTTTGTCTGAAGTTCGCCAACTGGAATGTTAGTGATTTCTTCGACAATTTTTTGAATATCCCTTACGGTTACTTCAGGGGTCTTTTCGTCGGTACCATGGTTTTGCTTTTTGGCATCTTTAAATTTATTGACCTGGTCTCGGTAGTAAGCTGCTTTTTCATAGTCTTCCTGAGCGAGGGCATTTTTCTTTTGGTTTTCAGCATCTGTAATTTGTTTTTCGATTTCATTAGGGTCAACTACGTTAATTGTCAAATTCTTTCTAGAACCAGCTTCATCGATTAAATCAATTGCCTTATCTGGAAGAAAACGACCCTGAATGTAGCGATCAGATAGCTTTACCGCTGCTTTGATGGACTCTGCAGAGTACTTAACATGATGGTATGATTCATACTTACTTTGAATTCCCTTTAAAATTTTAACTGCTTCTTTGGGTTCTGGTTCTTGAACCGTAACGGTTTGGAAACGCCGTGCTAAGGCTGCATCCTTTTCAATGTTTCGATATTCATTTAAGGTCGTAGCTCCAATTAATTGAAATTCACCACGAGCAAGGGCTGGTTTTAATACGTTTCCAGCATCCATTCCACCTTCAGCATTTCCGGCGCCCATAATTTCATGAATCTCATCAATGAATAATACAATGTTAGGATTTGCTTGAACTTCCTTTACTAACGATTGCATTCTTTCTTCAAATTGACCTCGAACACCAGTTCCTTGAACTAGTGAAACAACATCTAATCTAATCACCTGTTTTTCACGTAATTTAGCTGGAACGTTACCAGAAGCAATCTCAAGGGCTAGTCCTTCAACGACTGCGGTTTTACCGACCCCAGCTTCTCCAATTAGGACGGGATTGTTCTTAGTACGACGGTTCAAAATTTCAATTACCCGTTTGATTTCACCATCCCGACCAATTACTGGATCAATTTTACCGTCCTTAGCCAATTGGGTCATATTAATACCGAACTTAGCTAATACACTATTTCCGTTTCCAGTTTTATTTGCGCTTTGTGGGCGTGGTGAATCGGGCTTTTGTCCCTGATTACCACTACCCTGCATTGAACGGAAGATATCGTTTAAATCTCCAAATCCAAATGGATCTTGTGCCATATTAGCACCTCCATTTCTTTCATTTTTTAAAAGTTGATAGCAATTTTGGCATAGGTCAATTCGCTGCCTATTACCATTTTGACTAACATATAAATGAATGGTAGCCTCATTTTTATGACAGTTTTGACACAACATATTGCTACCCTCCCTTTCGTTTAGTTGATCAATATAAGTTTGACCTTTACTGACCATGTAGCATCATTATACCGCTTACTAAATTTGATTCAAGCAATTTGATTTTATAGCCAAATGTTTTTATTTCTTGAAAATGAGCAGATTAATTCAATATAATAATATTGGAAACAAAGGGGTGATCTTTTGATTAAGAATTATCGAGAGCTTTTGGAACAACTAAAAAATGGTCAAATTGATAAGATTGAAGTTGATCCAAAATCATTTATGGACTTTCAAGCTGCATTTATGGATTTTGAAAGTCGTAAACGGGTCGTAGGAGTTGCTTCACGAGATGGAAACGTCGTTTATCATTTTGAATCACATTAAATGATTCAATTGGATTTAAGGTCGTTTTAAGTTAAAGTAGTTATAGATATGTTATAATTAAGAAAACATGAAATTACTTATTTATTTCTAATTAAATAGTAATTTAAATTAGGAGGATGAATAATGGAACAACGTCAATTTAAAATCATTGCTGAAACCGGAATTCACGCAAGACCTGCGACATTGTTAGTTCAATCAGCAAGTAAGTATTCTTCTGATATTAACTTGGAGTATGATGGCAAGAAGGTCAATTTAAAATCAATTATGGGGGTTATGTCACTTGGGGTTGGCCAAAATGCAGAAATTACCATTTCTGCTGATGGTGATGATGAAAAGGATGCTTTGGATGCTGTCACTGCAACCCTAAAAAAAGAGGGTTTATCTGACTAAAAATGCACAAAATAGAGGGAATTTCTGCTAGCGAGGGAATTTCGATTGCACGGGCTTATAAAATTATTGAGCCTGATTTATCGTTTCCTGAAGTTACTGTTAAGAATAAGGAAGCAGAAATTAATAGATTACATGATGCACTAAGGGCATCAATTAATGAATTATCTGCGATTAAGAAGAGCGTTGTTGATGATTTGGGTAACAAAGAGGGAATGGTGTTTGAATCCCATATTCAAATGCTTTCCGACCCTGATTTTATTAGTTCAATTGAGCAGTTGATTTTAGACAAGGGCGTTTGTGCTGAAAAAGCGCTTGATGTTACTTCTAATAACTTTATTCATCTTTTTAAATCCAACGTTACTAATGTTTGGATGCGAGCTCAAATTAGGGAACGAACAAGTGATGTGATCGATATTAAAAGACGGGTACTAAGTCACTTGCTCAACGTTAAATTACCTGACTTATCACTTGTGGACCGGCCAGTAATCATTGTTGCTAAGGATATTACACCTAGTGATATTGCCCAACTAAATGGAAAATACGTTAAGGGGATTATTGCTGAGTTTGGCGCTCAGACTTCACATTCTACGATTATGGCACGAACTCTCAAACTACCGATGATTTTAAGGGCTAAGGGTGCAATTAATGGTATTCGTAACGATGATCAGTTAATAGTAGATGGATTATCCGGGATGATTATTGTTAACCCTACTCAGTTACAAATTATTGAATACCATAAAAAAAGTCGGGCTTTTCATATTGAAATGAAAAAATTAGTTAATTTTAAAGAAAAGCTAACCACTACTCAAGATGGTCGACAGTTAAGTATTGAAGCTAATATTGGCAATGATAATGATCTTGTAGCGGCTACTAATTCATCTGCTGAGGGAATCGGTCTTTATCGGACCGAATTTTTATTTTTAGGGAAACAGCATCTCCCTACTGAAGATGAGCAGTTTGAAAGTTATCGCAAAGCGGTTTTTCGAATGAACGGCCGGCCCACTGTATTCCGCACTTTAGATATTGGAAATGATAAGCAGCTTAATGGAATTGAATTGCCTGATGAAGAAAATCCAGCTCTGGGAATTCGTGGTATTAGGGTCAGTTTAAGTGCCGACCAGTTATTTCGGACCCAGCTACGTGCATTAATTCGAGCGTCTAGTTATGGTGAAATTTCAATTATTTTCCCTATGATTTCAACCATTCATGAATATCGGCGTGCTCGTAAAATATATGATGAGGAACGAGCTGCTATGAAACGCGATGGTCAAAATATGGGCAGCGTTAACCTTGGAGTGATGATTGAAGTCCCGTCAGCAGCATTGTTAGCTGATGAATTTGCTAAAGAGGTTGACGTGGTTAGTATTGGGACTAATGATTTAGTTCAATACATTATGGCTGCTGATCGAATGGATAGTCGGGTGGCTGATTTATATCAACAATTAAATCCTGCTGTTTTAAGGATTCTTAAGTATGTAGTTGATGCTTTTCACGTTGAAGGAAAGTCAGTTAGTATCTGTGGTGAAATGGCCTCATCTCGTCTTGCCGTTCCATTATTAGTTGGAATGGGAGTTGACTGTTTTTCAATGAATAGTGATTCAATTTTAAAAATCAGGAAATTGATTAGTCAAATTGATTCTAAATATGCTAAAAAGATTGTTAATGATGTAATTACAAATGCTGCGACTTCTGATGAAGTCGTTCAAAAGCTAAATGATTTCTTAGATAAAATTTAACAACAGCAATGCTAAAAGAGTGTTATCCCCCTTCAATAGCGGGATAGCGCTCTTTTTAAAATTGGTGGTTGTTTGCAAACTAACCATCAAAACCATATAATACTAATGATATAGCGGCCTTAGGAAGCATGTTCATTATAACTGAAAGGAAGTGGATAAAATTAATATTGGAATATTTACTGACACTTATTTTCCACAGGTAAGTGGGGTAGCTACTTCTATCAAAACACTTAAAAATCAACTAGAAAAGGATGGTCATCAAGTCTACATATTTACGACTACTGACCCCCATGTTGACAAGGAAACCTATGAACGGAATATCTTTCGATTTTCCAGTATTCCATTTATTTCGTTTTCAGATCGAAGAATTGCAATTCGTGGATTATTTCAAGCATATCAAATTGCAAAAAAGCTGAATTTAGACATTATCCATACGCAGACTGAATTTTCAATGGGGATTATTGGTAAATTCGTTGCTAAGAATTTAAGAATTCCATGTCTTCATACCTATCATACGATGTATGAAGATTATCTACATTACGTTGCAAACGGGAAGCTGTTAAAGCCGGTGCATGTTAAGGAAGCAACCCTTGCCTTTTGTCATAATATGACCGGAGTAGTTGCACCTAGTAAACGAGTGTTAGACGCACTAACATCATATGGGGTTAAGAGTCCAATTAGGGTCATTCCCACTGGAATTGATGTTTCTAAGTATGACCAAATTGATCATCAAAATCTTCGGGCTAAATTTGGTTTTGCTGATTCCACTCCCGTACTACTTTCAATTAGTCGATTAGCATTTGAAAAGAACATTAATGAAATGATTGATGCAATGCCTAAAATTATTGCATTAAATCCAGATGTTAAGTTGGTAATTGTGGGGGATGGACCAGCTCGTGATGCATTAGAAGCCCAAGTTAAAGAACTTAATTTAGAGCAATCAATCATCTTTGTGGGTGAGATTAATAATGATGATGTTAATCATTATTATCATATGGCAAATATATTTGTGTCTACCTCTAATTCTGAGTCACAAGGATTAACTTATATTGAAGCAATGGCTGCTGGAGTCAAAGTTATCGTTGTCAAGAGTGCTTATACTGATGATTTATTGAATGATAAATCATTGGGGATGACTTTCTCAACTGAACAGCAATTTGTTGACGACGTGCATGAATACCTAATTCATCCTGAAAGATACCGGGTTGTATCTGAGGAATTACGTAAACAAAAGCTTAACAATATTTCTGCTGATAATTTTGCAAAGCAAATTGTCCAATTTTATCGTAGCTCACAGTTAGAATATGAAGAAACCATTGATGATTCTGCTGAAATTGATTATTAAAGGATGTAAGAAATGTTACAAATTAATATGTTTTCAACCGCTGATAAGGTAAAGGGTCAGGGTGTGGGAAGCGCATATGATGAATTGATTGCAATGCTTAATGCCCATTTTTCCAACGAGTTCGATATTCGAATTAATGATTGGATTAGTTCTGATATTAGTCACTACCACACCATTAATCCGACGTTTTATATTTCAACTTTTTTTAAAAAACGAGGACGCAAAATTGGCTACGTTCATTTTCTTCCAGAAACTTTGGAAGGTAGTTTGAAAATGCCTTGGTTGATTAGAAAGTTCTTTTATAGGTATGTAATTGCTTTTTATAAACGAATGGATCATATTGTGGTCGTAAATCCGATGTTTATTGATAAACTAGCTAAATATGGAATTGATAGGGATAAAATCACCTACATTCCTAATTTTGTTAGTAAGGATGAATTCTATCCTGCTAATCAGAGCCAGCAATCAATGTTAAAGCAACAATTTGGCTATTCCTCAGATGATTTCATTGTTCTTGGCACGGGGCAAGTACAGACCAGAAAGGGTATTTTAGATTTTGCAAAATTAGCTCGTAAAAATCCAACGATTCAATTCATTTGGGCCGGTGGTTTTTCATTCGGTCAAATCACGGATGGATATAAGGAATTAAAGCAAATTGTGGATAATCCACCTCAGAATCTTTCGTTTCCTGGAATTGTGGATCGTAAAAAATTAGTTGATTTTTATAACATGTGTGACTTGTTTTTGCTACCTTCATTTAATGAATTATTTCCAATGTCGGTCCTTGAGGCATTTTCGTGTGGGAAACCGGTATTATTGAGAAATCTAGATTTGTATAAGGTAATTATTGAGGGATATTATCAATCGTTTGATGATTTTAATCAGCTAAACGATCAACTCCATAGGCTAATTAATGATCCGAAGTTATTAGTTCAAATGGGTAAAAAATCAATTGAGGCGTCTAATTATTATTCAGAAGATCATTTAGCTAAAATTTGGCATTCATTTTATATCGAGCAAGCAAAAAAGGGGTAGTATATGACAAGAAGAAATTTATTATCGCTCGTTGGCATGTTTCTGATTGGAATCCTGATTTTCTGGTATTTCATTAGGGATGTTAATATCAACTTATTAATTGCCGATTTTTTTAATATTAATTGGATTTGGATGGCAGTTGCCACCGCTTGTATGTTTGCTTATTTTGGTTTTGAATCTTGGATTACCCATACCCTAGTTAAAGACCAAGGTGGGAATCATTTTACTTTTAGGGATGCCATTCGGGTGCCGTTAGTTGAGCAACTATTTAATGGGATTACCCCATTTTCTTCAGGTGGTCAGCCAGCTCAATTGGTAGTTATGATTCAAACTGGAATTGATGGCGGTAGGGCTAGCTCAGTCCTTTTGATGAAGTTCGTTGTCTATCAGGCAATGATTGTAATTAACTTCATATTTAGTTTATTCATCGGCTTTCATTACATTGCTGAAAAGCTACATTATTTATCGTTATTTGTATTATTTGGGTTTATAATTCATTTGATAGTAATTATTGTATTGTTGATGATAATGTATTGGCATGGCTTCACTAAAAAATTTGTGAATGGAATTATGAAACCAGCTAAATTATTTGTGAGTGCCGAACGATACCTAAAATGGCAAACGGTATTAAATCAAAAAATTGATAACTTTTATAGTGAAAGCGTTAGAATTGCTAGAAAATGGAAGTTACTATTTAAAATTGCTGTAATTACTTTTTTCCAATTACTATTGTATTATCTGGTTCCCTATTTTATTATGCTTGCGTTGGGTTATGATCAAGCTAACATTGTTATGATTGTTAGTCTACACGTTTTAATTGTAATGATCATTTCGCTATTTCCAATTCCAGGCGGAGCCGGTGGAGCCGAATATAGTTTTGAAATGCTGTTTAAAAGTTATATTGTTAATAGTAGTAAGTTAGTTTTAGCACTTGTTTTATGGCGAATTTTAACTTATTATCTGGGAATGATATTGGGAACGATTGCTTTATTCATTAAGCCTGACCGGGTTAGGAATAAGGATCATAAAAAATTAAATATATAACAATTAGTGGAGGCACTATATAATGTCTAGTCATATTAAGAAGGTTAAGAATGGAAATCGATTCCTAAATTCTAGGTTAGGATTCTTTATCCTTGTTTTGTTTTTATTCTGGGCGAAAACTTATTTCGCCTATCAAGTTGAATTTACATTAGGTGCAAAGGGCGCCTTGCAACAATTTTTGTTAGTTGTAAATCCCTTACCCGCTGGAATTCTGTTATTTGGGATTGCGCTTTACTTTAGGGGCCGCCTATCATATTGGTTAATGCTATTAATGGATTTGATTCAATCAATCTGGTTATTTGCTAACATTGTTTATTACCGTGAATTTTCTGATTTCTTGACCTTTGGGATTATTAAGGGTTCTGGCGATGTTCAAAATAACTTAGGAAAGAGTTTGGCAGAGATTATTCATCCGATTGATTTCATTGTCTTTTTAGACGTGATTGTTTTAATATTATTATTATCATTTAAAATTATTAAAATTGATAAACGCCCTTATAAGATTCGAAATGCGTTTGCAGTAACGGTCTTATCATTCGTTTTAATGTTTGGTGAATATAGTATTGCAAATGCTGATCGTTCTGGTTTATTGACCCGCTCATTCGATAATAATTACATTGTTAAGTACCTAGGAATGAATGAGTATGCTGCATTTAATGCATACCAAACTCAAAAGGAAAGTAGAACAAGGTCTAAGGCGAAGGCTAGTGATTTAGATAGTGTTCTTAACTATTTAAAGCACAATCAGGCTAATGCCAATGTTAAATATTTTGGCAAGGAAAAAGGGAAAAACGTTTTTATTATTCATTTGGAAAGTTTCCAACAATTTTTAATTGATTATAAAGTTGATGGAAAGGAAGTTACACCAAATTTAAATAAGTTCTACCACGGTAAACATACGATTTCATTTGATAATTTCTATCATCAAGTTGCTCAGGGGAAAACTTCAGATGCTGAAATGATGTTGGAAAATTCATTGTTTGGATTGCCACAGGGTTCTGCAATGGTCACTTATGGAACGCAAAATACATTTCAAGCTGCACCAGCTATTTTAGATCAACATGGCTATACAACTGCTGCAATGCATGGCGATGTTCCAAGTTTTTGGAATCGTGAGAACACTTATAAATCATGGGGATACCAGTACTTTTTTGACTCTAATTACTTTAAGGAGAAACCTTCATATAGTGTCGGATATGGTTTGAAGGATAAGATTTTCTTTAAGGATGCTGCTAATTACATTCAACAGTTACCGCAGCCATTTTATGCTAAATTAATCACTCTAACTAATCATTATCCTTATATTTTAGACAAGCAAAATCAAAGTTTCCCTGCCACTAAGACTGGGGATAATACTGTTGATCCATACGTTCAAACGGCTCATTATTTAGATCAGGCTTTTGGTGAGTTTATGAATTACTTGAATAAGATAGGGTTATTAAAGAATAGTATCGTTGTGGCATATGGTGATCATTATGGGATTTCTAATAATCACCGTCCGGCAATTGCTCAGCTATTAAATAAGAAGAGCATTAATAGTTATGACCTTGCTCAATTCCAAAAGGTGCCATTCATGATTTATGGTAATAATCTTAAGGGTAAAATTGATCATACCTATGGTGGTGAAATTGATGTATTACCAACAATTCTTCACTTGTTAGGGATTAAGGATAACAATACAATTCAATTTGGACAGGATTTATTATCAACTAATCGGAATCAAATTGTCGCATTTAGGGATGGTGACTTTGTTACTCCAGAATATACCGTAACTGGAGGAAATGTTTATTTAACGAAGACTGGTGAGAAAATAACGCCAAATTCTGAACAGAAAAAGCAAATTCAAGCTGATCAAAATCATGTTAATACGGAATTATCCTTATCTGATAGGGTAATTTTAGGTGATTTATTAAGATTCCACCATCTAGATGGATTTAAGACTGTTGACCGTAGCCAGTATAACTATAAACCAAGTGCTGGACTATCAAGTTTGAAGGAACGAAATGAAAATGAACATACTAGTTTAATGGATAAGAATGGTGGTAAATCAACTATGGGTGATTATAAAACTGATGCTCCTGAATTGAAAAAGTAATATAATTTAAAAAAGTTGTTGCCATTTTTTGAATACTAGTGTAATATAAGAATCATCGTTTTGATACGTTATCAATTCGTTGGTTCTTATTTTTATCTAAACTTCTTAAAAAAAGTTGTTGACAAGAATATTTACTTTTGATAATATATAAAACGTTGTCAATTGCTGAGTGCTTCAAAGCACTTAGTAATTAACCTTAAAAATTTAATTTTAAAAAGTTGTTGACATTGTGTTGATGATTTGATATTATTAAATAGTTGTCGTTAAGAGCGACACAGCAAAGTAGATCTTTGAAAACTGAACAAAATTATGACAAAACTGTGTAAGGAACTTCATATTTAATATGAAGTACAAAAAACTTATGCGAAGTCAATTCGCTTTAAAGTAACAAAATTAAGAAGAGCTAACGTTAAGCTTTTCATCATAAGATGAGAGTTTGATCCTGGCTCAGGACGAACGTTGGCGGCGTGCCTAATACATGCAAGTCGAACGAACTTCCGTTAATGATAGTTGATGCTTGCATTAACTTGACTTAACATCGAAGTGAGTGGCGAACTGGTGAGTAACACGTAGGTAACTTGCCCTAAAGCGGGGGATAACATTTGGAAACAAGTGCTAATACCGCATAACAACAAAAGCCGCATGGCTTTTGTTTAAAAGATGCGTTTGCATCACTTTAGGATGGACCTGCGGCGTATTAGCTAGTTGGTGGGGTAATGGCCTACCAAGGCAATGATACGTAGCCGACCTGAGAGGGTAATCGGCCACAATGGGACTGAGACACGGCCCATACTCCTACGGGAGGCAGCAGTAGGGAATCTTCCACAATGGACGCAAGTCTGATGGAGCAACGCCGCGTGAGTGAAGAAGGGTTTCGGCTCGTAAAACTCTGTTGTTAAAGAAGAACGGGTGTGATAGGAAATGATCACATCGTGACGGTATTTAACCAGAAAGTCACGGCTAACTACGTGCCAGCAGCCGCGGTAATACGTAGGTGGCAAACGTTGTCCGGATTTATTGGGCGTAAAGCGAGCGCAGGCGGTTTCTTAAGTCTGATGTGAAAGCCTTCGGCTTAACCGAAGAAGTGCATCGGAAACTGGGAAACTTGAGTGCAGAAGAGGACAGTGGAACTCCATGTGTAGCGGTGAAATGCGTAGATATATGGAAGAACACCAGTGGCGAAGGCGGCTGTCTGGTCTGTAACTGACGCTGAGGCTCGAAAGCATGGGTAGCAAACAGGATTAGATACCCTGGTAGTCCATGCCGTAAACGATGAATGCTAGGTGTTAGAGGGTTTCCGCCCTTTAGTGCCGCAGCTAACGCATTAAGCATTCCGCCTGGGGAGTACGACCGCAAGGTTGAAACTCAAAGGAATTGACGGGGACCCGCACAAGTGGTGGAGCATGTGGTTTAATTCGATGCTACGCGAAGAACCTTACCAGGCCTTGACATCTCCTGCAAAGCTAAGAGATTAGCCGTTCCCTTCGGGGACAGGATGACAGGTGGTGCATGGTTGTCGTCAGCTCGTGTCGTGAGATGTTGGGTTAAGTCCCGCAACGAGCGCAACCCCTATTATTAGTTGCCAGCATTTAGTTGGGCACTCTAGTGAGACTGCCGGTGACAAACCGGAGGAAGGTGGGGACGACGTCAAATCATCATGCCCCTTATGGCCTGGGCTACACACGTGCTACAATGGACGGTACAACGAGTCGCGAAACCGCGAGGTCAAGCTAATCTCTTAAAGCCGTTCTCAGTTCGGATTGCAGGCTGCAACTCGCCTGCATGAAGTTGGAATCACTAGTAATCGTGGATCAGCATGCCACGGTGAATACGTTCCCGGGTCTTGTACACACCGCCCGTCACACCATGAGAGTTAGTAATACCCAAAGTCGGTGCAGTAACCTCTTTTGAGGAGCAAGCCGCCTAAGGTAGGACTGATGATTAGGGTGAAGTCGTAACAAGGTAGCCGTAGGAGAACCTGCGGCTGGATCACCTCCTTTCTAAGGAATAATTCGGAATCTTACGCAGTCATAGTTTTGTTTAGTTTTGAGAGGTCTACTCTCAAACTATGGAACCACGCTTCTTTGGGCCTATAGCTCAGTTGGTGAGAGCGCACGCCTGATAAGCGTGAGGTCGATGGTTCGAGTCCATTTAGGCCCATTATTGATTGCGTTAGTAATCAGTTTAAATGGTATGGGGAATTAGCTCAGCTGGGAGAGCACCTGCTTTGCAAGCAGGAGGTCAGCGGTTCGATCCCGCTATTCTCCATTGACACAATGTATCAAACTTGGTTCTTTGAAAACTAGATAATATTTTAATTTTTCCAAATTATTGAATTGTATTAAATACAATTTCAACCGAGAACACCGCGTTATTTTGAGTTTTTTAAATAGTTTATTCGTATTTACTCAATTAACCAAATACCACTTCGTGGTAATAGGTTAAGTTATTAAGGGCGCATGGTGGATGCCTTGGTACTAGGAGCCGATGAAGGACGGGACTAACGCCGATATGCTTCGGGGAGCTGTACGTAAGCTTTGATCCGGAGATTTCCGAATGGGGAAACCCAATAATTTTTATCGATTATTACTTGATGACGAATTCATACTCATCAAGAGGCAGACGTGGGGAACTGAAACATCTAAGTACCCACAGGAAGAGAAAGAAAATTCGATTCCCTCAGTAGCGGCGAGCGAACGGGGAACAGCCCAAACCATCGAGTTTACTCGATGGGGTTGTAGGACTGAACATTTGAGTTACCAAAGAATTAGATAGTCGAAAGATCTGGGAAGTTCTGCGACACAAGGTGATAGCCCTGTAGACGAAATCTAATTCCCTCAGTTCAGGATCCTGAGTACGGCAATACACGTGAAACATTGCCGGAATCCGGGAGGACCATCTCCCAAGGCTAAATACTCCCTAGTGACCGATAGTGAACCAGTACCGTGAGGGAAAGGTGAAAAGCACCCCGGAAGGGGAGTGAAATAGTTCCTGAAACCATGTGCCTACAAGCAGTTAGAGCCCGTTAATGGGTGATAGCGTGCCTCTTGCAGAATGAACCGGCGAGTTATGATAACATGCAAGGTTAAGATGAAAAGTCGGAGCCGTAGCGAAAGCGAGTCTGAATAGGGCGTTCGAGTATGTTGTGATAGACCCGAAACCAGGTGATCTACCCATGTCCAGGCTGAAAGTGTGGTAAAACACACCGGAGGGCCGAACCCGTGTACGTTGAAAAGTGCTGGGATGAGGTGTGGGTAGCGGTGAAATTCCAAACGAACTTGGAGATAGCTGGTTCTCTCCGAAATAGCTTTAGGGTTAGCCTTGGAGTTTAGAATCATGGAGGTAGAGCACTGTTTGGATGAGGGGCCCGTCTTGGGTTACTGAATTCAGATAAACTCCGAATGCCATTGATTTATATCCAGGAGTCAGACGATGAGTGATAAGATCCACCGTCGAAATGGGAACAGCCCAGACCACCAATTAAGGTCCCTAAATATATGCTGAGTGGAAAAGGATGTGGAGTTGCATAGACAACTAGGATGTTGGCTCAGAAGCAGCCACCATTTAAAGAGTGCGTAATAGCTCACTAGTCGAGTGATCCTGCGCCGAAAATTTACCGGGGCTAAGCATATTACCGAGATTGTGGACGTAACTTTGTTACGTGATAGGAGAGCGTTCTAAGGGCAATGAAGTCAGACCGTAAGGACTGGTGGAGCGCTTAGAAGTGAGAATGCCGGTATGAGTAGCGAAAGATCAGTGAGAATCTGATCCACCATATGACTAAGGTTTCCTGGGGAAGGCTCGTCCTCCCAGGGTTAGTCGGGACCTAAGCCGAGGCCGAGAGGCGTAGGCGATGGATAACAGGTTGAGATTCCTGTACTAGTTAACTATGTTTGACCGATGGAAGGACGTAGGAGGCTAAACGAAGCATTCTGTTGGATATGAATGTTCAAACACTAAGTCAGGGGTTGAGTCAAATGCTTAATCCCGGGTTGACAAGGTGTGATGAGGACCGAAATTTAGTAGGGAAGTCGTTGACGTCACACTACCGAGAAAAGTTTCTAGTTAGTAGTTAACTACCCGTACCGCAAACCGACACAGGTAGTCGAGGAGAGTATCCTAAGGTGAGCGAGTGAACTCTCGTTAAGGAACTCGGCAAAATGACCCCGTAACTTCGGGAGAAGGGGTGCTGCACTATGTGCAGCCGCAGTGAAAAAGCTCAGGCGACTGTTTATCAAAAACACAGGTTTCTGCAAAATCGTAAGATGAAGTATAGGGGCTGACGCCTGCCCGGTGCTGGAAGGTTAAGTGGATGAGTTAGCTTCGGCGAAGCCCAGAAACGAAGCCCCAGTAAACGGCGGCCGTAACTATAACGGTCCTAAGGTAGCGAAATTCCTTGTCGGGTAAGTTCCGACCCGCACGAAAGGCGTAACGATCTGAGCACTGTCTCAACGAGAGACTCGGTGAAATTGAGATACCTGTGAAGAAGCAGGTTACCCGCGACAGGACGGAAAGACCCCATGGAGCTTTACTGTAACTTGATATTGGGTGTTTGTATAGCTTGTACAGGATAGGTAGGAGCCATAGAAGTCGGGACGCTAGTCTCGATGGAGGCATTGGTGGGATACTACCCTCGCTGTATGAACACTCTAACCCGCACCACTGATCGTGGTGGGAGACAGTGTCTGGTTGGCAGTTTGACTGGGGCGGTCGCCTCCCAAACAGTAACGGAGGCGCCCAAAGGTTCCCTCAGAATGGTTGGAAATCATTCGACGAGTGTAAAGGCAGAAGGGAGCTTGACTGCGAGACCTACAGGTCGAGCAGGGACGAAAGTCGGGCTTAGTGATCCGGTGGTACCGTATGGAAGGGCCATCGCTCAACGGATAAAAGCTACCCTGGGGATAACAGGCTTATCTCCCCCAAGAGTTCACATCGACGGGGAGGTTTGGCACCTCGATGTCGGCTCATCGCATCCTGGGGCTGTAGTTGGTCCCAAGGGTTGGGCTGTTCGCCCATTAAAGCGGTACGCGAGCTGGGTTCAGAACGTCGTGAGACAGTTCGGTCCCTATCCGTCGCGGGCGTAGGAAATTTGAGAGGATCTGCTCTTAGTACGAGAGGACCGGAGTGGACATACCGCTGGTGTACCAGTTGTGCCGCCAGGCGCATCGCTGGGTAGCTATGTATGGATGAGATAAACGCTGAAAGCATCTAAGTGTGAAACCCACCTCGAGATGAGATTTCCCATTCCTTTATGGAAGTAAGACCCCTGAAAGATGATCAGGTAGATAGGCTAGAAGTGGAAGTGCAGTGATGCATGGAGCGGACTAGTACTAATTGGTCGAGGACTTAACCAAGTAAGGTTGTTCTCACGGAAGAATAAAATATTATCTAGTTTTGAGAGAACGAAGTTCTCACAGTTAAATTGTGTGGTGATGACTGCCAAAAGGATACACCTGTTCCCATGCCGAACACAGCAGTTAAGCTTTTGCACGCCAAAAGTAGTTGGGGGATCGCCCCCTGCGAGGATAGGACGTTGCCACGCATTATGGAGGATTAGCTCAGTTGGGAGAGCATCTGCCTTACAAGCAGGAGGTCACAGGTTCGAGCCCTGTATCCTCCATTCATGAAATTAATCATGTTTGGACCTTTAAAATTTATGGCTTTTATGCCGACTTAGCTCAGTTGGCAGAGCATCTGTCTTGTAAACAGGGGGTCGGAGGTTCGAATCCTCTAGTCGGCATTCCTGCGGAAGTAGTTCAGTGGTAGAACATCACCTTGCCATGGTGGGGGTCGCGGGTTCGAATCCCGTCTTCCGCTTTGCCAATTCATTTATTATGCCGGGGTGGCGGAATTGGCAGACGCACAGGACTTAAAATCCTGCGGTTAGTGATAACCGTACCGGTTCGATCCCGGTCCTCGGCACTTTTGCACCCATAGCGCAACTGGATAGAGTGTCTGACTACGAATCAGAAGGTTGTAGGTTCGACTCCTACTGGGTGCATATTTCGGGAAGTAGCTCAGCTTGGTAGAGCACTTGGTTTGGGACCAAGGGGTCGCAGGTTCGAATCCTGTCTTCCCGATTGAATAAAATTTTATAGTTTTATTTACAGATCGCGGTGTAGCTCAGCTGGCTAGAGCGTCCGGTTCATACCCGGGAGGTCGAGGGTTCGATTCCCCCTGCCGCGATAGTGACTTGGACCTTTAGCTCAGTTGGTTAGAGCCGACGGCTCATAACCGTCTGGTCGTAGGTTCGAGTCCTACAAGGTCCATTTGGACTTTACTTTTAATTTAATATGGAGGATTACCCAAGTGGCTGAAGGGGGCGGTCTTGAAAACCGCTAGGCGTGTCAAAGCGCGCGAGGGTTCGAATCCCTCATCCTCCTTTTAATTATCGCGGGATGGAGCAGTTCGGTAGCTCGTCGGGCTCATAACCCGAAGGTCGTTGGTTCAAATCCAGCTCCCGCAATTATGGTCCGTTGGTCCAGTTGGTTATGACGCCGCCCTGTCACGGCGGAGATCACGAGTTCGAGTCTCGTACGGACCGTTCCATATGGCTCGGTAGCTCAGTTGGTAGAGCAACGGATTGAAGCTCCGTGTGTCGGCAGTTCGATTCTGTCCCGCGCCATTTACAATTTAATACCATATTTTGCGGGTATAGTTTAGTGGTAAAACCATAGCCTTCCAAGCTATTGTCGCGAGTTCGATTCTCGTTACCCGCTTTATATGGGCCTATAGCTCAGTTGGTGAGAGCGCACGCCTGATAAGCGTGAGGTCGATGGTTCGAGTCCATTTAGGCCCATATGGAGAAGTACTCAAGTGGCTGAAGAGGTGCCCCTGCTAAGGGTATAGGTCGCGTAAGCGGCGCGAGAGTTCGAATCTCTCCTTCTCCATTTTCATGACCCGTTGGTCAAGTGGTTAAGACACTGCCCTTTCACGGCAGTAACATGGGTTCGAATCCCGTACGGGTCATTTTAGATGACGTTTAAAAATATAATATTATCGCGGGATGGAGCAGTTCGGTAGCTCGTCGGGCTCATAACCCGAAGGTCGTTGGTTCAAATCCAGCTCCCGCAATTATGGTCCGTTGGTCCAGTTGGTTATGACGCCGCCCTGTCACGGCGGAGATCACGAGTTCGAGTCTCGTACGGACCGTCATAATAAATATAAAAAGAGGATATCAATATTGGTATCCTCTTTTTATATTTAAATTATATGGCTTTATAAATAGTTTCAAAATAATTAGTGTTAATTTGATCTTTAAATTCAAATAAATCATCGGCTGATTTAGATCTGTACCAGTTAGCCACTTTACGATCATTGTCCCAAGTTGTTAAAATAACACGTTTAGAACTCTTTTTATAAATATTAAGTGAATAAATAGAACTCATTCCGTCTGGTAATAAATTGTTACTGATGATATTATTAATTTTTGCATCAATAATTTTTTGTTGATTATCATCCAAATCAACATTAATGTAACTAATAGTTCCATTCCAAAAGTCAATTCCTGAATGGGTTATTACATTATAGTTAATTGGATTTTTAAATATTGTGTCTTGGTTTGATAAGTCAACTAATTCAAAACTATCGTTATTTGTAATTGAATTGAATAAATGTAAATCTCGATTAACGTTTTGGGCTAAAATTTTTGATAAGTAATCCTTGCTTCCAAAAGTTACATAAATATTAGATATCATTTTATCTCCTCCTTATCATATATTATACTTAATAATGGTCTAATTAAAATAAAGGAGTGCTTGATTATGAAAATTAAAATTCTGGGTTTTTATGGAGGATACCCAACAAATGGAATTGGCACTAGTAGTTATTTAATTCAAAGTGGTGATTATAATCTGCTTTTAGATTGTGGCAGTAATGCATTAAATGAATTGCAATCTACGATTAATCCATTAGATTTAAATGCAGTTATTCTTTCCCATTATCATCACGACCATACTGCTGATGTTGGTGTTCTGCAATATTATTGGCAATTACATTTAAATGGACGTAGAGAGCCAATTTTACCTATTTATGGGAATACTGAGGATCCAATTAATTTTGCCACTTTAAATTGGGATAATGCAACGGTTGCAAAAGGATATAATGATTTAGTACCATTACATTTGGGACCATTTACAATTTCATTTTTAAAAACTCATCATCCAGTACCGGCATTTGCAATGAGAATTACTGATGAAAGTGGAAAAACGATGGTATTTACTGCTGATACCAGTTACTTTGATGGATTAATTAAGTTTTCCCATGATGCTGATTTATTAATTACTGATACTAATTTTTTTGCTGATAAAAAGGGATTAAAATGGCATATGACGTCGGAAGAGTCTGGAAAATTAGCTAAGAATGCTAATGCTAAAAGACTGGTATTAAGTCATTTACCTGGAAGTGGTAATTTAAATCAATTAGTAGCTGAAGCTAAGTTACAAGCAGGTGCAGATTGTGAAGTAGAACATGCAATTCAAAACCAATTAATTATTTTGTAAATAAAGATAAAAAGTAGGCTAATGCCTTTTAATTTGATTTGAATGTGAGATAATAGGTATTAAGATATTATGTGCTAAGGAGGTGCTCATCTATGGAAATGGATAGAATTAATGATAATACCATCAGAGTTTTAATTAATAATGATGATTTAAGTGCACATGGCATTACCGTTTTAGATTTATTGGGTGACCATAAGCAAATTGAGGAATTTTTCTATAGCATTTTAGATGAGATTGACACTGATCATCAGTTTCAGGGTGATAATGAGGCTTTAACTTTTCAGGTGTTACCAAATAAAAATGGGCTTGAATTGTTTATCAGTAAGGCTGATCCTAATGATCCAGCTAAGACTCAACAAACAAATGATACCGTAACAAATTACATTAAGAATCAAATTAAGAATCGTAATTTAAATGAAGATATTGATCAAGATCTTTTGAATGAAGGAAAAGCTGCTCTTAATGAATCTAAACAAGATAATGATGAGGTGGAACAGGAGCCTAAAAATGGTCCTGAGGATGCTGTGATTGAATTTGATTCATTTGAGGATTTTATATCATTAGCACAAGAATTACGAATTGATAATGGGATTTCTAATTTATATCTTTACAAGGGTAAATATTATTTAGAATTAGAATTTTTCACAAATGTCCCTGGTGCAAGTGATTTTGTTAATGAGAATAAGATTCAATTTGCTCTTGAATTTGGTAAGTCTGTTTCAATAACACCTGAATTACTAAATGAATACGGAAAGAAAATAATGGACAATAGTGCTTTAGAGTTGGCTAGATATTATTTTAAAGACTAGGGCTAATTATATTAATATTAATTAAAAGGCTGCGATTTCGCAGCCTTTTTTCGTATCTTTTGATATGGGGGGTTGATAAATATGTTAATTGCATATAATAAGCAAAAATTAATTTTAGCTGATAATGCTACTAAAGATAATGAATTTAAGTGTCCTTGCTGTAATCAACGGGTTATATTAAGATGTGGAACGATAAAAACACCTCACTTTGCTCATCGAAGTAAAGCAGAATGTAATTCATTTAGTGAGGGTGAAACCAAAGAGCATTTGCTTGGAAAAAAACAACTATTTCAATTCTTTTTAGAACTAAAACCACAATTGGAATATTATTTTACTAACTTAAAGCAAAGACCTGATATAAGATTATCAGGTAGTAAATTAATTGAATTTCAATGTAGTCCAATTTCTAACCAACGACTATCAGAAAGATTATGTGGATATCGATCAATTGCCCACGAATCAATATGGATATTAGGGAGTCCATACTTAAAGAAAAGAAATAGCATTCTTAAATTAAAAAAATTTTTAAGATATAATATTAATTTAGGCTTTTACCTTTTATATTGGGACATTAATAGCAATCACATGGAAATACACCATCATTTTAGATTATTATTAGGTCAGATTCAATATGACGTTCAATTTATCAAAACATTATCAGAATTAAAAAAATTATTTAATCAAAAAAATATTGTTAAACATTCTTTAAATCCAACGGCAGTTAAGTTTAAGCTTACTAAAAGAATCACTAATTTTCAAAAACAGGTTATTTTAAATCAAGATCGCATGAATGCTGTACAAAATTTATGTTATCAATACCAATTTAATTATGTCGGTTATCCACTATCATTAGATTATCCAATTTTTGAAGCGCCAATTTTAGGCTATCAATTAATTAATTTTAAAATTGTTGCCCTTATTTTTTTAAAGAATCAATCCAAAATGGAGATATCTAATCTAATTAATAGGGTTAATCATTTTTTAAATATTGATCAGGATTTTTACATGATTAATGACAAAATCATTAACTTCTTTATTATTAGAATCTTTCAACAATGGGTGAAATTAGGTTTTGCAAAAACTAATCGTCAATATATTAAACTGGTTGACATGCCGAAATGGTATTCTAGTTATGATGATAAAATAAATTCAATTAATTATTTTATGTCTATTTTTGTAAATAAAAAAGGTTAATTATTTTAATTAACCTTTTAAATAACGTGTAAATTAGGACTAATATTACCATTTTTGATTAATGGGGTATCTTTTAATAATCCATTCTTTTGACAGACATCCAATAAATCAGAATAAGTGACGCGATTCATTAAAATTCCAGATTCAAACGTGTCACAATTAAAGATAACTGCTGAAGCAGGAACTTTCACGTTCATTTCATTAGCAAGTTTTTGATCAGCTTTAAAGGCATTAATTGCTAAATCAGACCTACGATCTTCTTCAAACATCTCTAGATCTAATCCAGCTTCTTCTGCGACCTTAAAGGCAATTTGTTTGCTATAAATAATATTGTTATGAAGCAATTCTTTTTGGATGCCAATTAAAAATTTTCGCCCACATTTACGACCCTGAAACAAAGCAGCTTTATAATCAAGAACTGTACCGTATTCAACCTTAAAATTTTTTCCTTCGTTCTTTAATTGCTTACCACTACTTAAGTATCGATTTCGAATAATTTGCATATTCAACATTGGAATGAACTGGAAAGAAAAATTCTTATCTAAATCATTAGCTAATTTTAAGATTACATGCTCGGCTTTAAAGCAATCATTGCATAATGGGTCCACAAATAAATAAGCTTCGAGCATAACAATTCCTCCTTTCAAAGATCGATAATTAAAGTGATAAGCAATTTATTAATTCAATGTATAGAATAACAAATTTACCAAAAAAAACAAAATATTTGCTTAAAAAAGAATAGATTTTACCTTAAAAGCGTTTTCAAGTTCTTGAATCAATGGGATTGTGTTAAAATTAATAGAGTTAATAACTTAAGGGGAGGGTGATTGAATGGAAGATTGGAAAACCTTTCTATTTCCGTATCAACAGATTGTTGATGAACTAAAAATTAAACTTCGCGGGATTAGAGCTGAGTTTGTTAACGAGAACCGTAGATCACCAATCGAATTTGTTACTGGACGCGTTAAACCCATTAATAGCATTAAAGAAAAGATGCAACGTCGTTATATTGAAGAATCACGTTTAAAACAGGATATGGAAGATATTGCTGGGCTGAGAATTATATGTCCATTTATTGAGGATATTTATGCAGTGGTTAATTTACTTAGACAGCGGTCCGATTTAAACATCTTAGAGGAACGTGATTATGTCCATAATGAAAAGGCAAGCGGTTATCGTTCATATCATATTGTTTTTGAATATACAGTTCAAAGTGTTGATGGACCAACTGTATTGTTAGCAGAAATTCAAGTTAGAACGCTAGCAATGAACTTCTGGGCGACCGTTGAACATTCGATTAATTATAAGCACCAGGGTAATTTTCCTGAAGTATTGGAAAAGCGATTGCAAAATGTTGCTGACACAACGTATAAATTGGATGAAGAAATGTCATCAATTAGAAATAAACTAGCAGAATATCAGGATGATAAGGAAGATTAAAATGAAAGTAGCAATTTTTAGTAATAATGGTGGGACTTCAAATGAAGTTGCGCTAAGGTTAAAAAATAAAATTATTAATTCTCTAAAACTAGAAATTGATGGGTTGAATCCAGAAATCGTTATTTCAGTGGGGGGTGATGGAACGTTACTATCTGCGTTTCATCACTATAATGATGCTCTTGATAAAATTAGATTTGTTGGAATTCACACTGGCCATCTTGGCTTTTATACCGATTGGCGTGATTATGAGGTTGATCAATTAATCAATAGTTTGGAGAATGATAACCGACAAAGTGTTTCTTATCCATTATTATCAATCAAGGTTAACTATGCTGATGGTGGTGCATCTGACCAACTTTTAGCATTAAATGAATCTACTTTTAAACGGGTTAGTAGCACGATGGTGACTGATGTTTACATTAAGGATGAATTTTTTGAGAAATTTAGGGGCGATGGACTTTGTATATCAACTCCGACTGGTTCTACTGCCTACAATAAAGCTGTAGGTGGTGCAATTATTAATCCCCAATTAAATGCAATTCAAGTTTCTGAAATGGCGTCCATTAATAATCGAGTTTTTAGAACGATGGGTTCTCCAATTATTATTCCACCTAATGAGTGGATTACCCTCATTCCAGATAATAAAGAGGAGAATATTTTGACTTGTGATCAGATGTTGGTTAAGGATCGACCAATTGAATCGATTAGATACCAAATTTCTGATCAACGGATTTCATTTGCACAGTATCGTCATACACACTTTTGGAAACGGGTTGGTAATTCATTTATTGGTGTTGTTAATAATGACGAAGTTTAATTGGAATTATTCGGGGAATGGAATTAAACGGGTTCGGACATTATTGATGGAACATGGGGTTACTCGGACCCTCTTGAAAAAAATTAAATTTCATGGTGGTAAGATTATTGTTAATGGGGTCGAACAACGAGCTAATTACATGTTAAAAACTGGGGATATGGTTACATTAATTTTACCGCCGGAACCTAACAATGATAATGTTCCGGCTTCTTTTGCAGCTATTCAGATTGCTTATGAAGATGAACATTTTTTAGTTGTTAATAAGCCACCTGGTTTGGCCACTGTCCCTAATCATAATTATCATGGAGATACGTTAGTTAATCGGGTTAAGGGTTATTACTTAAATCAACAATATTCAAATTTAAAAATTCACGTAGTCACTAGATTAGATAGGGATACTAGTGGATTAGTAATATTTGCTAAACATCATTTGGCACATTCTGTTTTGGATAAACAATTAAAACAACATCAAATAATGAAGATGTATATTGCAATCGTTAATGGTTATTTTAATTTTGACCATGGTGAGATTGACTTACCGATTGAAAGACAAGCGGATTCGTTTGTTAAAAGATGCGTTGGCTCCAGTGGGAAACCATCCAAAACTGAGTTCTGGCAGCAAAAATTCAATAGTAATTATTCATTACTAAGGGTACGATTACACACTGGTAGAACTCATCAAATTAGAGTTCATTTTTCGGCAATTGGGCATCCTTTAATTGGAGATTGGCTTTATAATCCAAATGATCATCAAATGAAACGACAAGCGTTACACTGTTATTATTTACGTTTTTTCAACCCATTTACACAAAGTTTTATTACATGTCGTGCAAATCTTACCGTTGACATACAAAATGTAATTTGGCGAGAATTTTAATTTCATATTATAAATTTTTGGAGGAAGTAAATTGACTAACCATATTGTATTATTCGAACCACTAATGCCAGCGAATACTGGAAACATTGCTAGAACCTGTGCTGGTACGGATACAGTTTTAGACTTAATTGAACCCCTTGGTTTTTCTGTTGATGATAAGCACCTTAAACGGGCGGGACTAGATTATTGGAATAAGGTAAATATTAATTATCATCATAACTTGCCAGATTTTATTAAGGGAATTAAACCAGATTCAAAATTGTTTTTAGTTTCTAAGTTTGCTGAACAGGATTATACACAGCCTGATTATTCTGAAATGATTAAGGGTGATTTCTATTTTCTTTTTGGAAAAGAAACGACTGGATTACCTGAAATGTTCATGCGTAACAATGCAGAGAAGGCAATTCGAATTCCACAAGATGATAGTCATATTAGAGCGTTAAATCTGTCTAACACCTGTGCCATTGTTATTTATGAAGTTTTAAGGCAGCAACAGTTTAACGGCTTAGAGCGCACACACACTTATGAATACGATAAGTTAAAATAAAAATGGAACCCATAATTGAGTTCCATTTTTAATGTTTAAAATTAATATTTAGTTATTATATAATGAGCTAGCAACGGGTAGCAGAACACCAAGAACTAAGAAAATGATCATTAACCAAACAACAGTATTAACAACTTTTTGGAAGGTGCTTTTTTTCTTCTTTGCCAATTGTATCCCTCACTTTCGGTGATTAGTAACTTAATTACAAGTGTACATTTAGATAACTTGTTTTGCAACTGTTCCAATATTAATTTATGTTAGGACTTGGTATTTTGTTGAACATCATATTTCAAATATTATTATTGATCATTATTTCAATAATTAGCATCTTTATTAAGAGTACTTTTAAATTTAAAATTTTTAATGGATTTAAACCAATCGATACACTGTTGCCAATTTGGATTTATTTTACCTACTCTAATACCATTGATTCATCTTTTTATACTTTTTTACCATGGGTATTAATTCCATTTGTTTTATTTGCGATTATTTATATTTCAAATGCATTTTTTAAGCATGGAGATGTCAATTGGTTTAGAACCATTAAACTAATCTGGAGACTCGGAGACATTTGCTTTCCATTTGTCTGGATTTTCTCAATATTTATTAAATAGACGGTAGAAAGAATGTCGAACTGAGTTTTATATTTAATTAAATCTACTGAAAATGTAGTATAAACGCTCTTATCGTGGTAAAATTTAGTTAAATAGAATCGGATAATTTTTAATGTTTATTCATTTCAATAATTTATTTTAGTAGGGAGCATCTAGTAGTGGTTAAGTTTGATCACCAGACGGTATTATTAACAGAAGCTGTATCAGAATTGAATATTCAATCAAATGGGACTTACGTTGATTGTACTTTAGGTGGTGGTGGCCATAGTTCTAAAATCCTTCAGTCTTTATCAGGAGGTCATTTATACGCTTTTGATCAAGACCAAGTTGCAATTGACTATAATCATGAACACCTTGCTAAATACCTTAGTCAAAATGAATTGACATTTATTCATGATAATTTTAGAAATTTAAAAATAGATTTAAATCAACAAAATGTTTTTTCTGTTGACGGCGTTTTATATGATTTAGGAGTTTCTTCACCACAATTTGATGATGCCGAACGCGGCTTTAGTTATCGTAAAAATGCTCGTTTGGATATGCGAATGGATCAAAGAAATCCTTTAGATGCTTGGCAAATTATTAATGAATGGTCATACGAACAACTAGTGAGAATCTTTTTCCGCTATGGTGAAGAAAAATTTGCTAAACCAATTGCACGTTTAATTGAAAAAACACGCTCTCAAAGGCCAATTGATACTACCGATGACCTAGTTGAAGTGATTAAAGCAGGGATTCCAGCTGCTGCCCGTCGGCATGGTGGTCATCCTGCTAAAAAAGTGTTTCAAGCTGTTCGGATTGCTGTAAATGATGAATTAGGAGCGCTTGAAGATTCACTTGAACAGGCGATTGATATGGTCTCAGTTGGTGGTCGAATTAGCGTAATTACGTTTCAATCACTTGAAGATCGACTAGTTAAAACAATGTTCAAAGAAAAAACATCGATTCAGGACTTGCCACAAGGATTACCAGTAATTCCTGATGAGCTAAAACCAGATTTTAAATTAGTTAGCCGAAAACCAATCTTGCCTAGTAGGGATGAAATTGAGGTTAATCACCGTTCTCATAGCGCTAAACTAAGAGTAATTGAAAGGGTTAAATAACCCGGTTAGGAGTGATGTTGTTTATGATGGAAAAAAGTGTATATGTGCAAACCCCAGATGAGGGTCTTATTTCCGGTGGAGTTGAAAGAAATAAAGTTCGTCAATCTAGAAATCCTAATCCTCATAAAAAGAACGGAATTTCTAGAATGGAAATATTTCTATATATCTCACTCTTGGTCGGTTTTATTGCGCTTGTCTTAGTTTTAATTTCTGCAAAGGTTAATCTTAGTTTGGCTCAACAAAATTTACAAAATGTTAATCAAAAGGTGGAAAAAATACATAACGATAATAGCAATCTTAAGCAAGAAGTGAGTGAATTACAAAGTAGTAGTCGTCTCCAAAAAATTGCTCAGAAGAATGGCTTGTCGCTTTCTAATAATAATATAAGGAATGTTAGAAAATGAGTAAGAAATCTTTAATTGGGAAACGAACAATTAAACAAAATCGTAAATATTATGGGGTAGGCCTCTTCGGTTTATCCCTTTTCGTTTTTGTTCTAATGATATTACGATTTTCCTACATTGGACTTTTTAAAAATATTAGCGATGTTAATTTAATTCAAAAAGCACAAAATTTATATACTCAGACTAGTGTCATTAAAGCCAAACGAGGGACCATTTATGATGCAAATGATCAACCAATTGCTGAAGACACTAGTACCTATTCGATTTATGCTGTCCTTGATAAAAATCAAAAAAGTGTTAATGGAAAGCCAATTTACGTTGATAATAAGAAAAAAGTCGCTCGTTCATTATCTAAAATCTTACCAATTTCTTATAAGCGGGTCTTAAAAGATTTAAATCCCTCAAATAAAAATACTTTCCAGGTTGAATTTGGTAGTGCTGGCCAAAATATTTCATTAACAACGAAGCAAAAAATTGATGATCAGCATCTTCGTGGAATTAACTTTATTCAGCAACAATCAAGATTGTATCCAAATGGAATTTTTGCTTCACACTTAATTGGAATTGCTTCTCCGTTTACGGATAATAAAACCGATAGTACTAGTTTAGTAGGTCAAATGGGCATTGAAAAAGCATTTAATAATTATCTAACCGGAACCGATGGAATTAAAAAAGTTCAAAATGATGTTTATGGTTATCAATTACCTAATGGGGTTAAAAAGGATAAACCAGTTAAAAATGGTGATAATATTTATACAACGCTAGATTATCGACTGCAAACCTTGTTAGAAACTGAAATGTCTAGTGTTTATGCTCAAGTCCATCCTTCATCGATGAATGCGGTTTTGATGAATGCCAAAACTGGAGAGATTTTAGCAGCGACACAACGGCCGACTTTTAATGCTACAAATAAAGAGGGGATTGGGAGCATTTGGCGTGATACTTTGGTTGAAGATCAATTTGAACCAGGATCCACAATGAAAATATTTACCATGGCTGCAGCAATTAACAGTCACCATTATGACGGGAACGCTTACTATCAATCTGGAAAATATGATATCGATGGTAATATCGTTCCTGATTGGAACCCAAGTGGTTGGGGGACAATTACTTATAATAAAGGATTTGCACTTTCTAGCAATGTTGCAATGGCCCATCTAGAGCAAAATATGGGCGCTAGTACTTGGATGGATTATATTAAACGGTTCCAATTCCTAAAAAGTGTTAATACTGGACTAGATGGTGAGCAATCCGGAAGTGTTCAGTTTAAATATCCAATTGAACAAGCAAATACTGCATTTGGACAAGGAATTCAAGTTACATCAATGCAAATAATGAGGGCGCTTTCTGCGGTTTCAAATGATGGTAAGATGCTACAACCACGGTTTATTACTAAAATCGTAAACCCTAATAATAATAAGGTTGTTAAATCTTATCCCAAGAAGGTAGTCGGAACGCCAATTACTGCTAAAACCGCGAAAGAAGTTCGTCAACATATGGAAGACGTAGTATATAAACCATATGGAATTGGTGCTGATTATAAAATTCCTGGATACCGAATTGCTGCTAAAACTGGAACTGCCCAGGTAAGTAATGGTAATGGAGGATATTCATCAGGTGATAATTCCTATCTATACTCAGTTGCTGGAATGGCACCCGCTAGTGATCCTAAATATGTAATGTATATTACTATGAAGCAACCCAATTTAACTAATAGCAAGCTAACAGCATCTCAATATTTAGCTGAAATTTTTAAACCGGTATTGAAGCGAGCTCTTTCTGAAGATAAAATTGGCAAAACTACAAATACTGTTAAAATGCCAACCCTAATTGGTTCCAGTGTTTCGGCTGCTAATCGTAAATTAGCAGCTGCTGGTGTCAGTGCAACCATCGTAGGGAGTGGAAATACGATTACTAAACAATCAGTCGTTGGCGGTGAAAAAATATTTAAGAACCGGAAGTTAATTTTAATTACCAATGGGGCACAGCGAATGATTAACTTAAAGGGTTGGAGTGAGTCAGATGTTTCTGTTTACTGTCAATTAGTTGGTTTGAAGTTGAGAACTAGTGGTGAAGGAGTAGTTAAAGACCAAAGCATTGCAACGGGTGCATCAATAGAATCAAATAAGACGTTAGTAATTAAATTTAATAAAAATTAAGGATTGATAAAATTATGAATTGGATTGTACCAATAATAATTAGTTTTGTAATTACTTTAGTAGGAATGCCAAAACTAATTAGTTATTTTAGAGCTAAACATGAAGGACAAATGATTAGAGAAGAAGGTCCTAAATGGCATGAAAAAAAATCTGGTACCCCTACGATGGGTGGATTATGGTTTATCATTGCAATTATCATTACAAGCCTTGCTTATTCACTTTTTGTTGGTCAGATGAAACCAACGCTATTAATTTTGCTGTTCATTCTATTATTGTATGGACTTCTTGGAATGTGGGATGATAGCATTAAAATTTTTAAACGCCAAAATGAAGGATTAAAAGCTTGGCAGAAATTATTAGGCCAAATTGTTGGTGGCGTTGTTTTTACATGGGTTTTTAGTTATTATTTTCCATTAGCATTACGGATTCCAGTAGTTGGAAATATCCATCTTGGTTGGTTATATGCACTTTTTATTATTATTTGGCTGACTGGTTTTTCGAATGCTGTTAATCTAACTGACGGCTTAGATGGACTAGTTTCTGGGCTCTCAATCATTGCATTTGGTGCATATGGAATCATCGCTTATTTCCAAGGACAGTTTGAAGTACTGATCTTCTGTTCATCGGTTGTTGGAGCGATGCTTGCATTTATTATTTTTAACCATAAACCTGCTAAAATTTTTATGGGAGATATGGGTTCATTAGCACTAGGTGGTTCACTAGCGGCAGTTTCAATTCTACTTCATCATGAGTTATCGTTAATTTGGATCGGAATTGTATTTGTAATTGAAACCCTAAGCGTAATTATTCAAGTGACCTCGTTTAAATTAACTGGTAAACGAATTTTTAAGATGTCTCCAATTCATCATCATTTTGAAATGAGTGGTTGGTCTGAATGGAAGGTTGACATCGTTTTTTGGTTAGTTGGGTTATTTGCAGCTGTAACGGGATTGTTATTCATGATTTAATAGATTGACTTGGAGGTAGACATGATGAAGCAGATTAGTAGTTATCAAAATAAAAATATTTTGGTGTTAGGAGCTGGTAAAAGTGGCATCAATGCAGCTAATTTATTAGTTAAATTAGGTGCCAAAGTTACAATTAATGATTCTAAACCAGCAAACAAACTAAGTGGACTAAACCAATTAAATCCATCGATTAATGTGATTACTGGAGGTCATCCAGATAATTTATTGGATTCTAAATTTGATTTAATGGTAAAAAATCCAGGAATTCCATACGATAACGTTGTTGTTCAACGCGCTAGTGCTTTAAGAATGCCAATTATTACTGAGGTGGAATTAGCTAGCGAAATTAACGATGGTGATTTAGTTTGTGTTACCGGGAGCAATGGTAAAACAACTACCACTACTATGATTACTAAAATGCTAAATCAAGATCGTCACTCTGGAACTGCATATTCAGTTGGTAATATTGGAATTTCAGCTTCAAAGGTTGCTGAGCAAATTAATCCTGGTGATACAATGGTGATGGAGATTTCTAGTTTCATGTTATTAGGAATTACTACTTTACACCCACACATTGCAGTTCTTACTAATATTTTTGCAAACCATTTAGATTATCATAAAACGCGTGAAAATTATGTAAAGGCTAAGATGCGGATTACCATGAATCAGAATGAAAATGATTACTTCGTGGTTAATTTTGATTCTAATGAATTGCAGCAGCTGAGTAAGCAAAGTCGTGCTAAGGTAGTTCCATTTTCTAGGTTAGCTAAATCTAGGGATGGCGCATATGAAGAAAACGGAAAATTATACTTTCAATCAAATTACATTATGGATGCTAAGGATATCAGAATTCCTGGTGAACAAAATGTTGAAAATGCATTAGCAGCAATTACAGTTGCCAAGATTGTTGGTAAATCTGATCAATCAATCAAACACGTCTTGACCACATTTGGTGGGGTTAGACACCGCGTCCAATATGTTTTGAGTGCTAACGGACGTAAGTACTATAATGATTCTAAGGCAACTGATATTGAAGCTACTCAAATGGCATTACGTGGCTTTAAAGCTCCAATTATTTTATTAGCAGGTGGATTAGATCGGGGTTATACATTTGATAAGTTAGTCCCTGATTTAGCTGAACATGTAAAGGGAATTGTTTTATTTGGTCAGACTAAATATCTATTGAAGGATGCTGCTGAAAAAGCAGGAATCCGACAAATTAAATTGGTAAACACCTTAGATGAGGCGGTTCCAGTTGCTGAATCAATGAGTGCTCCCGGGGATATTGTATTATTATCGCCAGCAAATGCTAGTTGGGATCAATTTGAAACATTTGAAGTTCGTGGTGATGAATTTATTAAAGATGTAGAACAACTAACTGGAAAACAGGAGGAAAAATAATGCGTTTGATTGTATCAGGTGGTGGAACTGGTGGGCATATTTATCCTGCACTGGCTCTAATTGAAGAGGTAAAAAAACAAGAACCAGATTCTCAAATTTTATACATTGGTTCTACTCGTGGATTGGAAAAAGATATTGTTCCACAACGTGGAATCGAATTTAAAGAATTAAAAATTCAGGGATTTAAACGTTCATTATCATTGGATAACATTAAGACTGTTAGTTTATTTTTACGAAGCGTTCATGACTCTAAAAAAATTATTAAGCAATTTAAGCCAGATATTGTAATTGGGACCGGTGGTTATGTTTCTGGAGCGGTTGTCTATGCTGCTAATCGTTTACATGTCAAAACAATGATTCACGAACAAAACAGTGTTGTCGGATTAACTAACCGGTTCTTATCTCATTATGTTAATAAGATTGGAATTGCTTTTAAAGTAGCTGCCAGTCAATTTCCAAAGGACAAGGTTACTTTTGTTGGCAATCCTCGTGCCCAACAGGCTGCTAGTGTGGTTAGTCATTTTAAATGGTCTGAATATGGATTAAATGATGACCAACCAACGGTATTGATATTTGGTGGCAGTCAAGGTGCTCTTAAAATTAATGAGTCAACCATTAGTGCAATGAAGGAGTTTAGTAAGCGTAATTACCAGGTCCTATTTGTTACGGGCCAAAATCGATATCAAACTGTTAAAACGGAGCTTGGTAATCAGCAGTTAGGGAAAAACATTGTAATTAAACCTTATATCTCTAATATGCCAGAAATGCTTCCGAAGGTCTCATTAATTGTTGGGCGGGCTGGAGCAACTAGCTTAGCTGAAATTACTGCAATTGGGATTCCATCAATTTTAATTCCAAGCCCATATGTTACTGCTGATCATCAAACTAAGAATGCCAAAAGTTTAGTTGATGGTAAGGCGGCATTAATGATTACCGAAGATGATTTGAATGCTAATTCATTGGTTGAAGGAATTGATGAATTGATGCATGATGATCATAAACGTAATGAAATGGCACAAAACGCTAAAAAAATTGGGGTGCCAGATGCAGCAACAAGGCTCTATAAGGAAATGCGCTCAGTAATTGATAAATAATTATAAAGGGGGTTTGTTAAATGGCTAGGATTGGGAAGAACAATCAAAAAAATACTACCGAACAGACTCCCTGGGAGCAGTATCAAAATCGTTATCAAAAAAACGAAAAAGTTAAAAATCGTTTTTTTGGAAATCGATTTAATTTTCAATGGAAATTAAAATTGAATGCTGCATTTATGAGATTTAGTATCGTAATGGGCCTACTAGTTCTAATGTTAATTTCTCTTATATACTTAGTTTCACCATTGAGTAGGGTTTCACAAAAATCAATTACTGGTAACCATAAGTTACAAACAGATGAGATTATTACCTCAATTCCGATTAAAAATGGTGATTCGATAATTCATATTTTAAACCATCGTCAACAAATTATTAGTAAATTTCTAAAATCTAATCCACAGGTTAAGAGTGCTAGCTTTGATGTTAATCATCTTAATCGTGTTAAATTTACAATTGTTGAATATGGAACCGCAGGTTATTTATATAGTCAGGATAAATATTATATTGTATTAGATAACGGCGAAATTATTAATAAGTATATCTTAACGCCATCTTCCAGCCTGCCTATTTTTGTAAATTTTAAACCTAATAATAATTTAAAGATGATGACGGTTCAATACAGTAAACTTTCAAAGACGGTTAAACAAAATATTATTAAAATCGAAAAAGCGCCTACTAGTTATGATCCACAGAGAATTAAACTAACTATGCATGATAAAAACATTGTTTACGCTAGAAGTGATACATTAGCATCTAAAATGAGTTACTATCCATCAATTGTTTCTAAAATCAAGAAACCATCAATTATTAATCTAGAAGTAGGAGCATATTCATACCCTATTAAATATAAAAAATAATGTTAATATTATTTGGTTAATCTTTTGTAATGTAACGGTTTGTGTTAAAATTATCTTGATTTTAATACGAGTTATTTTTCATTTAAGCATAATTAAAATGGAGTTAATTATTAATACTCAATTAAAAATAATCTAAAATATTGGAGGTCCCCCAGCTAATATGGATAATTCAGGAATGTATGTTGGACTGGACATTGGAACTACCTCTATCAAGGTTATTGTTGCTGAAGAAGTTAAGGGACAGATGAACGTCCTAGGAGTTGGAAATTCTAATTCTGAGGGTGTCGATCGCGGCATCATCGTTGACATCGATAAAGCAGCTCTTTCAATTAAAAACGCAGTTAATCAGGCTGAGGAAAAGGCAAGTATTCAAATTCATGACGTTGTGGTTGGAATTCCTGCTAATTTAATTAAGATTGAACCTTGTAGTGGGATGGTTGCAATTTCTGACCAGTCCAGAGAAATAAAAGATTCAGATGTACAACAAGTGACGGTTTCTGCAATGGTTAAAAATTTACCACCAGAAAGACAGGTTATTGATGCAATTCCAGACCAATTTATCGTTGATGGATTTGATGGGATTAGGGATCCACGTGGGATGGTCGGTGTTCGCCTAGAGATGCGTGGTCACATCATTACTGGCCCTAGGACAATTGTTCATAACGTTGAGCGAGCAGTTCAAAAAGCAGGCTTAACAATTGAGTCCACGATTGTTAGTCCATTAGCTTTAGGAAAGTACCTGCTTAATGATGGTGAACAAGACTTTGGAACAATTGTAGTTGATTTAGGAGGTGGACAATCCACCGCTGCTGTTATTCATAATCACCAGTTAAAGTACACTACCGTTGACAAAGAGGGCGGCGAGTTCATTACTAAGGATATTTCAGTGGTTTTGAATACCTCAATGGAAAGTGCTGAAAAATTAAAACGAGATTATGGATATGCTGATTCTGTTGATGCTTCAGATGAAAATAAATTTCCAATTGAGGTGGTGGGTCAAAGTCAACCATCACAAATCTCTGAAAAAATTCTTTCCGAAATTATTCAGGCCAGATTAGAACAAATTTTTAGTAGGTTAAAACAGGGATTAAATCAAGTTTCTGCTTTGGGACTTCCTGGTGGAATTGTTTTAACAGGTGGGGTTTCAGCTCTTCCTGGAATTGCTTCCTTAGCTGCTGATACCTTTAATAATAATGTTAAAATCTTTATTCCTGATCAGATGGGATTAAGGCATCCGTCGTATTCATTATCATTAGCATTGGTATCATATCGTGGTAATATGAGTGAAATTGAAGTTTTGGTTCGTTCTGTACTAAAAAATGGAGTTACTTTTAAAACAAACGATATTGAAAATACTAATAATGAATCAGATTATCAAAATGAATACGAAAATCAAAACTTTGACGAAACCGAGCCAATGGATGAACCTACGTCTCGTTCTAAAAGTAAAAATAAACTAGGCAAATCGATTACCGGATTTTTCCGTAGGTTAATCGATGATTAAATAAACGGAGGAATTTACAATGGAATTTTCATTAGATGAACCTGAAAACAAGGGTGCTAAAATAAAAGTAATTGGAATTGGTGGCGGAGGTAGCAATGCTGTTAATCGGATGATTGCAGATGACGTTAAGGGTGTTGAATTTATTGTTGCTAACACTGATGTTCAAGCTTTAGATACCTCTCAGGCCCAAGTTAAAATTCAATTGGGACCTAAATTAACCCGTGGATTAGGTGCAGGCTCAAATCCAGAAGTTGGTAGTAAAGCTGCTGAAGAAAGTGAAGATGCAATTGGAGAAGCCCTTGATGGGGCTGATATGGTATTTATTACTGCTGGAATGGGTGGTGGTACTGGTAACGGTGCTGCTCCAATTGCTGCTAAAATTGCTAAAGATCAAGGTGCATTGACCGTTGGAGTTGTTACGCGTCCCTTTAGTTTTGAAGGACCTAAGCGGACTCGTTATGCAGCCGAAGGGGTCACAGCTTTAAAGGAAAACGTTGACACGTTAGTTGTAATTGCAAATAATCGTTTATTAGAAATGGTTGATAAGAAGACCCCGATGATGGAAGCATTTAAAGCAGCTGATAATGTGTTACGTCAAGGGGTTCAAGGAATTTCTGATTTAATTACTAATCCTGGCTATGTTAACCTGGATTTCGCTGACGTTAAATCAATCATGCAAAATCAGGGTTCTGCATTAATGGGTGTTGGAACTGCGAGTGGTGAGAATCGTGCCGCTGAAGCCACTAAAAAAGCCATCTCATCACCGTTATTGGAAGCTTCAATTGAGGGGGCGCAGCAGGTACTACTGAACATTTCTGGTGGACCTGATCTTTCGTTATTTGAAGCTCAAAGTGCTTCTGATATCGTTACTGAAGCTACTAAAAATGATATTAACATTATTTTCGGGACTTCCATCGATAATAACTTGGGTGATGAAATTCGGGTAACCGTTATTGCAACTGGGATTGATGAACAAAATAACAATCAATCTACTAGTAGCAATGTTAACAGCCGTCCTAATGTAGGAAATTCACAACCAAAGCCTAATCATAACTCAAATGATAATGTTACAAAGCCACGGTCGAATGTGCAAAATGATCCAATGAATAATTGGAATATTAATGACCAACCAGTTCATAATGATAATCAAAATCAAAAACCTGAACATTCTAGTTTTGATCCATTTGATGCAAATAACGTTAATACTGGATCTAACGATAATAATGATTCTGATGATGACGATTTACCACCATTCTTTAAGTTACGTCGTCGTAATAAGTAGTTACTTTTTTAGGGAGGAGTGGTTTTTTGTCTGATAAGTTTAAGTTTAGTAAGTTCTTTGGACTTGATGATGAGGATAGTTCTAATCAAGTGAACGAGCCAAATGAACATCAGCCTAAGTCAAAGATCAATCCTGAACAACCAAATCCCCAACCCTCGATTTCCCAACTTGATTCTAAAATTGTTTCAATTCAGCAGAAACAAAATCAAAGTAGTAAAATTTCAATCTTTGAGCCTAGGGTTTATTCAGATGCTAAAAAGATTAGTAGTAGCTTGATTGATAATAATGCTGCAATTGTTAATTTTGATCACACTGATAATAATTCAATTACTAGAATTATTGATTTTTTAAGTGGAACGGTATTTACACTTGATGGTAGTGTCGAAAGAATTGGCGACCGGGTGTTTTTATTTACACCCCATAAATTTGAAATTAGTGGTGATGATAAGGGAGATTTAAGGGATCATTTTAGATAAGGAGTTGGACTGAATAAATGTTGACCACCGTTATTGATTTAATTTTTTTCATTTTGAATCGATTAATATCACTTTATATGATCATCATTGTTATTTATTGTCTACTAATTTGGCTTCCCAATGCAGCTTATTCTAAGTTTGGTCAATTTATAGCTCGATTTGTAGCACCATTTTTAAGATTATTTAGCTTTGCTAGAATTGGAATGGTTGATATATCGCCCGTAATTGCATTAATTGTTCTACAAGTTTTACAATCCATTTTAATGAGAATAGAAATTCTGGTGTTAAATTTATTATGAATGAAAATATAGAACAACATTTTAGAAGGGATGAAATTCCATTTCTAGAATTAATGGATGACTTAGTTTCTCAGACAATTACTGAATATCGCCCTATTTTAACTAGTTTTTTGAATCCCAGACAGATGTACCTATTACAAATTATCGTTAATAGTTATGAAGATGTTAAGGTATCTTACTTTGGTGGGCTACATAATTCTGAGATGAAACGTGCGCTGATTTATCCTAGCTATTTTGAGCCAAATGATAGTGACTTTAAGCTATGTCTTTTTGAAATTAAATATCCAACAAAGTTTGCTAATTTACATCATGGTCAGATTTTGGGGACTCTAATGGGTTCTGGAATCGAACGCAATGTAATTGGAGATATTTTATTTGATGGAGTGCGATGGCAGTTTGTTACGGAAGAAGAGATGCAAATTTATTTGGAGGGGCAAATTGACCGGATTGGTAAAATCAAGGTTGATTTACAGAAACTACCCATTAATAAAATAATTGAGCCACTAGATGAGTGGAAGGAAGTTAACACAACTGTTTCTTCATTGCGTATTGATAATGTGATTTCAAAAGGATTCAATATTTCAAGAAATATTGCAAAAGATTTGGTTAAACATGGTAAAATACATTTGAATTGGGGCGAATTTGATCGGCCCGATTATGAATTAGAAATAAATGACGTTCTATCAGTACGTGGGTATGGTCGCTTAAGGGTTTCACAGGTACTGGGAGTTAGTCGGCGAAATAAATTAAGAATTAGTTTATCAATACTAAAAAAATGATTTGGGGGAATACAAAATGGTACTAAGTCCACAAGATATTCATAACAAAGAATTTTCAGTTAAAATGCGTGGGTATAACATTGATCAAGTTAACGATTTTTTGGATCAAATCATTAAAGACTATCAGATTACAATTAAACAAAATGACGATTTAAGAACCGCTTTAAATCAGACGCAGTCTCAATTAAAGCGGTTCAATGAAATGCAAAATTCACTTAATCAATCAATTTTAGTTGCCCAACAAGCTGCTGATGAAGTTAAAAATAATGCCACTGGAAATGCTCAAACTGTTCTGAATGAAGCTAAACAGCAGGCTCAAAAAATAGTTAATGATGCTACTAACAAAGCTCAAACGGTTGTTAACAGCGCTAACCAACAAGCTGGGACAATTATTAATAACGCTAAGCAACAATCTGATCAAATGATTGCTGATTCTAGTCAGCAGGCATCTGCTTTAACTACTCAGATTACGACTTTGAAGTCAACTAGTCGTGATCTTCGTGAGAAAATAGTTCATTTATTACAAGGACAGTTAGCATTGGCACAAAATCATGATTGGGATGAATTGCTAAATTCTGATAATAATAATTCTAATCCCGCTCCTGCTCAAAATCCGGAGCCAGCACCTAATAATTCATTTAACCAAGGGGCTCATTTTGCTGGGAATAATGATTTGAATCAAGCGCCTAACTTCAATCAGAATAGTTCTAATAATGAAATGGCATATAACCTTGACAACATGCAAGGACAGAGTGTAAAATCTAGTCAAGATCAAGGTGGTAATGGTACTTCATCTGAGATTGAAGCGAATACCGTTTACTATCCTGATGGATCTTCAAGACAAATTTAATAGCATTCAATTGAATGGGATAGTGAAAGTTTAAAACGCCTCAAGCGAGTCGAAGCGCGGTGAGAGTTCGATAGGTTGTTTTTAATATTTTCCATCAATCCTGGCTATTTATACATAGTCAATTCAATTATATCAAATAAGAGAATTTATATATTCTAAAATTGGGTGGTACCACGGAAGATTTCGTCCCTTGGATGAAGTCTTTTTTTGTATATAAATCTCAAAAAGGAGCTAATATAATGCGAGTAAAGGATACATTGAATTTAGGTAAGACCAAGTTTAAAATGCGTGGAAACTTACCAGTAAAAGAAGTTGAACGTCAAAATGTGTGGGCTGAAAATAAGGTTTATGAACAACGTCAAAAATTAAATGAGGGTAAGCCAACGTTTGTGCTTCATGATGGACCTCCATATGCTAATGGTGATATTCACATGGGCCATGCGATGAATAAAATCTCTAAAGATTTCATTGTTCGTTATAAATCAATGAATGGATTTAGATCACCATATGTTCCTGGTTGGGATACCCATGGATTACCAATTGAACAAAAATTAACTCAAGCTGGCTATGATCGTAAAAAGATGAGTACTAATGACTTTAGAAAGCTTTGTCATGACTATGCTTTAAAGCAAGTTGATCGACAAAGAACTGAGTTTAAACGGTTAGGGGTTGCTGGTGAATGGGACAATCCATATTTAACCCTTGCTCCTGAATTTGAAGCTGCTGAAATTAGAGTGTTTGGTAAAATGGCTGAAAAGAATCTGATTTACCGTGGATTGAAACCAGTTATTTGGTCATGGTCATCAGAATCAGCATTGGCTGAAGCCGAAGTTGAATATCATGATATTACATCACCATCAGCATTTTATGGGGAACGAGTAGTTGATGGTAAAGGGATTTTGGATGATAACACCTATATGGCCGTTTGGACTACGACGCCATGGACGATTCCAGCATCTGGAGGAATCACTGTTTCCGCCGATTTTGATTATTCAGTTGTTAAACCAGCTGGTGACGATCGTAAGTTTGTGATCGCTACTGATTTATTGGAAAAGGATGCTGAGTTATTTGGTTGGGACAGTTACGAAGTAGTTAAGAATCTTAAGGGTAAGGATCTTGAATACGTTGAAGCTGAACATCCATTTGATCATAGTCGCCGTTTATTAACGATGTTAGGTGATTTCGTTACTCTTGATGCCGGGACTGGATTAGTTCATACGGCACCTGGATTTGGGGACGATGATTACCAAGTTGGGAAGAAGTATGGACTAGACGTTTTCGTTGATGTTGATTCTAAGGGTTATATGACCAAGGAAGCCGGTAAGGATTTTGAAGGGGTCTTCTATGATGATGCAAACGAAATTTCATTAAATAAGTTAAAAGAAGCTAACTTAATGCTAAAATACATGCCAATTGAGCATAGTTATCCATTTGATTGGCGAACTAAGAAACCAGTTATTTACCGGGCCACGACCCAATGGTTTGCATCCGTTGATAAAATTAAGGATCAAATTTTAGCTGCAATTGACGAAGTTAAGTTTAAGCCAGACTGGGGTCAAAAGCGGCTCCACAATATGATTGCAAACCGAAGCGATTGGGTTATCTCTAGACAACGGGTTTGGGGAGTTCCACTTCCAATCTTTTATGGTGAAGACGGAACGCCAATTATTGAAAAAGAAACTGTTGACCACGTTGCTGATTTATTTGGTAAGTATGGTTCTGATGTTTGGTTTGAAAGAGAAGCTAAGGACTTGTTACCAGAAGGCTACACGAATGAACATTCACCAAATGGTAAGTTTACTAAGGAAAATGATATCATGGACGTTTGGTTTGATTCTGGTTCATCACACCAAGGAGTACTAGCAGAGCGTTCTTACCTTACCTACCCTTCTGATATGTACCTAGAAGGTTCAGACCAATACCGTGGTTGGTTTAACTCTAGTTTAATTACTAGTGTGGCGGTATCTGGACATGCTCCTTATAAGCAATTATTATCACAAGGTTTTACCTTGGATGGTGAAGGACATAAGATGAGTAAGTCTCTTGGGAACACAATTGCACCTTCTGAAGTAATTGAAAAGATGGGTGCTGATATTGTTAGAACCTGGGTGACTTCTGTTGATACTTCAGCTGACGTTCGGGTATCGATGGCTAACTTTGTGAAGGTATCAGATAGCTATAAGAAAATTAGAAATACAATTAGATATATGTTAGCTAATACTAGTGACTTCGATCCAAAGGAAAACACGGTCCCATTTGAAAAGATGAGTGCATTGGATCAGTTCATGTTCGTTAAGCTAAATCGATTTGTTGAAGAAGTAAAGGGTTATTACGATCAATACGACTTCTTGGATATTTATAAGACCGTTTTGAAGTTCGTTAATGCAGACCTATCAGCATTCTATTTGGATATTGCGAAGGACATCTTATACATTGATGCTAAGGACAGTGCTTCTAGACGCTCGATGCAAACCGTTGTCTACAAGGTGGTGGTAGCATTAACTAAGTTGCTGACTCCAGTAATGCCACATACGACTGAGGAAGTTTGGCAATTTTTAAAGGAACCAGAAGAATTTGCTCAACTATCAGAAATGCCAGAGGTAGCAAAGGTCGCTAATGAAGATCAATTACTTGCTAACTGGAATCAATTTATGAATCTACGTGAAGATGTTTTGAAGTCACTAGAAAAGGTTCGTGATCAAAAGTTAATTGGAAAAGCTTCAGAAGCTAAGCTAAGCTTATACCTCAACGAAAAGGATCAACAATTACTTCAAGATTTGAACACGAATGTTAAACAAGATTTGTTAGTTTCACAATTAGAAGTTAAGGATTATCAAGAAGCACCATCTGATGCTGATAAGTATGGTGATGATGTTGCAATGACCGTTGAAAAAGCTGAAGGAGATGTTTGTGAACGGTGTCGGCTAACTACTAAGGATGTTGGTAGCGATCCTGATTATCCAGAATTCTGTCAACGTTGTGCTGCAATCGTTAAACAGGAATTTCCTGAAACTGCTAAAGAAGGATTTACTGAATAACCAAAAAGCTGGGAACTTTCCCAGCTTTTTTAATTTAGAAGGGAAATGATGAAATGTTAATTGGAACTGTTACCGAATATGATCAAAAAAGAGGTTTTGGATATATTAAGGAAGCTGATAAGAATAAATTATTCGTTCATTTTTCAGCAATTATTGGTGATGGGTTTAAAACCTTAACCCCTGGTGAAAAGGTTCAATACGTAGTAGTTAATGGTCAAAAGGGCCCGCAAGCTGCTAAGGTCCAACCCATTGAAACCAATTAAATTGCAAAGTTAAATAATTATCGCTAAAATTATAATAGTTAATGAAATGGGTGATAATGATGAACTTAGAGGAAAAAATAATTAAAAGAGAACCTAAATACCATGGTTCAATTATTGATGTAGAAAAACAAATTGTTAAATTACCTAATGGTCAAGAATCTAGTAGGGATATTGTTTACCATGCGAAAGCTGTTGCGGCGCTGGTAATTACCGGTGATAATAAAATGCTAATGGAGACTCAATGGCGGGCACCAGTTCAGGAAGTAACTTTAGAAATTCCAGCTGGAAAGGTTGATTCTAGGGATACGGGCTCATCTAAAGATGCAATGGTTCGTGAGTTGAACGAAGAAGTTCGCTATCGTGCTAAAACATTAAAGCACTTGACCGGCTTTTATACCTCGGTTGGTTTTTCTGATGAATATATGGATCTATACTTAGCGACCGACCTGGAACCAGTTAGTGATGAATTACCACGCGATAAGGGTGAGTATCTGGGCATTAAAGCTTATTCACTAAGTGAAGCTAAGCATCTTTTGGATAGTGGTAAAATAAAGGATGCTAAGACTGCAATGGCTATTTTATACTGGGAATTATTAAGTAAGTAGGTGAATGTGATTAGTAACAATGAACATTCAGATTCAGATTTTATGACTAGAAAACAATATCGTAAAATCAAGGAAAACAACGATAATCTAGATGATTTGGATAGCAGTGCAACTCAGTTTTCATCTGATGAGCCACTTAGTCGGCAACGATTGCGTCAGAATAAATTATGGGAAGATCAAGCAACTAAACAACAAATTGCTGAACAACGCTCAAAACGAATTGCTCACCGCTTGGATACTTTGATTATTTTGCTTGGGATTGGAATTTTAATTGTGTTTTTAGTATTATTTTTTGTAAATTAAGGAGAATTTAAAATGAAATACGGAATTTTATGTGCAATGGATGAAGAAATCAAGAGCCTTCACGACAGTTTAGAAAATGAAGTGAAAAAAACAATTAAGGGAATTGATTTCTTTACCGGAACGATTAATGGAGAATCAGTAGTTTTAGTTAAATCTGGGATTGGTAAGGTTGAGGCAGGAATTACTTCAGTTTTATTAGTGACTGAATTTGATGTTGACATTATTATCAATACTGGTTCAGCAGCTGGAATTGGCAAGGGTCTTTCAGTTGGGGATGTAGTTATTTCTACTGAAACTGCTTACCACGATGCTGATGCTACTGCTGCTGGTTATGAGTATGGACAAGTTCCGGACCAACCTGCGCGCTTTAAAGCGGATCAGTCGTTTGTTAATCAAGTAATGACAGCTGCTCAATCAGTTGGGTTAGAGGCTAAGACAGGTTTAATTGTATCTGGAGATCAATTCATTGCAAGTCAACATCAAATTGACAATATTTTAAACCACTTCCCAGATGCATTATCTAGTGAAATGGAAGGGGCTGCCGTTGGCCAAGTTGCTAATCAATTTCACATTCCATACGTAGTAATTAGGGCAATGTCAGATGTTGGAGATGAAAATGCGGATATGAGTTTTAATGAGTTTGTGGTTGAAGCTGGTAAACGATCTGCTAAAATGATGCTAAACTTCTTACAAAATCAAGATTAACAAGGGGGTTTTTAATTTTGAAAGAAATTTACCTTGATAATGCTGCAACCACGCCAATTGCTGATGAAGTATTAGCTGACATGACTGATAAGTATAAAAATATATTTGGGAATGCGTCCACTCTTTATGGATTGGGACGGGAAGCTCATTCAGTTTTAGAGGATAGCCGACATTTAATTGCTAAAAGCATTAACGCTGATGATAATGAGATTGTGTTTACTAGTGGTGGTTCCGAAAGTGATAATACTGCAATCATTCAAACTGCTGAGGCGCGTCAGTCTCTAGGCAAACACATTATTACGACTGCGATTGAACATGAAGCGGTGTTAAAACCACTTCAATATCTTGAATCAAAAGGTTTTACCGTCACCTATCTTCCAGTTGATGAAAATGGTAATATTTCGTTACAGGATTTAAAGGACGCACTGGATGATGAAACTATTTTGGTAACCATCATGAGTGGGAATAACGAGGTCGGTAGCCGAATGCCCATTCATGAAATCGGTGAGTTACTTAAGGACCACCAAGCTTGGTTTCATACCGATGCAGTGCAAGTCTATGGATTATTAGATGTTGACGTAAAGGCTGATCATATCGACATGCTTTCGACTTCTGCTCATAAAATTAATGGTCCTAAAATGATGGGATTTCTATATCGGCAAAGCGACATCCGTTTTCCTAGTTTTATTAAGGGTGGCGATCAAGAAATGAAACGGCGCGCTGGAACTGAAAATGTTCCCGGAATTTCCGGATTTGCCACTGCCGTATCATTACTGGATTCTACTGAAAAACAACATCGTCAGGACAAATACTACCATTTTAAGAAAATGATTATGGATGGGTTAAACGCTAACGGAATTGACTTTGCAGTTAATGGTCAATTATCCCATGATAATCTAAACCATGTGCTAAACCTTTGGATTAAGGGGATTTCCACTTATGTACTTCAAACTAATCTTGATTTAGCAGGGATTGCTGTTTCTGGTGGATCAGCATGTACTGCTGGTAGCATTGAGCCATCGCATGTGTTAGTCGCAATGTTTGGCAAGCAAAGTCCACGGATTGGCGAATCGATTCGGGTTAGCTTTGGCCACCTTACCACTGAATCAGATATTAATACGTTTATTAATGAAGTAACTAAAATTGTGAATCGTTTAAAAAAGAAATCATAGGAGGTTCTTTAATGGCATTTTCCACTGTAGAAAAATTAGCAGGTGATAGTCGTAAATTTAAGGTTAATCCTGAAATTAAACAGTTCACCATGTTAGATTTAGGATTTAATAAATTGAATAATGGCAGTTTTGTATTAAAACAACCATTAAGTGGCTTTAATCTAAATACTGGCTTTACATTAAAGGTAGCTATAAATAAGGATTTAGATCAACTAAAATTAGCAGTGACCGATGCAAAGGGGCTCAGAAAGGTTGATCTTTTTAAGGGCAATCAGCATCCAGAAGATGTTGAACAGCTAAACTTTCAAATTCAAAATTTAATTTTAAGAAAAGTACTTGCAATTGCAAACTAGCTATATTAATTTGCATTTCTTCTTTTAAGTTAGTAATATATTAATACTGGAAATTGCGACCTTCAAATCGTGGATTATCAGAAATCTAAGGAAATGATGGTGATAGATAAATGACCGATAATAGTAAAATTCGGGTTGTCGTTGGAATGAGTGGCGGAGTGGACTCTTCAGTTACTGCCTACGTTCTAAAGCAACAAGGATATGATGTTGTTGGAGTTTTTATGAAAAATTGGGATGATACCGATGAAAATGGGGTCTGTACAGCAACTGAAGATTATAAAGATGTTGCTAAAGTGGCTTCACAAATTGGGATTCCATATTACTCCGTTAATTTTGAAAAAGAATATTGGGACCGGGTATTTACCTACTTTTTGGATGAATACAAAAAGGGCCGGACTCCAGATCCAGATGTAATTTGTAATAAAGAAATTAAATTTCGGGCGTTTTTAGATTATGCTTTGGAATTAGGTGCCGACTACATTGCAACTGGTCACTATGCTCAATTATATCGTGATGAAGCTGGTCACAATCACTTACTTCGTGCTGTTGATTCAAATAAGGATCAAACTTATTTCTTGAGTCAACTTTCTGCTGAACAATTAGACCAGGTAATGTTTCCACTCGGGGGGATGATTAAGCCCCAAGTTCGTAAAATTGCTAGGGAGGCAAACTTAGCAGTTGCTGACAAGAAGGATTCTGTTGGAATTTGTTTTATTGGTGAGAAGAATTTTAAGACCTTTTTGGGCCAATACCTCCCTGCAACTCCCGGTAAGATGATGACTTTTGATGGTGAAGAAAAGGGAACGCATGCCGGCCTAATGTATTACACAATTGGTCAACGGAAGGGCCTTGGAATTGGTGGTGATGGTAAGGATAATCGTCCGTGGTTCGTAGTTGGTAAGGACATGTCCAAGAATATATTATACGTTGGCAAGGGTTACGAAAATGAGCATCTCTATGCTGATTATTTGGATGCTTCCGATGCCTTTTGGGTTAACGATATTGCTGAACGGGGCAGTGAGTTCCACTGTACTGCAAAGTTTAGATATCGACAAAAAGACTGCGGAGTTACTGTTAAGGTAAGTGCCGATCAAAAACAAATCCGGGTTATCTTTGATGAACCAGCCAGGGCAGTTACTCCTGGACAAGCAGTCGTTTTATATGATGGCAAGGAATGTTTAGGATCAGCAGTAATTGATGCGGCCTATCAAAATCAGGAAGAATTACAGTACATTTAAATCTCATTAAACACCATGCGTTAGTATGGTGTTTTTATTTTTCTATAATCCAGTTTATAATAAGTAACAGACACTAATAAAATTGTAAATAACGGGGTAAAACAATGAAAATTTATTTTATTCGACATGGTAAAACTGAATGGAATTTAGAGAGTCGCTACCAAGGCGCAGGTGGTGATTCACCATTATTAAAAACAAGTTATCAAGAAATGGATCAACTAGCTGCCTTTTTTAGGGCAGTTAAATTTGAGCATGTTTTTGCAAGTCCAATTAAACGGGCCCGGATTACTGCAGAACGAATTCGTCATCAGTTAGAAGTGGTTCCAGAGATTAGCCTATGGAATCGATTGGAAGAATTCCACTTAGGAAAAATGGAAGGGCAAAAATTTACCGATGTTCAAAAACAATTTCCTGAGCAGTTCAATAACTTTCGTGAACATCCTGAAAAATATGATAACCATGAAATTGGTGGGGAAACTTTTCAACAGGTGGTTGCTAGGATTATTCCAGCAGTAGAAATGATCACTAGTGATTATCCAAGAGATGATCAAAAAGTGATGATTGTTAGCCATGGAGCAGCTTTAAATGCTTTGATTAATTCGCTACTGGGTGAAAAATTGGCTGATTTGCGGAAACGTGGTGGGTTATCTAATACTAGTACTACGATTTTGGAAACCAAGGACCAGGGACAGACATTTAGCTTAGTTAAATGGAATGATACACAGTATCTATCGAGAAAGTTAGATTCTACTGATACAATCTAAATTAGGAAGTGATAATGATGAGTGATAAACAAACTGGGAATCAAGAACACCAAGAACAAGTAGCTAAGCAAAGGGAAGCTAAGCAGAAAAAGGCTGACGAGACTCTTCATAAATTAGTTCAAGATATCGATGATCACCCCCATGATTACCGAACTTATTATGATTTAGGAACTTTTTTAGTTCAATTACGTAATTATAATCAAGCTGAGGAACTATTGATGAAGGCAATGGGGTTATTTGCTGATCGAAGTAAGAAGGCCAAAAATACTTTAATTTACGGTCTTGGAAATGTTTACTATGCGGCAGGTGAATATGACAAAGCAATTCAACAATTTAATCAAATTGATGATCAAAAACTTAAGTTTGATTCGTATATTATGGTAGCCCAAAGTTATATGTCTAAAAAGAACTATAAACGTGCGGTCGTATTTGCATTAACTGCTCAAGGAATGCGGCGACAAGATCCATCTGTTAACTGGATTTTGGGCAGTAGTTTATTGGCGTTAGGTAACTTTAGCGAAGCGGCACAATTTTTTGATATTATGTTACAAAATGACACTAATAATGGAAAAGCCAATTTTGACCGTGGAATTATCGCAATGGTTCTTGGAGAACCATTTGATGACTATTTTGCTAAAGCAAAAAAATACGATCGTGCATATTTTGATAAGGGACAGAGTCGGTTAAAAGACATTGAAAAGTTTATTCAGATTCAAAAGGGCAAACGCGACTAATTATAAATAAATCATTATGGGGGAATTTAGTTTGGACCAATCAATGGATCTATTTAATGATGATCATTCGACTGCAAATGATCATCAGTTATTTGTGGTCGGCAGTATCCGAGCAATTTTTTTTGAAAGTCAAGATAATTTCTATAAGGTCCTATCAGTGCAAATCAAAGAACGTAACTTTGATTGGGATGCGGATGAGATTGTATTAGTGGGTAGTTTTGGCGATGTTGATCAGGATACGGAATATCGCTTTTATGGCAAACTAGTTGATCATTATAAGTATGGGAAGCAATTCAGTGTTGATCATTATGAAAGCGAGACTCCTACAACAGCTAAGGGGTTGACTGCCTACTTAGCTAGTGATGACTTTCCTGGAATTGGTGCTAAAACTGCTGAAAAAATCGTTACAATGCTAGGTACGGACTTAATCCCTAAAATATTAAATGATTCAAGCGTTTTGGATCCAATTGGATTATCTGCAAAACAAAAGAAGACACTAGTTTCGGGAGTTCAAAACCATGATGGGGTTGAACAAATTATCATTGGGCTAAATGGTTATGGATTTGGAAGCAACTTATCAGCTAAAATTTATAATTGCTATAAGGAAAAGACCCTCTCGATCATTAAGGAGAATCCTTATCAATTAGTTGAAGATATCAATGGAATTAGTTTTAAAAAAGCAGATCGAATTGCTAGTGAATTAGGTTTTGAAAATAATTCACCTGGACGACTACGGGCAGGAATCATGACTGCGTTAGATAAGCTAGCTTTAAGTAATGGTGGCACCTATACTAATGTACGTTCACTGGTTTTGGAGTCATTGGAATTATTGAATGGTAGTCGTGATGGATCAATTGGCGCGAATGAACTAGGTAAGCAAGTGGTTGCCTTAGCGCGTGAACAAAAAATTGTTGGCGAGGATAATCGAGTTTACCTTAAAAAATTATATGATGCAGAATGGGAAATTGCTGATAATTTAAATCGCCTGAATAAGGCTGGGGATGATACTCAAGCAACCTCAGATGAACAGGTGGATAAAATGATTAACCGGATTGAATTAGAAAATCAGATTGATTATGATGAATCGCAAATTAACGCTCTTAAAATGGCAATGAAATCATCGGTCTTTTTACTGACTGGTGGTCCTGGAACCGGAAAAACCACGATTATTAAGGGGATTTTATCTCTATATGCAAAAATAAATGACTTATCACTATCAATTAAGGATTATGATGAATCACCATACCCATTCTTATTAGCAGCGCCCACTGGACGTGCAGCCAAACGGATGCGAGAAACCACTGGTGCAGAAGCTAGCACGATTCATAAGTTATTAGGCCTTAACATTAATAACGAATCGCAGGATGATGATTTTGAAAGTCGTGAAGTCACTGGACAAATTTTAATTATTGATGAAATGTCAATGGTTGACACCTATTTATTTAGGACGCTAATTAAAGCGATTCCAGAGCATATGAAAGTGATTTTGGTTGGCGATCGAGATCAGTTACCTTCCGTTGGGCCTGGTCAAGTATTTAGTGACCTTCTGGAATCTCAGACATTACCTAGCTTAGAGTTAAATACCATTCACAGGCAAGATGATAAGTCTACAATTATTGAATTAGCACATGAAATCAAAAATGGTCGGTTACCAAGTGATTTTACCACTAATCAATCTGATCGCAGTTTTATTGAGTGCAATGCAAAACAAGTGCAATCAGTAATTAAGCAGGTAATTGGGCGTGCACATCAACGGGGATTTAAGTCGACTGAATTACAGGTGTTAGCACCGATGTATAAGGGCCCCATCGGCGTTAATAACTTAAACCAAATTGTCCAAGCAATTATGAATCCAAAGACCAGTCCGGATCAAAAGGAAGTAACGTTTAGGGATGTTAATTATCGAATTGGTGACAAAGTCTTACAACTAGTTAATAGTCCTGAAAATAACGTATTTAATGGTGATATTGGTTTAATTACTAGTATTATTACTGATGGTAAAAATAGTAGTCATGATAAGTTGGTGGTAGCATTTGATGATGCAGAAGTTACCTATCAAAGACGTGACTGGATCCAAATTACCCTGGCTTATTGTACAACCATTCATAAAGCCCAGGGAAGTGAATTTAAGATGGTTTTATTGCCAATTGTTCCGCAATATACAAGAATGTTAAGAAGGAATTTATTATATACAGCAATTACCCGAGCATCTAAATTACTGGTATTAGCAGGCGATATTAATTCGTTCAAACGATGTGTTCAAGATCCAGGAACTAGAAGAAATACTAGTTTAGCTGAACGCCTAATAGTGATAATTAAAGGGAGTCAACATGACCCAATTAGTAATCATCATGAAACTAAAGTTAATGAACAAGCAGATCGAAACAATCTAGATGTTAATAATGGGCAACTCCATAAAAACAATCAATCTGAACAGATGGTTTTGACGAACGAATTATTAAATAGTCATTCTATTGATCCAATGATTGGTATGACAGGAATTAGTCCAGATCAATTTAACTAATGATTGAAAAAATAAGTCGTGTGTTATATGATTATACTTGTTTATAATAAGTAATAAGGGATGAGAATACATGGATAAATTGAGTAATCGAATCAAGACGATTGCAATTAGTTTGACTATTCCATTAACGGCTGTTTTATTAACTGCTTGTGGTCAAAATAACTCAACTAATAACAATAGAACGACTTTAAACTTAAGTTATTCTACTCCGATTTCCACAATGGATAATTCAAAGGCAAACGATTCTGCTAGTTTGACAATGTTGAATCATACTGGGGATGGGTTGTATCGTAATGGCAAGAATGGTGAATCAATTCCTGCATTGGCAGTTAAGAAAACCGTTTCTAAGGATGGTTTAACTTATACATTTGATTTACGGAAGAATGTTGAATGGAGTGACGGAACCAAGGTCACTGCAAAGGACTTTGTTTATGCTTGGCGAAGGACAGCTAATCCAAAGACAGCAGCTCAGTATGGATATCTGTATAGTCAAATTCATAACTACAAGGCAATTCAAAGTGGTAAGTTAAATCCGGATTCATTAGGCGTTAAGGCAGATGGCGACTATAAGTTAGTGGTTAAGTTAGATAAACCAGTCCCTTACTTTACTAAGTTACTAGCCTTTCCTGTCTTTTTCCCACAGGAACAAAAAGTGGTTGAAAAATATGGAAGTAAGTATGGGACGAATAGTTCCACGATTACTTCTGATGGTCCATTTATATTAAAGGATTGGAATGGGACTGGAGATACCTGGAAATTAGTTAAAAATAATCGTTACTGGGATAAGAAGAATGTCCATTTAAAGGATATTAATATTCAAGTTAGCACTGATCCATCGACAACTTTGAAGTTATTCCAACAAAATAAATTGGATTCAACTCCATTGAATGGGACCCAGGTTGCTAACTATCGTCATAATAAGGCATTTAGATCATATATCGGTGGTTCTACCGTTTACATGCTAACGAATGAGAAAAAGCTTAGTATCTTTAAGAATGCTGATGCTAGAAGGGCGCTTTCACTAGCAATCAACCGAAAGAATTTGGTATCAAACGTATTACGGGATGGTTCCATTACACCAGCTGGATTTATTCCAAGTGTTTTAAATGATTTTAAGATCAAGGGCACAAATGAGAACTTTAAACAGGCTGCTGCATATCCACAGGGAGTTGCTTACGACCTACCAAAGGCGAAGGAACTATGGAAGCAAGCCCTTGCGCAAAGTGGTAAGAAGAAGCTAACCGTTAATTTAATGACTGATGATGATTACACTACAAAACAGGTTGCTGAGTTTTTACAAGCTCAACTACAGAAGTTACCTGGATTAAAGGTTAATTTAAATAACATCCCTAATAAAGTCCGGATGAGTCGTCAAGATAGTGGTAATTTTGATATTGTCCTTACTAAATGGGGAGCTGATTTCAATGACCCAACTAACTTCTTAGATTTACTGACATCTGATAGTACCTTTAACTTTGGTAAGTGGAGTAACTCAGAATATGATCAATTAATGAACAAGGCTAATAATCAAGATGCTAATAATCCTAAGCAACGGGCTTATGATATGGCAAATGCTGAAAAGATTCTAATGAAGGATCAAGGAGTTATTCCGGTGTACGAACCCGCTACTACTGAATTATGGAATCCAAACGTTAAGGGATACGTCTGGAGTCCAACTGGAATGAGTCGTAACTGGAAGGGAATTTCAATTAAATAGTTACTAAATTAAGGATTGTCAAACTGGCAGTCCTTTTTTAGTTTGAATTTCTTGACTGGTTTTATAAACCACCTTATCATTTATTTAGATAATTTAATTTCAAACTAGGAGTGAGTTTATGTATAAAGCAAGCGATAATCGTTACGATAATGTTCATGTAAGAAGAGCTGGTAATTCTGGACTACAGTTACCTGCATTATCATTTGGAATGTGGCATAGTTTTGGTGATGATGCTAATTTTAAAGATAGTGAAGCAGCAATGTTAGCTGCTTTTGATCGGGGCATTTTTAGTTTTGATTTGGCTAATAACTATGGACCAGGATCAGGTGCTGCTGAAAGAATGTTTGGGCAGGTCTATCGGGCAGATTTAAAACCATATCGAGATGAATTAATCATTACTACTAAAGCTGGTTATCATATGTGGCCAGGAGTATATGGTTCATTTTCATCTAAAAAAACGTTAGTTGCTGCTCTCGACCGTAGTTTAAAGCGGATGGGTCTTGACTACGTTGATATTTACTATAGCCATCGTTTTGACCCAAATACGAGCCTTGAGGAAACTGCTGAAGCGCTTGATGGAATCGTTAGAGCAGGAAAGGCACTATACATCGGAATCTCTAATTACTATAGTAAAGAGGAACAAGAAATTATGAAGTACTTTAAAGAACTTCATACTCCATTTGTAGTTAATCAAATGTCTTATAATCTTCTTAACCGTGAAATTGAAAACGATGGGACAATTGATGCACTTAGCAATGCTCAAAAGGGATTAGTTGCTTACGGTCCACTTGCCGAAGGATTACTAACTGATAAATACTTGAATGGCATTCCGGATTCGATTCACTTGCATAGCACGAATAACTTTTTAGTTAAAAATGGGACTGAAAGTGCCGTGAAGCGAATTAATGCTTTAAATGAAATTGCTAAAAATAGAAATCAAAGTTTAGCTCAAATGAGTTTAGCATGGTTATTAAATAATCCTAATGTTACTAGTGTAATTACTGGGGTATCTAAGATTAATCACTTGGAATCAAATTTAAAGGCATTGGATAATCTTTCATTTACTGCTGACGAATTAACAGCAATTGATAAAATTACTAAATAAAAAGATAATATTTGTATTATTACTTTCAAAGAACAGCGAATAGCTGTTCTTTTTTTATAAAACTCAAGTTTTTTACAATTCAATGCGTTATAATGGATAAATGTGTCTTATATACATGAAATCGAATAATTATAAATAATGATTAAGGAGCGATGTTATAATGCCACAGGGGCATAAGTTAAGTCTGCTTGAATTAGTCGGATTAGTGATTGGGGCGATTATCGGTGGCGGAGTTTTCAATATTATGCATGATATTGCAGTGGGAGCTGGTCCTGGTGCTGTCATCATTGGATGGATCATTACAGCAGTTGGAATGCTTTCGTTAGCGTTTACTTTTCAAAATCTTACTCAACAGCGTTCGGACTTAGATGCAGGAGTCTTTAGTTATGCAGAGGCTGGTTTTGGTAAGTATATGGGATTTAATTCTGCCTGGGGATATTGGCTTTCTACTCTTTTAGGAACCGTTGGTTATGCAACGCTATTAATGAGTGCAGTGGCTTATTTTTTACCAATTTTTGGAAACGGTCAAAATATTTGGTCCATTTTAGTGGCATCCGTAGTACTATGGGGATGCCATTTTATGATTTTACGAGGAATTGAATCTGCATCATTTATTAACGTGATTATTACAATTGCTAAGTTGATTCCTATTTTTTTATTTATTTTAATTATGATTATTTCATTTCGTTTAAACATTTTTACTGCTGATTTTTGGTTCACTAATAATGAACATTTTGAATTAAATGATGTTTTATCCCAGGTGAGAAGTACAATGCTAGTAACCGTTTGGGTTTTTATTGGCATTGAGGGCGCAGTGGTGTTTTCAAGTCGGGCTAAGAAACGTTCTGACGTTGGGAAAGCAACTGTTTTAGGACTTTCCATTGTGATTTTAATTTATATGTTGATTACGTTGCTTTCATTTGGAGTTATGAAACAATCAGGATTATCACATCTAAGTCAACCGGCAATGGCTGCATTATTAGAAAAAGTGGTTGGAAAGTGGGGAGCGATTGTGGTTAACTTGGGATTGATTATTTCTGTTGCTGGAGCATGGCTATCATTTACCATGTTTGCTGGTCAATTGCCATATGAAGCGGCCAAAGTGGGCACCTTTCCTAAATTTTTTACTAGGGATAATCAAAATGGGGCGCCAGTTAATTCACTGATAGTTACCAACGTCGTAGTTCAATTGTTTATGTTTACATTCTTATTTACTAGTAGTGCGTATAACTTATTTTATTCAATTGCTAGTTCGGCAATTTTGATTCCGTATGCTTTCTCTGCTTTTTACCAATTGAAGTATTCGATCCAAACCGATCGAAGTCCAAAGCAAATTAAAAATATAATCATTGGTGTAGTAGCTAGTGTTTATACTTGCTGGTTATTATTTTCTGCTGGAATTCATTTTATTCTTTTAATTTCGATTTTGTTTATGTTTGGAATTCCCGTTTTTTACTACTTACAAAAATATGATAATCATCATTCACACATATTCAAATGGTATGAAAAAATAATTGCACTGGCAATTTTAATTTTAGGGATCTACTCATTGTTGGGATTGTTTTTAGGATACACTAGTTTCTCTTATTAAGGAGTGATGTTAAATGAAAAAAGAAGTAAGACAAGCTGCAATCGAAAGAATTATTAATCAGTTTCCAATTTCAAAACAAGAACAGCTGATGCATAAATTGAAGGAAGCTGGCATTAACGCTACTCAAGCTACCATTTCAAGAGACATTAGAGAAATGAATATTATTAAGCAACAAGATGGTGATAAATGGCGGTATATGGTCTATAAAAATGATAATCCAAATGAATTAGCCCATTTATATGAATTAATTGAAGATTCAGTAACATCAGCAGAACAGATTCAATTTATTAATATTGTTCATACCATTCCCAGTTATGCTAATAATTTAGCTGCGGTAATTGATGATTTAAAATTAGATAGTATTTCTGGGACGGTTGCCGGTCATGACACTGTCGTTATTTTTTCTGCTAATAATAATTATGCTGAGTCTGTCAATAAGATGTTTATGGACCATTTGAACATCGAGCTTTAAATAAAATGAATTAAAACTATTAACAAACTTATGAATTAGTGTTATATTACCCTTACGCGACAATTTAAGTAACGAATTAATTAATAAATTAAATAATTGTTAGGAGTGTTCACGGTGAGTAATAGATTTGAACTTTTGGTAGAATATAGACAGGCATTCAGGGAATTAGAGAATCTTAAAAATAGCGAGGCAGCAAATGCTAAATTGCTATCAAATGGTCATAATACTATTACGATCGAACCTGAATACGGTAACAAAATGAAGACGCTAACTAAAAAATGTAATACATTGAAAATGATTTTAGCAGCAATGGATGCTTCTGAAGATTAATAAAACCCCTTAGGTATCAGTTAAATGACACCTAAGGGGTTTTTAAATTATTTAATGAATTTAAATGTTGTAATACCAAAATTGGCATTATAAAAATGACCACCAAGTTCTTCATTATCAATATTACCGTATTCAAGTGATGGAATACTAATCTTTAAATTATTACATTCAAATGAGTGCATAAATTTGAGCTTAGAACGTTTTCCAAGAAACATTAAAAGGATGCCCCAGGTAACTAGCAATATATTTTTATTTTCCATTATCATAACGTTTAGTGCTGATTTAGAAATACTGGCATTGGGCATTATTTTTTTATTATTATCGAAATAAGGACCGTTATAAATAGCAAGCCAGACAACCCTTGTAAAATGAGATTTTTCACCGTTAACTGATATGGATAGGGGAAATTCATGGATTGCGTATAAATTGACTAAAATCCGCCAAAAACGTCTAATTCTTTTGAAGTGATTCTGGAACCATTTCCAATGAAATCTAGATTTACTGCTTAGTAAATTGGATTCAAAACCAATTCCCATATTATTTAGAAAATAATGGTAGCGTTCATTAAAGTTATTGAAATAATAACCTATGTTAATTGAATTAACCTGAGTGCTATTTAAAATTTGTTGTAACGCTGCCTGCCAATTTTTAGGGATCTTCATTTCTATTGCAAAATTATTATTTTTACCAGCTGGAATCAAAGCAATTGGCAAATCAATTAATTTATGATTATTTAAAATAGCATTTTTTTGTCCACTAATGACCTGATTCAGCGTTCCATCACCACCAATTACCAACAAAACGTTGTTAAACTGTTTGTCATTAGAATAATCCTTAGTGTACTGTTCAGTAATCAACCTTGCATGATTATGATATTCAGTTATTCTATATTGATAATTAATATTGTTAGCATCTAAGGTATTTTTAATTAGTTGCCAAACATCCGCACTTTTACCATCATTAGCAGTGGGGTTAATAATTATCAGGTATCTGGCTTGCAATGGGTTTACGCTCCTTTATAAGTTATTTAAATCGATTATCTAAAAAAGCGAATTCATTCAGGAATTCGCTTTTCATTAGTGCTTGTTCATAATTAACATTGGTAAGATCAATGGGTGACGCTCAGTTTTGTTAAATAAGAATCTTTGCAAATCATTAATAATTGCACTTCTAATGGTTGCTTCAGTAGCATGTTTATTATGCATGGCTCTGCGAATTGTTCTAAATACTAGTTTTCGTCCTTCATCCAATAGTTTTCCAGACTCACGCATGTAAACAAAACCACGCGATAATAAATCTGGACCGGATTGAATTTCTTGCTTACTTAAATTAATGGTAGCAACAACAACAACAAGACCTTCTTCTGAAAGAATCTGACGATCATGAAGAACTACGTTACCAATATCACCAATTCCATTCCCATCAATATAAACATCACCAGCTGTAAAATGTCCAGCAATTCTAGCTGTATCCTTAGTAAGTGCTAGTACATCACCGTTAGCCATAATAAAACTATTTTTAAGTGGAACTCCACACTGTTCGGCTAGTTCAGTATGAATCTTTAACATCCGGTATTCACCATGAATAGGCATGAAGAATTTTGGTTTCATTAAACGTAACATTAACTTTTGTTCTTCTTGACCACCATGACCAGAGGTATGAATATTATTTACTTTACCATGAATTACTTTAGCTCCCGCTTCTTCTAATTCATTAATAACTTTATTAACACTCACTGTATTTCCAGGAATTGGGTTACTTGAAAATACGACCGTATCATTAGGCTGAATTGAAATTTGACGGTGGGTTCCATTGGCAATTCTTGATAGGGCTGCCATTGGTTCACCTTGTGATCCAGTACATAAAATCAATGTCTTATTTGCTGGTAGTGAAGAAAGTCCAGATGCATCAACAAATGCATCGTCAGGAATATCTAAATAACCTAATTCACGACCGTTTACGATTGCAGCTTCCATACTTCTTCCAAACACAGCAATCTTTCGATTATGAGCAAGTGCAGTATCACAGGCAGTCTTAATTCTGGAAATATTAGAAGCAAAAGTAGCGAAAATAATACGACCCTCAACTTCATCAAAGATATGACGAACAGATTTACCAACCCATTTTTCAGATTTGGTCCAAACGGGTCTTTCTGCATTAGTACTATCTGACATCAAACAAAGGACGCCTTCTTCACCTAACCGGGCCATCTCATGAAGACCAGGTGGCTGGTTGGTAACTGGAGTTAAGTCAAACTTATAATCACCAGTTTGGACAATTACACCAGAAGGCGTATGAACAGCAATCCCTAACGTATCAGGGATTGAGTGGGTCGTCCTAAAGAAAGTCACACTTGTTTTTCTAAATTTAAGGACTGAATTTTCATCAATTCTGTGCATTTCTGCACTTCTTAATAATCCATGTTCTTCTAGTTTATTCTTAATTAAAGCTAGCGCTAATGGTCCGGCATAAATTGGAACGTTTAAATCTCTTAATAAATACGGAACCCCACCAATATGATCCTCATGTCCGTGGGTAATTACTAGTGCCTTGATTTTATCGCGGTTTTCTATTAAGTAATTGTAATCTGGAATTACATAATCAACGCCCAAAAGATCATCTTCTGGAAATTTAATTCCTGCATCTATTAAAATAATTTCATCTTGGAATTGTACCCCGTAGGTATTCTTACCAATTTCGCCTAAACCACCAACGCCATAAATAGCTGTTTCGTTATTTTTGACGTTTAATTTCTTCATTATTTTTCAAACTCCGTAATCTTAAAATCAGGGCTCTTCTTTTCGTATTCAAGATGATTACCCTCTAGTGGTTCAACATATTCAATATTATAGTCCTTGACGGATTCAACCATTGATCTGGCTTCAACTTCTGTATTAGCCTCAACGTAAAGACTCTTAGTGGTTTCCCGTCTAGGAGTCCGTTTAACAGAATCTTGATATAAAACTTTAAAAATCATCCTTTGTAAGTCTCCTTTATTATTTTATGTAACTCTTTTGCATCGATCACGTGCAATCTGCACTAAGTTAATATAATTTTAGCATATTCAAAATAATAAGTATAGTATAGCCACATATAATTGAATGCATGTTAAAATTAAATTAACTAATTGGTGAGGGGGAATGATTAGGATTGTTTTGGGAAGCATTTTTAGGTATCATCATTGCAATTATAATTTATAATTTAATTCATCGCATTTTTGTAGTTAATCCCACTAAAAAAACACAGTTACTTGCTGAAAATCATTGTAAACAAATTTTGAATGATTTTTTAACGTCACTTTCTAAGGATAATGATAACTATAATCTTTCAATTGTTAATTCAAAAGTACTATCGGATGTTTGGGGGCGGGGAATTCAGGTCTTTGAATTCCAAATTGCAGTTGATGAACAAGATGTTACTAAGAAATTATCATTTTTAAAGCAAAATTTGAAGTTAATGTTCGAAGACCGTAATTCAGATCCTAAAATTAATGATCATCAAATTAAGATTACTGATCTATGGCAGTACGATCGATTTATTCACATTGAAATTGCCTATTTAGCAAATCAATCCACCCGTGAATACATTAATGACCTTGAAAGATTAACTGAATAAAAAAGACGCAGCATCTGCTGACGTCTACTTATTAACCAATGAATATTTCATCTTCAGAACGAGAAAATGGATTATCTTTGTCAATATGATCATAAAATAGTGTTCCATGAAGGTGATCAATTTCGTGTTGACAAACGATTGCAGGATAGTTTTTAAGTCTAACTTGATGCTCATTGCCATCTACGTCTTGATATTTAAGGGTAATTCTAGCTGAACGTGGTACGTATCCTGCAATATCTTTATCAACTGATAGACATCCTTCACCCTCGGTCAACGCGCATCTTTGAACTGCATTTGAAATAATTACCGGATTAATGATAACATCCTTAAAAATTGGATTATCAGGATCTTCTTCATTCGGAACTAGGACGGATGCCATCATTTCACTAACGCCAACTTGTGGAGCAGCTAGGCCGACTCCGGCACGTAGATGATACTTTTTGCACAGTTCATCGTTTTGGCTGACTTCCAAGTATTCCATTAGGTTATGAGCTAACTTTCGATCTTCATCGCTTAGTGGAAACTTAACTTTTTGAGCTTGCTTTCTTAGAACGGGATCTCCGTCTCTTACAATATTCTCCATTAAAAACAAAATAATTCCCTCCAAATCTTTACGTTTAATTTTAGCACATTTTCGTTTTTTAGTAATATAAATTAAGGAGTCTTTTGATTTATGAAGCCAAATTATCAATATCCGCTTTTTGAAGAGTGGAACCGTGATGAGTTAGTCAAGGTTTTTAAACTATACCAGTTAGTAGAAGATGCATATGAACTTAACAGTGGAACTAACTGTCAATCACTACTAGCTGCATATAATGACTTTAAAAAAATTATTCCAGCTAAGGGGGAACAGCGGACTCTTGAGCGGGAGTTTGAACATAATTCTGGATATAATATTTTTAAATGTGTCAAGGCGGCTCAAAATTCTAATAGAAAAATGTTTAAAATGAATAAGTAATTTTTGACTAGTGAAGTGATTTAAGTTACTATTAATAATGATAATTAAGATGGTACTATTATGCTGTGACTAATTTAGTTACAGTTTTTGTTATGGATTAATGCAAAACGACTTTTTTAAAACCGGTTTTTGTATTATACTGAATAGTATTACGTATATCTGTTACAATACTAATTTTTATTAGTGTGAAGGGAAGGAATAACTTGAAAACAAGAGACAACATTCGCAATATCGCTATTATTGCCCACGTTGACCACGGTAAAACTACGTTAGTTAACGAATTGCTAAAACAATCAGATACATTGGACCAACATACAGAAATTGGCGATCGTGCCATGGATACCAACGATATTGAAAAGGAACGTGGAATCACGATTCTTTCAAAGAATACTGCCGTTAAGTATGGTGACAAGCAAATCAATATCTTGGATACTCCAGGACATGCCGATTTCGGTGGTGAAGTTGAACGTATCATGCGGATGGTTGATGGTGTTCTTTTAGTTGTTGATGCATTTGAAGGAACGATGCCACAAACTCGTTTCGTTTTGAAAAAAGCACTAGAACAACATTTAACTCCAATCGTTGTTATTAACAAGGTTGACCGTGAAGGAGCTCGTCCTGCAGAAGTAGTTGACGAAGTTTTGGACCTTTTCATTGAACTAGGTGCAGATGAAGACCAACTTGAATTCCCAGTTCTATATGCTTCTGCAATGAATGGAACTTCAAGCTACAGTGATGATCTTGCATCACAAGAACACACTATGAAGCCAGTTTTTGATACCATTATCAAAACGATTCCAGCTCCAATTGATAACTCAGATGAACCATTACAATTCCAAGTTGCAATGCTTGATTATGATGATTTCTTGGGTCGAATTGGTGTTGGTCGAGTTTTCCGTGGTAAGATTAAAGTTGGGGATAACGTTACCGTTATGAAACTTGATGGTTCTACTCAAAACTTCCGGGTTACTAAGTTAATGGGATTCCTTGGATTAAATAAGGTTGATATTGATGAAGCTGAAGCAGGGGACTTGATTGCTGTTTCAGGGATGGAAGACATTAATGTTGGTGAAACCGTTGTTGATCCATCTAAAAAGGAACCGCTTCCAGTATTGAGAATTGATGAACCAACCCTTCAAATGACTTTTGGTTCTAATACTTCACCATTTGTGGGTAAAGATGGTGACTTCGTTACTGCTCGTCAATTGCTTGAAAGATTACAACGTGAATTGCACACTGATGTTTCCCTCCGGGTTGAAGACACTGGTGAACCAGGTTCATGGACTGTTTCAGGTCGTGGTGAATTACATTTATCCATTCTAGTTGAAACACTTAGACGTGAAGGATACGAATTACAAGTTTCCCGTCCAAAGGTTATTCTTCGTGAATTTGATGGTGAAATGTGTGAACCATTTGAATCTGTTCAAATTGATACGCCAGAAGAATATTCTGGATCAATTATCGATACCTTATCACAACGTAAGGGAACTATGGAAAATATGGAAAACACTGGAAACGGTCAACAACGTTTGACTTTCTTAGTTCCATCACGTGGTTTAATCGGATATCCAACTGAATTTCTTTCAATTACTCGTGGATACGGAATTATGAACCACAGTTTCTCCAAATACCTTCCAGTTATCAAGAAGTGGAACCCAGGTCGTAAGAACGGAGCGTTAGTTTCAATCAACGCTGGTAAGACTACTACCTACGCAATCATGGGAATTGAAAGTCGGGGGACTATCTTTGTTGATCCAGGAACTGAAGTATACGAAGGAATGATTGTTGGTAAAAATAGTCGTGATAATGATATTTCAGTTAATATCACTAAGGGTAAGAAGTTAACCAACGTTCGTGCTTCTGGTTCTGATGATATGGCTAAAATTAAAGAACCTGATCATTTAACGCTTGAAGAATCATTGGAATTCTTAAATGACGATGAACTTTGTGAAGTAACTCCTCATTTTGTTCGCCTTCGTAAGAAGACATTAAACACTAAGCAACGTGAAAAAGAAGCTAAGGTTGCTCGTCATAACTAATCATTAATTAAAAGGGTGGAGAATTTAATTCTTCATCCTTTTTTTAATCTCATTAATTGACAATAATAATGTATGATATAATTAATTTAATTACTAATTTTTGGAGCCTGATTTGAAATGAATTTAAAAAGTATATCTAGAAACGTAGATTATTACCTTTTAATCCCATACACCATTTTGTGTATATTAGGAATTATTATGGTCTTTTCTGCCAGTTCTAATATTGAAATGCAAAATGGTGGTAGTGCCATTAGTTATTTATTTAAACAAACTTCATATGTTTTTTTTGGAGTAGCAATTTTGTTAATTATATTTAGATTCAAAAACGGCTGGCTTAAGAATAAAAAGCTTTTAAATATTGTTGGAATTCTGTTTATTCTAATTTTTATCTATCTACGATATTTTGGAACTTCCATTAATGGTTCTCCTGGTTGGCTTAATATTCATGGATTTGGAATTCAACCAGCAGAGTTTGTTAAATTTTATTTTATTCTAAGATTCGCTAGGGTTTTGGGTGATGATGAGCAAAGACCCGATGTCTTTGATGGTTGGGGGACCTTTTTTAAGTCTCATTTAAAGTCAATGATTATTTTTATCTTTATTGTGGTGATGATTTTTCTGTTACCAGATTTAGGTGGGGCATTAATCAATGTAACCATCGTTGTGATCATGTTATTAGCATCTGGAATTAGTTATAAGCGATCATATCGATGGTTAGCTGGATTTCTTGCCATAGCGTTTGGCCTTTTATATTTTTTGGCTTATGGCCCTTTTCAGTCCTCTAATTTTATGAAAAGTAGCTACATGCTCCAAAGAGTGGTGGCTTTTGCTAACCCCTTTTCCCATGCTAATGGGGTCGGGCAGCAACTAGTGAATTCATACTACGCAATTAGTAACGGTGGATTCTTTGGGACCGGGATTGGAAACAGTATTCAAAAAACGGGGTATCTCCCAGAACCAAATACTGATTTTATCATGGCGATTATTGCAGAGGAACTGGGTTTAATTGGCGTTATTTTAATTATGGTTCTCCTGTTAGTATTAATATTAAGAATTATTGTAATTGGAATTCGCGATCGAAGTAACTACAATGCTTTAATTTGTTATGGAACTGCTACTTATATGGTAGTTCAATCTTACTTTAACGTTGGTGGAGTAATTGGAATTCTCCCGATTACTGGGGTAACATTTCCGTTTATTAGTTATGGGGGTTCCAGTATGTTTACACTATGTTTATGTTTAGGAATGGTGTTAAAAATTAGCTATAAACAAAATGAACGAAAGCTTGCAAATAAATAATTTAAGCTTGTGAAGGGTGACTATTAATTTTGAATGTTAAGAATCGAATTGGTTTAATCGTTTATGTCTATTCTGCGAAACAATCTCGTTTTTTAAAGAAGTATGGTATTTTAGATTATGTTTCTAAACGGATGCATTATGCAATTATTTACGTAGATGCTGATTTAGCTGATGATAAGGTTGCTGAATTAAAAAAGTTAAAATCAGTACGAAATGTAGAAAAATCGCCATTAATGGATCTCTCAACAAGTTTTGCAAACAACCAAAGTTTAGATGATGATGATGAATAGGGTGGTTCAATTTGAGAGTAATATCAGGTAAATTTGGGAAACGGTCATTAAGGGCCGTTCCGGGTCGACTAACTCGTCCAACTACTGATAAGGTAAAAGAATCTCTATTTAATATGATTGGGCCTTATTTTGATGGTGGAAATTTTTTGGACTTATTTGCTGGTTCTGGAGGAGTTGCGATTGAAGCTGTTTCACGTGGGTTTAATAGTGCAACTTTAGTTGATAAACAATATGCTGCAATTAAAACAATTAACGAAAATATTAAATTAACTCGCGAACCAGAGCGGTTTAATGTTTATAAAATGACTGCTGAAAGTGCATTGAATAAGCTTTCTAAAAACAGCATTTCTTTTGATATGGTTTTTTTGGATCCGCCTTACAAACAAGCTAAAATGATTAATGATTTAGCTAACCTTTCGAAATTAAAATTATTAAATCCAGGTGCATTAGTAATTTGTGAAACGGATAATAACACCGTTTTAGCTGATGATGTTCCAAATTATCAGTTAATTCGACAAAAGGAATATGGTTTAACGGTAGTTTCAATCTATAAATTTATGGAGGATGATTAATTGTGACTAAGGCTGTTTTTCCAGGTAGCTTTGATCCACTGACAAATGGTCATTTAGATATTATTAATCGGGCAAGTCGACTATTTGATCATTTAGTGGTGGTAGTTGGATATAATAATCAAAAAAAATCATGGATCGATGTTAATAAAAGAGTTGATCTAATTCAACGTTCAGTAGATAGGTTAACAAATGTATCCGTATTATCTACTACTGGATTAATTGTTGATTTAATGGAACAAATTGATGCGCAAGTAATTATCCGAGGGGTCCGTAATACTAATGATTTTGATGCAGAAAAATCACTTGCTAATTTTAACCGTCAATTAGGTAGTGATATCGATACGGTTTTAATCCCGACTACAACAAATTTTGAATCATTATCATCAACAAGGGTTCGTGAATTATACCATTTTAAAAAATCAGTAAAAAATTATGTTCCCCAACCAGTATTCGACTTTATAAATGAAAAGCGGGGATTGGATGAAAAATAAGAAAAAGCACCGTTACTTAAAATATGGAATATTAATTGGGGTGGTGCTGTTAATTGCAGCCTGCTTTTTGTTGCCAATTCCTCGATTTATTGAGGGTCCGGGTGGTGCTGATAATTTAAAACCAATTGTTAAAATTAAGGGCCATGCTGATAATAAGGGCGGAGAATTTATGCTAACTTCAGTAGGAATTGGTCAAGCGACCCCAGCCTCATATGTGTATGCTAAATTAAATCCGTACTACTCAATTGAAAAAATTCAAGATGTAACCGGCGGTCAGGATAATGCAACTTATGATCGATTACAGAATTTTTATATGCAAAGCGCAATTAATGAAGCAATTTATACCGCATATCATGCAGCACATCAGGATGTAACTAAGAAATATCGTGGGATTTATATTATTGATGTTTTAAACACTTCTAAGTTTAAAAATGTAATCCATGTTGGTGATACAATTGTAAGGGTGAATGGCCATCGCTTCAATTCAGCATTAGGGTACCAAAATTATATTCGAAAACAAAAAGTGGGAGCCCCACTTAAAATTGGTTATTACCATAATTCAAAATATAAAGAAGTTACTAAACCATTAACTAAATTGCCAAATACCAATCAACCTGGGATTGGAATTACTTTGACTGATAATTTAAAAGTAACGACTAAAATTCCAATTAAGGTTAATCCTGGTCAAATTGGAGGGCCATCTGGTGGTTTAATGTTTTCATTGCAAATTTATAGTCAACTAACTGGTAAGGATATCAGAAAAGGCCGTAAAATTGCTGGGACTGGAACCATTAATGCGGATGGATCAGTGGGTGAAATCGGTGGAATTGATAAGAAAATCATCGCTGCAAAGCGACAGGGAGCTACGATTTTCTTAGCTCCGTATGTGAAACCCACTAGGGCAGTTAAATCAATTGAGCCAGATCATTTAACTAACTATGAATTAGCAGTTAAAACAGCTAAGCGTTATGCACCTAATATGAAGGTAATTCCAGTTACTTCATTTAAAGATGCACTATCTAAATTGAAATAATTTAAAAACTAAGTAATTACAATAATTGCTTAGTTTTTTTCGTATTTAGTAATTAGATAGGAGGGTAGCAGATGAATAGGATGAAAGAGCTAATTGATAGCTATCGTTATTACATTATCGGTGGATGTGGCATAGTTGTGGTTATTTTAATCATTTTTTTATTAGTTGGAAATGGTGATAACAAAACACCAGAGACCAATCAATTTGAAAGTAGTTTTAATTCTGGAATTGAGAATAGTAATAGTACTAATACTGAATCTACATCAGTAGTTAGTGTTAGTTCATCAGCTAGTTCTGATGGGAAATTAGTCGTTGATATTAAGGGGGCCGTTAAACATCCTGGTATTTACAAGGTAGATGTTGATACACGGGTATCTAATTTAGTTGACTTAGCAGGTGGATTTAGTAAATCAGCTGATCACAAAAATGTTAATTTAGCACAGCGACTAAATGATCAACAAGTTATATATATTCCCATAAAAGGCGAGGTTAAGGGTAACCGACACCTAAATCAATCAATGGATTCCAATATAAGTAATGGGCAAAGCCAGCTGGATTCGAGTAGTAATTCTGGTGATAATAATGGTAAAATTAATATTAATACTGCAGATAAAGAACAATTACAAACAATAAATGGAATTGGTGAAAAGAAGGCAGAAAATATTATTAGTTATCGTCAAGAAAAGGGCAATTTTAAAAGTATCGATGATATTAAGAATACCGATGGAATTGGCGATAAAATGTTTGAAAACATTAAGAATAGCATTACTGTTTAGTGTTTATAGATAAGGAGGAATTTTCATGGCTAAGAAGCGAATTCCATGGGATCAATACTTTATGTTACAAGCTGTGCTAATATCTACTAGAAGTACCTGTAACCGACTATCAGTTGGGGCTAGTTTGGTTCGTGATAAGCGAATTATCGCTGGCGGATATAATGGATCGGTTGCGGGGGATGCCCATTGTACTGATGATGGTTGTTATATGGTCGATGGTCACTGTTTACGGACCATTCATGCTGAAATGAATGCAATCTTACAATGTGCTAAATTTGGCGAGCCTACTGATGGTGCTGAAATTTATGTAACTGATTTTCCCTGCTTACAATGTACGAAAATGTTATTGCAAGCTGGAATCGTTAAAATTAATTACTTGCGTAACTATAATAATGATGACTATGCAATGCATTTAATTAAATTAAAACAAATTGCGCTACAACAAGTTGAATTAGATCAACAAACTTTATCGATGTTACCATTTAATACCTATTTATCTGATAAATAATTTTAAAGAACAGTCTAATATTTATTGCGCTCTTATGGCTTTCCATTAGCGTTATTTTTTTCGGTAATTTAATTCTAGGCATTTTACTATGTGCCTATGTTTCGTTAAGAATCATTTGTCTTGGGGAGCTAAGGGTAATTTTAATTGCAATTATCTCCTCAACCTTATTTATATTGATTTGCACTTTAAACGTCCGTCAAGGAAATCAAAATCAGCTGGTCGTTGATGGACAACGAGTGGTTACCCTAAGGGTTCAACCGGATCAAATAACGATTCAACCTGACTATTATTATGGGAAGGCAACTATTTGGGGGTCTAAAAAACAGGTTTTATTCTCAGGATCGATTAATGAATCATCACTGCTTCACCATGGAGAGGCCAGTAAGCAATCTTTTTTGATGGTAGTTAATGCTGAAATTAAAGAAATTGATTCCGCAACGAACCGAAATCAATTTGATGCTCGTCGTTATTATGCGGTCCAAGGGATTCAAAATTCCATCAAAATTAAAAAAATTATTAATATTACTGATGCCCCTAATTTTAACCTAGTTGATGCAATTCATTCATTTCGATTTGGCCTAATTAATTATGCGGAAAAATTACCTAAACCACTTAATTTATACGCTTTAAGTTTAATTATTGGTGAAATGAATGCAGATGTTTATGATGAAATTGTTGGAATTAAGCAGCTGGGGTTAATTCATTTATTTAGCATCTCTGGATTGCATGTTTATTATTTTATTAGTATCTTGGAGCGAATCTTGATTTACTTAAGATTACGACGTGAGCATTATCAAATTTTAATTATGTTCATTTTGCCTCTTTATTTCATATTTTCGGGTTCCTCTGTGGGGCTATTACGTGCGGTATTAATGGTTGAATCGGGACTGATTGCTAGATATTTTAAATTAAGAGTTGCTGGAATTGATATTTGGAGCATTGCATTGATAATTAATTTAATACTAGTTCCTCAGATGACAATTCAATTTGGAAGCCAATTAAGTTATGCACTTTCGTTTGGATTGATTTTTACTAATAAAATGGGCTTTTTTAAGCAAACGGTTTTAATGAATATGCTGAGTATTCCATTTGTAATTTTTCATGTTTATGAGTGGCATATTTTAACCTTTATGGCAAACTTATTAATTTTACCATTATTTTCAATTATTATTTTCCCGGTAGTAATTATTGGAATGGCTGTCTTTCCCTTTATGCCACTTTTATCTATTTGGCTTGCTCAATTTTTATCTATTTTTGATTTAGTGGTTAATTGGATGGGTGCGCTCCCTGGAAATGTTTTATTTGGTAAACCACCGGTTTTAATTAGTGCTATATTATTTATTTTAACGTTAATATTAGTAAATAAACCGAATGTTAAATCATGGACAATCTTAATTAGTGTTTACTTATTTACATTTCTAATGATTCATTTTCCTATTACTGGTGAGGTGTCCTATTTTGATGTTGGACAGGGCGATAGTTTTTTGATTAGATCACCATTTAATAGATCAATTAATTTAATTGATACTGGTGGTAAGGTGATTTTCGGTAAACAACAAGTTCAAACTAAATTTAACGCTGAAAAGACATCAATTAATTACTTAAAGAGTATTGGAATTAATAGAATCGATAATCTATTTATTACCCATCAAGATGCTGATCATTGTGGGGATCTACCTGCTTTTTTGACTAAAATGAAGGTTAATAATTTGGTTATTCCAATCGGGATGCAGAATAATCGAAATTTTATGGCTAAAATTAGTGGTAAAATGGGTAAAACTAAGTTATTGTTAGCAAGTTCTGGAATGGAGTTTGCTAATCGAACAATTAAGGTATACCATCCGTTTGATTCTGGAATGGGGGCAAATGAAGATTCACTAGTTCTTGGTAGTAAGATTAATAATATTAATTGGATATTTACCGGAGACCTTGATCAAAATGGTGAAAAACAAGTTATTAGTAAATATCCGGAATTAAGGGCTGATGTTTTAAAAGCAGGTCATCATGGAAGTAAAACCTCGAGTGCTCCTGAATTCTTAAATCAATTGAGTCCAAAGGTTGCAATTATTTCCGCTGGTCGAAATAATCGGTATGGACATCCTAATTCTGACGTAATTAAATTATTTAACCAAAAACGAATTAAGATTTATAATACCCAAATTGACGGGATGATTTCATATCATTACGGTGGATTTAATGGTGGCGAATTTAAAACTTATATGGAGAGGTGAGCAAGTGAATTATTATGAAATAAGTGATCAAGTTAAAAATAGGAATCTAAAATCACTGTATTTAATTACTGGCAAGCAGGAGTATTTGATTGACCAACTAAAAAATCAATTTATTAATGTAATCCCAAAGGACGAACGAACAATGAATTTTGCAAGTTACGATATGGAAACCACTCCACTGGATGATGCAATGAATGATGCAATGTCTGCACCTTTTTTTGGTGAACACCGGTTGGTGATTATAAATAATCCATTATTTTTAACTGGTGAAAAAAGTAAAAATAAGATCGATCATGATATTGATTCTCTTTTAAAATACATTCAAAAACCAATGCCTTCAACTATTTTAGTGATAATTGCTCCTTATGAAAAATTAGATGCTAGAAAAAAGATTGTTAAACAATTAAAAAAAGCTGCTGTTCAAGTAGATTTACAGTCAGTAAATGAATTTGAAACTAAGCAATATGTAAATACTTTTTTAAATCAACATGGATATCAAATTGATTCGCGTGTTATGGACCAATTAATTCAAAGAACTGATGGTCAATTATCTGCTATTATGAGTGATTTACCTAAGGTGATGATATATTGCCATCAAGATAAACAAATAACTACTAATGCAGTTAATAGTCTGGTGACTAAGACTTTAAATCAAAATATTTTTACCCTTGTTGATATGGTATTAAGAAAACAAACAACATATGCGGTAAGTCTATATCAAGAACTAATAATGGAGGGCCAGTCCTCCATTCAAATCAATGCTGTTTTATTAGGTCAATTTAGATTATTATTGCAGGTATTGGTGCTTAGTAAATATGGATATAGTCAGGGAAAATTGGCAAGTGCACTAAAAGTACACCCATTTCGGGTTAAATTAGCGATGCAAACGATTCGTAAATATCATTTTACAGAGTTAAAACGTGCCTTTTTAGGATTAAGTGATATTGAAAAACAGTTAAAAAGTACTAATGAATCACCAGAACTACTTTTTGAAATGTTTATGTTAAAATTTGCATAATAAAAATGGGTTTTGATATAATATGGATCCTATTAAATAAACAGACCATAATAAGAGTTTTTACTTATTATGGCCTGTTTTACTTTGTGAAATATAAAAAATGATTCCAGGCAGAAGAGATTATTATTCTTCTACTCAGAACCATTGATTTTAAGGAGTTATGCTGTAATTCCTTAAAATAAAAAGCCCAGTCATGAGCTGAGCTTTTTATTACTTATTAAAAAGTCTAGTAAGACGAGACTTATCACGACTAGCCTTGTTAGCTTTGATTAAACCTTTTGATTTAACGTGGTCAATCTTGCTAATGGCAGCCTTGAAAGTTTCTTCAAGATTATCAGAACCAGTTGCTTGAGCTTTTTCAAACTTCTTGATAGCATTTCTCATTGCACTCTTTTGAACAATGTTTTCTTTTTCTGCTTTTTCATTAGTCTTAACACGCTTGATAGCGGATTTAATTACTGGCATGATTTCACCTCCAAATACGAAGTAATTGTCCATAATTCAACACTTTTTTATTATACATACTCATTATCCCAATTGCAATAGAATTAGATAAATCAGGGCTAATGATACAATTAAATAAAAAAATGGTTGAATAAAGTGTGATTATTTAGTATTATGTATAGGTAAAACAATTTTAACCTTAACTTAGTTTTCCACCGTCTCACTGGTGATTACTCAGTAATAGGTGTTTATAAATGAAAGGTGGGATTTTTTATGGCTCTTACACAAGAACATAAAAACGAAATTATCAAGAAATATGCTCGTCACGAAGGTGACACTGGTTCAGCAGAAGTACAAATCGCGGTTTTAACTGCTGATATTAATGAAATTAATAATCACATGAAAGCACACAAAAAAGACTTTCATTCACAACGTGGATTAATGAAAAAAATCGGGCATCGTCGTAATCTAATTGCTTATTTACGTAATAAGGATGTACAACGTTACCGTGAATTAATTAACAGCCTTGGCCTACGTCGTTAATACTGTTAAGAGGCGGATTGCATTAATGCAGTCCGCTTTTTTAATACATAATAATCCGTTCAGTTTTAAAGTATGATAAAATAATTCATAGATATTATGAACGTGATTAAAAAAGAAATAATTTCTGAGGTGAACTATGAAGGAAAAGGTAAAAATTATTCCACTTGGTGGGGTAAGAGAAGATGGTGAAAATTTGTACGCCGTTGATATTAATGACGGTATTTATGTGCTTGACTGTGGATTAAAGTATCCTGAAAATGAAATGTTAGGAATTGATTTTGTGATTCCTGATATGACCTATTTAAGGGAAAATCGTGATCGTATCGTAGGGGTCTTTTTAACTCATGGACATGCTGATGCAATTGGTGCATTACCATACTTCTTAGCTGATTTTGATGTTCCAGTTTTTGGTTCTGAGTTAACGATTGCTTTGGCAAAATTGTTAGTTAAGGATAATAAGGGAAGCAGTAAGTTCAATAATTTTAATGTCATTAATGAAGACAGTGAGATTATTTTTGATGATGCTACGGTTACATTTTTCAAAACGACCCACTCAATTCCTGAATCAATGGGAATTGTTCTTGATACTAAATTTGGTAAAATTGTCTATACTGGTGATTTTAAATTTGATCAAACTGCATCTGAGGACTATCAAACTGACTATGCAACCCTAGGTGATATTGGTCGTAGTGGTGTATTAGCATTATTAAGTGATTCTTCTAATGCTGAAAATCCAAATCAAAGTACGAATGAGCGCAAAATTGCTAATTACATTGATAGTACCTTTGCATACAACGATAGTAGAATTATTGTTGCTTGTGCCGCTTACAATATTTTACGAATTCAGCAGGTGTTTAATGCTGCTGCCAAAAGTGATCGTAAGGTATTTTTAACTAATCAAAATTTAGAGAAAATTGTCAATACAGCCATGAAATTAAAAAAGCTGCATCTTCCTAAAAAGGATTTATTGATTTCAAAAGTTTCTGAATTAGATAAATTGGATCCATCTGAAACTGTAATCTTACAAACTGGTAAGATGGGTGAACCAATCAAGGCATTGCAAAGAATGACTAGTAAACAATCTAATAATAATCCAATCAGCATTAAAAAGGGTGATTTAGTATTAATCGCAACTACTCCTGCACCCGCAATGGAAACAAATGTTGCTAGAACTCGTGATATGATTTATAAGGCCGATGCTGAAGTCAAAATGATTTCAGACGATATTAAGTCTTCGGGAGATGCTAGTCAAGAAGATTTACAGTTTATGTTAAATGTTCTTAAACCCAAGTATTTAATTCCAGTTCAGGGTGAGTACCGGATGCTAGAAGCGCATGCTGGTGTTGCTGAGGAAGTTGGTTTCCCAGAAAAGAATATTTTCATTCCAGCCAAGGGAGACGTTTTGGAATACGATGGCAATAAGATGATCAGGGCTAATGGTGTCGATGCCGGTGACGTCATGATTGATGGAATTGGTGTTGGTGATATTGGAAACATTGTCCTACGTGATCGTAAGGTATTATCAGAAGATGGTATTTTTGTGGTTGTAGTTACAATTAATAGAAAGAAAAAGACTGTAATTGCACAACCAAAGATTACTTCACGTGGGTTTATCTATGTTAAGGCTAATAAGTCACTTATGAACGAAGCTTCTAAGATTGTTTATGATGCTGTTCAGTACAATTTAGATAATAAGGAATTTGATTGGGGACACTTGAAACAAGACGTCCGTGATAAATTAAGCTCATTCTTATTTGATAAGACCAAGCGGCGTCCAGTTATTTTACCGGTCATTATGGAAGTTCATCAACATCATAAGGGACATAAAGGTAGTAAAAGAGGAACCAGTCCGAAGGGTAATAACTAAAAGGTGGAATTATTAGTTGGATAATCAAAGCCTGTGGCAATCAATTTATCAAAACTTGGATGCGCATCATTATTTATTAGCAATTAATGATTTAAAAAAAATTTATAAAGATGATCCGTCTTTAAAAGTAAATCAAATTTTGGTGAAAACGCTATTTAATAATGGAGATTATCTTGCTGCTAAGGAGTATTTACTAGAACGAATTAATGATTACCAAAATTCTGAAGAAGATTTTAAATTAATGATTAATATTTTTAAATTTAATCATAATTTTGTTCAGGCGCAAATTATAATTAATTCAATCAGAAACAAGTCGTTTAAATTAGATGTGCAAAATGATTTTAATCATTTTCAAGCTGACTATAAATCTGAAAATGATGAGCTGATTAATAAATTGGAAAATGATTTATTTCATATTGGTGGTAAAAAATTATCAAATCAGCAAATAATTATTACTGAATCAATGAATTTACCAGTCAGTAATTACTTTGATGGTGCTCAGGGAGCATTATTAGACCCATTTTTATATCCGGCAATTCGATTTAACATATTAGATATTCTTCGGGAGTTACAGATTAATCAATCCATTAACATTAAGTGGATTGATAAAAAAGCTCATTCGATTAATCCCATTGATTTATTACCACTTGCTAAAACTAAAAGCGCAGTAAACATTTTTTCGATTATTAATAGCATGTTTGGACAGCAATCACCGATTGTTTTTCAAAATATGCTAAAAACATTCAGTCTTTTCTTGGCTTACTTATATCCATTTAACGATGATGTTATTACTGATTATAGTCGATGGGTTGAAGTCGCTTATCAATTGCAAATCGGAAACCAGATTGATCTTCATCACTGTGATGAAGATTATCGATTAATATATGAATGGCAGTTAAGACTATTAAAGATGGTTGATTCAATAAAATAACTTGACAATTCATTGAAAAATTGATTTAATCTAAATTGTCGAAATATTTATTTATGTGTTTACAAACAACAATGGAATAGATATAATATTATAGGATATTCTTCTTGAGAGCGATACAACTTTGTATTTTTGAGAAGATGTAGTATAATAATACTAAAAGATGTATCGTGGTTTCGCGATACTAGTCTTTCGAAAATAACAGGAGGTTTCATTAATGGCAAAAGAACATTATGAAAGAACAAAACCCCATGTAAATATTGGTACTATTGGCCATATTGATCATGGTAAGACTACTTTAACTGCAGCTATCACTAAGGTTTTAGCTGACAGAGGTTTGGCAAAGGCAGAAGATTACGCTGATATCGATGCTGCGCCTGAAGAACGTGAACGTGGTATCACGATCAACACTGCTCACGTTGAATACGAAACTGAAAAGCGTCACTATGCTCACGTTGATGCTCCAGGACATGCTGATTACATTAAGAACATGATTACTGGTGCTGCTCAAATGGATGGTGCTATCTTGGTTGTTGCTGCAACTGATGGTCCTATGCCACAAACTCGTGAACACATCCTTCTTGCTCGCCAAGTTGGTGTTGAATACATCGTTGTATTCTTAAACAAGACTGATTTAGTTGATGATGACGAATTAGTTGACTTGGTTGAAATGGAAGTTCGTGAATTACTTTCAGAATACGATTACCCTGGTGATGATATTCCTGTTGTTCGTGGTTCAGCTCTTAAAGCTTTACAAGGTGACGAAGAACAAGAAAAAGTTATCTTGAAGTTAATGGACATCGTTGACGAATACATTCCAACTCCAGAACGTGATGACAGCAAGCCATTCTTAATGCCTGTTGAAGATGTATTCTCAATCACTGGTCGTGGTACTGTTGCTTCCGGTCGTATCGATCGTGGTAAGATTGGTGTTGGTGACCCTGTTGAAATCGTTGGTCTTACTGACGAAGCATTGAAGTCTACTGTTACTGGACTTGAAATGTTCCGTAAGACTCTTGACGAAGGGGAAGCCGGAGATAACGTTGGGGTATTACTTCGTGGTGTTGACCGTGACCAAGTTGTTCGTGGACAAGTTTTAGCTGCTCCAGGTTCAATTAAGACTCACAAGAAGTTTACTGGTCAAGTTTATATCTTGAGTAAAGAAGAAGGTGGACGTCATACTCCATTCTTCTCAAACTACCGTCCACAATTCTACTTCCATACTACCGATGTTACTGGTGTTATCGAACTAGAAGATGGTGTTGAAATGGTTATGCCTGGTGATAACGTTACTTTCCACGTTGATTTAACTAAGCCAGTTGCCATTGAAAACGGTACTAAGTTTACCATCCGTGAAGGTGGACATACTGTTGGTGCCGGTGTTGTTTCTGATATTGATGACTAATTTTTAGATAATAACACTAAAAAGTTCGGAGCTTTTGCTTCGAGCTTTTTTTTTACAAATGATTAATATTCAAATTCATTTAGATGCTTTAATTGCTTGATTTTAGCTAAGATGGTATACTTTTAGATGTAGTTATTAAGGACTTACTAATTATTTTAATTAGTATTTTAACGAAGTTACTTGATCAACAATCAAGTAAATTAATTTAATAATAAATTTTCATGTCGGAGGGAATAGAATGTCTGCAAAATGGGAAAAGAAAGGTACTAATGATGGAGAATTAACTTTCGAAATTGGTACTGATAAAATTAAGGAAGGTTTAGATAAGGCTTTCCAAAAGAACAAGAAGAACGTTAATATCCCGGGATTTCGTAAGGGTAAAGTTTCACGTCAAATTTTTAATGAAATGTATGGTGAAGAATCACTATACCAAGATGCTTTAAACATTTTACTTCCAGAAGCTTACAGCAATGCCGTTGAAGAAGCTGGAATTGAACCCGTTGCTCAACCACAAGTTGACGTTGAATCACTTGAAAAGGGTAAGCCTTGGGTATTAAAAGCAGTTGTTACTGTAAAGCCAGAAGTTAAACTTGGTGAATACAAGGGAATTTCAGTTGAAAAACAAAATACTCGTGTATACAAGAAGGATATTGATGAATCAATCGAAAAGAAGCGTCAATCACAAGCTGAATTGGTTCTTAAAGAAGACAAGCCAGCTGCAGAAGGCGATACAGTAATTATTGACTTTGATGGTTATGTTGACGGTAAGCAATTTGATGGTGGAAAAGCTAATAATTACTCTCTAGAATTAGGTTCACATTCATTCATCGATAACTTTGAAGACCAATTAGTTGGTCATAAAGCTGGAGACGACGTTGATGTTAATGTTACCTTCCCTGATGATTACCAAGCTAAGGAATTAGAAGGTAAGAAGGCTACCTTTAAGGTTAAGATTCATGAAGTTAAGGAAAAGCAATTACCAAAACTTGATGATGAATTTGCTAAGGATGTTGACGAAGATGTTGATAGCTTAGACGAATTAAAGGAAAAGGTAAAGGCTCAACTTAAGGATGAAAAGGAAACTGAAGCTAAAAACAACGTTGAAGATGAAGCAATTAGCGGCGCCGTTGATAATGCTGAAGTAAAAGAAATCCCTCAAGCAATGATTGATGAAGATACTGAACGTCAAATGGATCAATACCTTGCTAATATGCAACAACAAGGGATTAATGCTCAAATGTATTTCCAACTTACTGGAACTAGTAAGGAAGACCTTAAGAAGCAATTTGCTGATGGCGCTAGTCGTCGAGTAAAAACTAACTTGGTTCTTGAAGCGATTGTTGAAGCTGAAAACATTAAGCCAACTGAAGATGAAGTTAAAGAAGAAGTTGCTACTTTAGCTAAACAATATGGTATGAAAGAGTCTGCAATTAAGAGTGCATTATCAGAAGATATGCTTAAACATGATATTGCAATCCAAAGTGCTGTTAAATTAATTACTGATAGCGCAAAGCAAGATAAGCCTGCTAGCAAGACAAGTGATAGTGAAAAATAATATTTCTTGATAAAAAACCAGTTGGCATTGATTGCTAACTGGTTTTTTATTTCAAGCTAATTATTTCAACTGTGCAATAAATTATGATATAGTGTTGAAACTGATGTTTATAAATTAATGATGTGAGGTGGATTCATTTGTTTGATGATGATAATAAGGGACCAGTAATTTGTTCTTTCTGTGGTAAGTCACAGGATCAAGTTCAAAAAATTGTTGCTGGACCTGGTGTTTATATTTGTAATGAATGTATCGATTTATGTAAACAGATAGTTGACGAAGAATTATCACAAGATAAAAAGAGTGAGGGAATTAAATCGCTTACTCCAGTGGAAATTGTTGATAAACTAAATGAGTATGTAATTGGTCAAAGTGAAGCTAAGAAAACGTTAGCAGTTGCGGTTTACAACCATTACAAGCGGATTAAGAGTATGGCTGAAACTAAACCTGGTGATACCGAACTTCAAAAGAGTAATATTGCTATGATTGGGCCTACTGGTTCAGGGAAAACTTATTTAGCCCAAACCCTCGCCCGTATTTTGAATGTGCCATTTGCAATTGCAGATGCTACAACCCTTACCCAAGCTGGGTATGTTGGTGAAGATGTTGAAAACATTCTTTTAAAGTTATTGCAAAATGCTGACTTTGATGTTGATAGAGCCCAAAAGGGAATTATTTACATTGATGAAATTGATAAGATCGCTAAGAAATCTGAGAATGTTTCAATTACTCGTGATGTATCTGGTGAAGGGGTTCAACAATCCTTACTAAAAATTCTTGAAGGAACAATTGCTAACGTTCCACCAAAGGGTGGCCGTAAAAATCCACAACAAGAGTTTATTCAAGTTGATACCACTAATATTTTGTTTATCGTGGGTGGAGCCTTTGATGGAATTGAAAACATCGTAAAGGATCGACTAGGTAAGAAGACAATTGGATTTGGTTCTGATGATAGTGAACTTGCTGATTTAGATGATAATGACATTATGCAACATGTGATTACCAAAGACCTGCTTAAATTTGGATTAATTCCTGAATTTATTGGTCGGTTACCAATTCTAACTGCATTAAATAAGTTAACTGAATCTGACTTAGTTCGGGTTTTAACTGAACCTAAGAATGCATTGGTAAAACAATACCAAAAGCTACTTGAACTAGATGGGGTTAAGTTGGAATTTAATGAAGATGCACTGAAGGCAATGGCTAAATTAGCAATTGATCGTGATACTGGAGCTCGTGGATTGCGTTCAATTATTGAAGATGTCATGGAAAACATTATGTATGAAGTCCCAAGTCGTAATGATGTTGACGAGGTTATCGTAAATAAAGATTCAGTTACTGAGCATTCAGAGCCAAAGCTAGTATTAAAGAAGGAAAAAGAATCTAAATAAGCTAAAAAGCAGGTGCATACCTGCTTTTTTAAGGAGAAGTACTATGGATGTTCATAACGTAAATCTGTTAATTAGTGCCGTAAATCCAGCTCAATATCCAAAGACAGGATATCCTGAAATTGCATTAGTTGGTCGTTCAAATGTTGGAAAATCATCTTTAACGAATGTATTGATTAATCGTAAAAATTATGCTCATACTTCTAATCAACCTGGTAAAACCCAAACGCTTAATTTCTATGAGGTGGAAGATTCAATTTACTTTGTGGATGTTCCTGGATATGGATATGCACGAGTTTCTAAATCTGAGCGTGAAAAATGGGGAACCATGATTGAGACCTACTTAACTCAGCGGCAACAATTAAAGGGAGTAATTCTTTTGATTGATGGGAGGCATGATTTAACCCAAGATGATCGTCAAATGGCTGAATGGCTAGATTATTTTGACGTTCCACGGTTAGTGGTCGCTACTAAAATGGATAAAATTTCTAGTAGTAAATGGAATAAACAATCTAGTATGATTCATAAGGCAATTAAAGTCGATGATAATGATTTAATTATGTTTTCAGCTAAAACCAAACATGGTAAAGATCAGATTTGGCAATGGATTGAAAATCAAATTAACTAAAAAAATAGCTCTCACTTGTGAGGGCTATTAATGTGTTTATTTATTGGTCTTGTCTTGTGATAAAATTTTATTTTTGTTGTTTGCCTTATCCTTGCTTTTCTTTTCTGCTTTTTTCATAAATTTATCGCGGTCGTTATCTTTAGGATCCATTTGGGCAAACTTTCCGAACATTTTATCAAGATCATTTTGCATGTTAATTTTTAATCCCATCATTACATCTCCTGCCTTTATTTTCTTTTATAATAGCAGAAAGTTGATTATTTGTCATATTAAGGGAGTGATGAATTGGCTACTGAACATATTGAAAATAAATTAAAATTGTTACCGGATTTACCTGGTTGTTACCTGATGAAAGATAAAAATGGGCACATCATTTACGTTGGAAAGGCCAAAAATTTAAAAAACCGAGTGCGTTCTTATTTTAAAAGTAGTCATACGGGGAAAACTGCTAAGTTAGTCGCTACCATTAGGGATTTTGAAACCATTATTACCTCTACTGATAAAGAAGCATTTTTGCTTGAAATTACTTTAATTCAAAAGCACCGCCCATATTTTAACATCCAATTAAAACAGGGAAATAACGGGTATCCATATATTAAAATTACAAATGAACGTGACCCGAGACTGTTAATCGTTAATAATGTTAAAAATGATGGTGGCTATTATTTTGGCCCGTATCCAAATGTTTATGCTGCTGATGAAACGCTTAATTTTTTACAGAAAATGTATCCGTTAAGACGTTGTAATGGTTTTCAACATCGCCCCTGCCTTTATTACCACATGGGACAATGCTTAGGAGCATGTTTTAAAACGGTACCTAAGGCAACGTATGATTCTCAAATTAAAAAGATTAAATCCTTTTTGAATGGGAACGTTTCAGTTGCTAAAAAAACAATTACTAAGAAGATGCACCAAGCTGCTAATAATTTAGAATTTGAACGAGCAGCTGATTTAAGGGATCAGTTAAAGTACATTGAAGTTACTGTTGAAAAACAGAAAATCATTTCTAAAGATACTACACCACGCGATATTTTTAATTTTTATTTCAATAAAGGTTGGATTTCCATTCAAGTTTTTTTTATTCGGCAAGCTCGTTTAATGAAAAGAATTAAACGGGTATTCCCAGTCGTCAATTCTGCCGAAGAGGAAATGACTAGTTTTATTGTACAGTTTTATCAACAGCGTGACCAACCACTACCAAAGGAGATTTTAGTTCCTTCGGTATTGCCAAAGGATGTTTTGAGTAAGGTTTTAGATGTCAGCGTCAGAACCCCTCAACGTGGTCAGAAACGTGACCTATTAGAAATGGCTGGTAAAAATGCTAAGTTGGTTTTAGATGAGAAGTTTCGACTGATTGAATTAAATCAAATTAAAACAACTGGAGCAATGAATGATTTAATGGATTGCTTAAGATTACCGCATGGACATCGAATTGAAGCGTTCGATCATTCCCATATTCAGGGAGCAGACTTAGTTTCTGCAATGGTTGTTTTTGAGGATGGACATCCCAATCGGAAATTATATCGTAAATATAAGTTAACAACTGTTGATCACGCTGATGAGACTGCTAGTACTAAGGAAGTAATTAGAAGACGTTATTCACGGCTATTAAAAGAACATTCTGAGTTACCTGACCTTATATTAATGGATGGTGGTGTAATTCAAATGAACGCTGTTAAGGACGTATTAGTTAATGAATTAGGTCTATCAATTCCAGTTGCAGGAATGGTTAAAAATGATAAGCATAAGACCGCTGATTTATTATTTGGTGATTCTGATCAACCATTGAATTTAGATCCCAAGAGTCAGGCTTTTTATTTGGTTCAACGAGTTCAAGATGAAGTTCACCGATTTGCAATTAGCTTTCATCGACAGGTGCATACCAAGCATTCATTAAGTTCCAGACTTGATGGCATTAAGGGTGTTGGTCCTAAGACCCGTAATAAATTACTTCGCCACTTTGGTTCAATGAAACATATTGAAGATGCAAGCACTAGTGAAATTGAATCACTGGGAATTTCTAGTACGGTTGCTCAGACGATTAAGTTCAGTCTTAATAAAAGTGGCGCTGAATCCAATAAAAATTAGCCATCAGCATTAAGTTATAATATAATTAAATATACAATTAATAATGATTAGGAGAAATAAATTGTTTGTAGATCAAGTTAAAATTAAAGTCCAAGCTGGTAAGGGCGGCGACGGTGTTGTTGGTTGGCGTCGTGAAAAATACGTTCCAAACGGAGGCCCCGCTGGTGGTGATGGTGGCCATGGTGGCGACATTGTTTTTCAGGTAGATAGTGGAATGAGTACGTTAATGGATTTTCATTACAGTCAAAAATTCAAGGCTGCAAATGGCAATAATGGTGGTAGCAAAAAAATGACCGGAAGAAGTGGTGATGATTTAATCGTTAACGTTCCGGAAGGGACTAGTGTTTATAATGATGACACTAATCAATTAATTTGTGACCTTGTTAATCCTGGCGACAGCTTTATTGTAGCTAACGGTGGTCGTGGTGGTCGTGGAAACGTTCATTTTGCCACTGCGAAAAATTCAGCTCCAGAAATTGCTGAAAATGGTGAGCCGGGTGAAGCGTTTTCAGTACGACTGGAATTGAAATTACTTGCCGATGTTGGATTGGTTGGGTTTCCATCAGTTGGAAAATCCACCTTACTTGCGGCTGTTACTAGCTCTAAACCCAAGGTTGCCGATTACCACTTTACTACGTTAGTCCCTAATTTAGGGATGGTGCAGTTAAACGACGGGCGTGACTTTGTGATCGCCGATCTACCTGGGTTGATTGAAGGGGCCTCCACTGGAACTGGATTAGGATTTCAGTTTTTGCGTCACGTTGAACGGACTCGGGTAATATTACACTTAGTTGATATGAGTGGATTAGAGGGTCGTGATCCATTTGTTGATTATCAAAAAATTAATCAGGAATTAGCTAAATACGATGAAAATTTATTACTACGTCCGCAAATCATTGTGGCTACTAAAATGGATATGCCTGATTCAGATGATAATTTAAAGCGATTTACTGATCAAGTGAATTCAGAGGATAATAAGCATCAAATCATTCCAATTTCATCAGTAACGCATAGCGGATTAACTAAGTTAATTGGTGCAACCGCTGACTTACTTGAACAGACCCCTAGATTTCCAATTACTGATGTTGAGGATGTGGTTTCGATTACAAATGATGCTGATGAGGCACCATTTAAGATTGTTCATGAAGAAGATGGTAGCTGGACGTTATCTGGTGCCAGATTAGAAAAACTATTCTTAATGACTGATACGACTCATGAGCAGTCGATGCTTAGATTTGCTCGTCAATTGCGTGGAATGGGTGTTGACGATGCACTACGGGAAAGTGGGGCTAAGAATGGTGATACGGTAAATCTCTTAGACTTCTCATTTACCTACGAAGATTAGGGGAATTTAATATGCAAAATGAAAACCCTAATCAGTCAAAAAGACGTTATATTACTGGATTAGATGGAATTCGTGCAATCGCCGTATTTGCGGTAATTATTTATCACCTCCTCCCATTTAGCATTAAGGGAGGATACTTAGGGGTTTCAATCTTTTTTACCGTTTCTGGTTATTTAATTACTGATTTATTAATGCAGGAATGGGGACGCAGTGGGCATATTGATATTGTTGGTTTCTATTATCGTAGAATGCGAAGGTTATACCCAGCTCTTTTTGCAATGGTAATTGGTACTGGAACCTATATTACACTTTTTCAACAAACACTATTAAAGAACCTTGGGGTTTCGATTTGGACCAACTTGTTATATGTTTATAACTGGTGGGAAATTACTCACGGCCAAAGTTACTTTGATCGTTTCCAGGGTGAGTCACCGTTTACTCATTTATGGTCATTATCAATTGAAGCCCAATATTACCTAGTGTGGCCGCTCTTATTGCTTCTTTTACTAAGGGGGCTTAAAAAACGGGCTAAAATTTTTTGTTTATTGTTTGCGATTTCAATTGCTTCATCAATTTGGATGACAATTGTTTACCACCACGTTAACAATATCAATCGAATTTATTATGGAACTGATACTAGGATGTTTTCCATTCTATTCGGGGTTTCACTGGCAATTATTTGGCCATCTAATAAATTAAAACATCATCTAAGCAATGGATTAAAACAATTATTGAATGTGATTGGAATCGCTTCTATGGTTGGAATCATATGGTTATTATTTACCCTTTCTGGGCAAGCTGCTGCTACCTATAATTGGGGGATGTTGGTAATTACTTTATTAACAGTGCTCTTAATTGCTACTTGTGTTCATCCTGGAGCAAGTATTAATCACCTTTTAACGAACCCTGTTTTTAGGTGGATGGGAACCCGAAGTTATGGAATTTACCTTTATCAATTTCCAGTAATGATTTTCTATGAAATGCGTGTAATGTCGATTGGACAGGCTCCATTTTTAAATGCATTAATTGAAATTGCAATTATTTTAATAATTAGTGAAATTTCCTATCGATATGTAGAGCTTCCAATCCGTCGTTTTGATTTTAAGCGATTGAAAATTAATATAATTGAATTTTTTAAATTAAAGTCACGGTTTGGCTTTAAGCGACTATTGTTGATTCCAGTCATTTTAATGATGATAGTTTGTGGATATGGATCGGTGCACGGGAATGCTAGTTCTGATGATACTAATGCTTTGAAACAAGATATTACTAATAATCAAAAGGAAGTTCAAAGAAATAACCATAAGTTACTCAAAAAAAAGATTAGGAAAAACATTGCTAAGCCGACCAAGCCGTCTAAAATGACTACCGCTGATCGTAAAATTGCAAAAAAATATAATTTAAATGCTAATCAATTATTAGCAGCAAAGCAATATCCAGTTACCGTAGTGGGTGATTCAGTAATGGCGGATGCATCTACTGATTTACAGCTGGTTTTTCCAAACGCCTATATTTCTGCCCAAGTGGGTCGCCAAATTTGGCAAACGCCGGCGGTGATTGATCAGTTGAAAAATGATAATTTATTGGCACCAAATGTATTGTTAAATCTTGGGACCAATAGTCCGATGAATCCAGGTCAATTAAATCAAGTAATTAATGCAATTGGTCCTAATCATCAAATCTATTGGGTGAACGTTCATGTTCCCACTAGATATTGGGAAGAACAGGTAAATAGGGTAATTGCCGGTGCGGGTAAGAAATATCCTAATTTTCACGTAATTGATTGGTATGCAACTAGTAAGAATAAAAACAACTGGTTTTGGAATGACCACGTTCATCCAAATCCAACTGGAAATGTGCATTACGTTAGCTTAATTGCTAAAACCATTTTTTATAAAAGCGCTTAGGAATCCTCCTAAGCCTTTTTTACGTGAAATTCAAATTAAATGATGATATCAATATGTTACAATATAAATATTGCGATTTTGATAGATAAAGAGGAAATAATATGCAAATTGAATTTTTAGGAACTGGTTCTGGAGTCCCAGGAAAGTTTAGAAATGTATCTTGTACAGCGTTACGTTTACTTGATGAATGTAATTCTGTGTGGTTATTCGATGTTGGAGAAGGAACCCAACAACAAATTTTACGATCTAATTTAAAGCCACGTAAAATCAACAAAATTTTTATTACTCATCTTCATGGTGATCACATATTTGGATTGCCTGGTTTATTGAGTAGCCGTTCGTTTCAGGGCGGTAATACTCCTTTAACAATTTATGGACCTAAGGGGATTAAGGATTTTGTTCAAGTAAGTCTGGGGGTCTCTAAAACTAAATTGTCATATAAGATTATTTATCAAGAATTAACTACCCCTGGCAAAATATTTGAGGATCCAAAATTTACAGTCTATATGAATACTTTGGACCATCAAATCGAATCATTTGGTTACCGGGTCGAAGAACATGATCATCCAGGAGAATTAATGGTTGATAAGTTAAAGGCAGCTAAGATTCCATCTGGACCAATTTATGGTAGGATTAAAGCAGGTGAAAGCGTTCAATTAGATGATGGACGTGTAATTAATGGTGCTGACTTTATTGGTAAGGCTCAAAAGGGTCGTGTAGTTGCAATCTTAGGTGATACTAGAAAGAATCCTAATTCACTTTCGTTGGCTAAAAATGCTGATGTTTTAGTTCATGAAAGTACTTTTTCTAAGGATGAGGCTGGATTAGCCAGGAATTATTACCACTCTACAAATGCTCAAGCTGCTATTTTAGCTAAAAAAGCCAATGTTCATAAGCTGTTATTAACGCATATTTCATCTAGATACACTGGTAAAATGGCTAATGTTTTACAAAAGCAGGCCCGTGCTATCTTTAAAAATACTTCCGTTGTGAGGGACTTTGACGTTGTTGATGTTCCATTTGATAAAAACCAAACTGTATAGGATGATGATTAATAATGAAAAAACAAGTAAAAATGATTTTGATAGTTCTTTTGATTTTAATAATTGTAGTGTTCGCACTATTGAACATTCAATCTGTTGCAATTAACTTTGGGTTTGGTACCCTTAAATTACCAATGATCGTAATGTTGGTATTATGGATTTTAATCGGTGCTTTAATTAGCTTTTTAATGACTACGACATCATCAGTTACCAAGGGACGTGATTTCAAAAAACTTAATAAGCAGTATGATAGTAAGGTTAACCAACTTGAATCACAGGTTTCGACGTTACAATCAAGACTTAAGGATGCTCAAAAAAACACTCAAGTTGAAAATAAATTAGCTAACCAAGTGCAATCTAGTGACAATAAGGATGATCAAACCAAATAATAAAGAGGGATTAGATGATTGATTCAAAATACGAATGGCAACTCGTAGATTCTAACCAAGACCTAAGCTCAATTCAAGAACTTTCAACCCAGCTCAATTTAAATCCAATTGCATTGAAAATTCTTTTTCAAAGGGGAATTAAAACTACCTCTCAAATTAGAGCATTTTTAAACCCAGATCCAAATGATTTAGCGGATCCATTTCTATTTCATGATATGGATAAGGGGGTTGCTCGAATTACAGAAGCGGTCGAAAATGGAGAACAAATTACCGTTTATGGTGATTATGATGCCGATGGATTAACCAGTACTGCAATTATGTATGAAACCCTCACCGAAATGGGTGCGAATGTTGATTATTACATTCCAAATCGATTTAATGATGGCTATGGTCCAAATGTGGATGCGTTTTCCAGAATAATTGATGGGGGAACCACTTTAATTGTAACCGTTGATAACGGGGTAACTGGTTTCGAGCCCGTTACATTTGCTAATCAACATAATTGTGATGTGATTATTACTGATCATCATGAAATTCCAGAACAGGGTGTACCGGATGCATATGCAGTGATTCATGCTAGATATCCAGGTGCAGAGTACCCATTTGGTTACTTTTCTGGAGCAGGGGTTGCCTTTAAGGTTGCGACTGCACTATTAGATGAACTTCCACAGGAGTGCTTAGATTTAGTTACCATTGGAACGGTTGCTGACTTAGTTTCGTTAACTGGTGAAAATCGGATTTTAACCAAATTTGGTTGTCAAGCAATTCAAAATACCCAACGGCCTGGTCTAATTAAGCTATTGGAATTAGCTAGTTTAACTAATAAACCAATTAATGAACACAGTATTGGATTTGGGATTGCCCCTCGTTTAAATGCGCTTGGAAGAATGGGGGATGCTAACGCGGGGGTCGAATTATTAACGACCTTAGATGATGAACAGGCTAACGAATTATCACAGCAGACGGAGTTGTTAAACAAACAACGCCGGAAGTTAGTATCTGACATATTTAAGGCCGCATGTGAACAGGTCGATCATAATCATCAAGATGCGAAAAAAACACTGGTCGTAGCTGGTCCTAATTGGCATGAAGGAGTAGTTGGGATTGTTGCTAGTCGGCTAGTTGATAAGTACCATAAGCCAACGTTAGTGCTGAACATAGATCCTAAAACGGGGATTGCAAAGGGATCTGGCCGTAGTATTGAAGGATTTAATCTATTTAAAGCATTACAACCAGCCCGTGATGAAATGCTTAAGTTTGGTGGCCACGACATGGCCGTTGGATTATCAGTGAAGAAATCATTAATTGAACGGGTTGCATCAATATTAGAAAACAATTTTAAAGCACCGGTAGCGGGTAAAACGGCCAAACCAAACTTGATGGTTGACGCTAAAATTGATGTTGACCAAATTGATAAATCACTATCTGATTCGCTAACTCAAATGGCACCATTTGGAACTGATAATTCTCAGCCACTGTTTGAAGTTACTCCTAAAATGGTAAATAATGTCCAAACGATGGGCAATCGCAATGCCCACCTACGATTTACGATTAATGGTGAACAGCATCGAATCAATGCAGTGGCGTTTAGTAAGGGTAATCTGCTTTCTTCAATTCAAGCGACTCCGAATGCAATTGAAATGGTGGGAACGATTGAGGTTAATACTTGGAATAACCGAACTTCATTACAAATGATGGTTAAAGATTTAAAGTCAGATGGAATTGAGATTTTAGATCGCCGAACTAAACAGTTAAATCAACGCATGTTTAAAACTGAGGGAACTTATGTATTCTTTAATCGAAAACTACTTAATAAGTTAACTCCTTATATTAATGAAAAAAGTAATATAATTTGGTATAATGACTTGTCGACAGAAATTGATTCTGACGTGGTGACAATTGTTGATTGTCCCGATACAATTGATGATTTAAAACGGGTTGCGCATTTTATTGGTAACAGTAAGGTGGTTCTATACTTATTTAAGCCTCATTATATCTATTCCAGTGGACTGCCTACTAGAAGTCAATTTGGCCAATTGTTTAGAATCCTTGGGAGCCTTGCTCCGTTCAATATTAATCAACAATTACCATTGGTTGTTCAAAAATTGGGCCTTGATCGTAATTTAACTATTTTTATGATTAAGGTATTTCAAGAATTGAAATTCGTCCAAATTGATAATGGGCTGTTACAGATGAATCCAAATCCTAAAAAACAAGATTTGATATCAGCTAATTCGTATCATAATCGTCAAATTCAATTGGAATCAGAAAAACAATTACTATTACCAAATTCTGCCACTTTAGTTACACTATTTAATAGCTTATTAAGGTTATAAGTAACGAAAGGAAGATATTAATGGCATTAGATTTAAATGACTATATTGCTTCTTATAAAGATTTTCCTGAGAAGGGAATTATGTTTCGTGATATTTCACCGCTACTTGAAGATGGTCAAGCCTACAAGCAAGCAACTGATGAAATTGTTAACTATGCACGGGAACGCAAAGTAGATATGGTCGTCGGCCCTGAGGCACGGGGATTTATCGTTGGTTGTCCAGTAGCATATGACTTGGGAATTGGGTTCGCACCTGCTCGTAAGAAGGGGAAATTACCTGGCAAGACGGTTAAAGCATCTTATGGCTTAGAATATGGTGAATCATCACTATATCTTCATGAAGGAGCAGTGAAGCCTGGTCAACGGGTATTGGTCACTGATGATTTATTAGCAACTGGTGGAACCATTAGTGCAACGATTGAATTAGTCGAAGATCTTGGTGGCATCGTCGTTGGAACTGCGTTCCTAATTGAACTTGCTGATTTACATGGTCGTGATAAGATTAAGGGCTATGATATGCTAAGTTTGATGAAATATTAATAATTAGTGGTAATGGTGTTTACAATTTTTTATAGAATTGATATAATACCATTATGCGCTTTTGGAGAGTTGGCAGAGCGGTAATGCATCGGACTCGAAATCCGACGAACCGATTAATCTCGGCGGGCAGGTTCGACTCCTGTACTCTCCTTCTTAAAAACATGTCCGTTATGGGCATGTTTTTTTAGTTTGTTTTAATTATTATTAATTGCTGAATTAAAGAGATTACATTTGTGATATGGTAGTGATAGTTTAATTTTATAGAATGGGGTTTTAGTATGAATGTTGGAATTGATGCAATTAGTTTTTACACTCCTGAAATGTACTTATCAATGGAAGAATTAGCTTTAGCACGGGATGAAGATCCTAATAAGTATTTAATCGGAATTGGGCAGCAACAACAATCAGTAATTCCAAATACTCAAGATGTGGTTACGATGGCTGCCAATGCCGCTGATGGGATTATTAATGATGATAACCGTGAACACATTGATTTGGTAATTTTTGGAACTGAAACGGGAGTTGATAATTCTAAATCAGCAGCAATTTATTTACAAAATTTATTAGGACTTAACCCTAATACACGTGCTTTTGAAACTAAGCAAGCTTGCTATGGTGCGACTGCAGGACTACAAATGGCGCGTGACTATGTCCAGCTACATCCTGATAAACAGGCATTAGTAATTGGTGCTGATGTTGCTAGATATGGAATTAATACCCCTGGTGAAGTGACTCAAGGTGGTGGAGCGGTTGCAATGCTAGTAACTAGTAACCCTAGAATAATTTCATTTGATGGGGTCAGTTCATTTTATTCTAAGGATATTATGGATTTTTGGCGACCATTGTATACCACTGAAGCAATTGTGGATGGTCATTACTCAAACGATGTATACGTTAATTTTTTTAATGAAACCTGGCAGCAATATAAGAAACAAACCGGCCTTAGCATTAGTGATCTTAAAGCCATGATTTTCCATTTACCATATCCCAAAATGGGCATTAAGGGTCTTCGGTCAGTTTTGCCTGAGGCAAGTTCGGAGCAGAGCACTACTTTGAAAACAGCATTTAACTTCGGAAGTATGTATAATAAAAGAGTAGGCAATCTTTACTCTGGTTCACTTTATTTAAGCTTATTATCACTGATTGATAATGATGATGAACTGGTTCCCGGTGACTTAGTGGGGTTATTTAGTTATGGATCCGGAGCTCAGGGTGAATTTTTTACTGGTAAGTTAGAAGCGGGCTTTTTTAATGCAAAGCGTAGGGATCACATTATTGCGATGCTTGATCAGCGGAAGCAGGTTTCGGTTTCAAAATATGAAACCATTTTTAGTTCATGGCCACGACTTAAGCCGGGAGACTTATCGTTACCGATTGATGCTGATAACGCGAAGTATGTTTTTGCTGGAGTTAAGAATAATCAACGCCAATATTTAATTCGAAAGTAGGGATATAAAATGAAAAAAGTTTATTTAGCAGGTCCATTTTTTGATGATGATCAAATTGCACGAATTAGTCGTGCTGAAGAGGCCCTTTTTAATAATCCGACCATTAGTGATTTCTTTAGTCCTAGAAAGGTTAATTTTCCAGAGGAAAAGGAAGGAACCGTTAGTTGGGGTAAAAAAGTTTATCAAAAAGATATTGACGAATTGGAAGCTAGTGATGTTATCGTTGCAGTTTTAGATTTTAAAGATGGTTTTGTGGATAGTGGAACTGCCTTTGAAATTGGTTATGCGACTAATATTGGAAAACCAATTGTGATATTACATGAAAATAACGGAATTATTAATCTAATGATTTCAAATAGCATTGTCGCTTATTTTAAAGATGCTAACGATATATTGCAGTATGATTTTGACAAACTAAAAACGATCCCATACGAGGGACCGCTTATTTAGTTGATATTTGGTCGATAGAGACTAATGACCTTACCTAAAATAGTAACGTGATCTAGAATAATGGGGCTCATAGTATCATTTTCTGGTTGAAGGCGATAATGATTAGCTTCTTTATAGAACCGTTTACACGTAGCCTCATTGTCTTCATTCATTGCAATTACGACCTCGCCATTTAAAGCAGTTGATTGCCTTTTAACGATTACTTGATCGTTATTTAAAATGCCGATGTTAATCATACTAGTTCCCTTAATTGTAAGCATGAAGAGTGAATCAGAAATTGATTGGTACTCAGGTGGAATTGGGAAGTACTCGATAACGTTTTCAACTGCTAAAATGGGCTCACCAGCAGCGACCTGACCTAGTAGTGGGATTTCTTGCTTACGAACATTAACATCTAGTTCTTTACATCCAAGGTCTGTAATCTCCAAGGCCCTAGTTTTCGCGGGATTCTTTTTTAAGAATCCCTTTTTTTGTAACCTAGTAATATGTCCGTACACAGTTGAAGTTGATGATAAGTTAACCCCGTCACAAATTTCACGAACGGTTGGTGGATACCCCTGTTTCTTAATTGAATTCCAAATAAATCTTAAAATTGCAATTTGTCTTGATTCAACTTTTGCGATTATAGTTCACCCCCATTACCCTTTATTTACAAAGATATCTTAGCATAAAAAATATGGAGTGTAAAACAGATGTTCGGGTGCTTTTATTTGAATATAATGTTAAAAACAGTTAATCTTATTAGTAAAGAATTATTTAGGAGGTAAACCATGGCTGAAGATAAAGAATTAATGAAAATTATTCCGAGAATTAATGAATTAGCCCATAAGGCTAAAAAAGAAGGACTAAGCGAATTAGAAAAATTAGAACAAGGAAAGCTTAGAAAACAATATTTAAAGCGATTTAGAGCAAATTTTAAATCTCAAGTTGAAATGATGAAGGTTTACAATGACAAGGGGGAGGAAGTTACCCCTAGAAAAGTTCGTGATATTCAACGTGGGAAGGGTCTTCGTGATGATTAGTGATTAACCACTTTAAAAATCATTATTAATTGTGTAAAATTAATATGATGACTTTTAAAATGGGAGGTGTAATTAATGGGAACTGGACTTTGGATTTTAATTGTGATCGTCGCCTTATTGGCCGGTGCTGCAATTGGTTTCTTTGCTGCTCGTAAGTACATGGAATCTTACTTAAAGAGTAATCCACCAATTAGTGAAGATCAATTAAGTGCCATGATGCAACAAATGGGCCAAAAACCTTCACAAAAGAAATTAAGACAAATGATGAATTCGATGAAAAATCGAAGTTAACAAATAAGCAATAACGCCAAATTGGCATTATTGCTTATTTTTATTTTTTAGAAACATCTACGTATTTAAAATTAGGATCAATCTCATGGTCTAATTGATCAAAACTAGCTTGCATTTGTGCCTCTAACTTTGCTTGCTCCTCATCATTAATTTTTGATTTGCGATCAAATTGAATTGGGTCACCAAACGCCACCGAAACTGGTTTCCTAGTAAACAGTTGTTTAAATGAAAGGGGCCCCTGATATACCACTGGAACTAATGGTACTCCCGCTAACTTAGAAATTAGTGCGGCACCAGCTTTTAATTCATCTGAATGACGACTACCAGATGGGAAAATAATAATTGATAAATCAGTTGTACGTAATAATTTTACTGGTTTTTTAATTACTGATGGGCCCGGCTTTTGCCTATCAACTGGGATTGCGTTTACTTTGTTTAAAATATATCTTAAAATAAAATTATTAAATAATTCCTTTTTTGCTAAAAAGGTAAACTTCTTAGGGCTGGCAGCAAGGGCAAAAAATAGCATATCAAACCAAGCCCGGTGGGGACCAACTAGAATGTAGTTACCATCGGGCAGCTTGTTTTTATTCTTAACATTAACCCGCCCGTTGATTAATTGTGTGATTACTTTAAATATGAATCTTAAAAATGAATACATTAAGTGTTATCCTCCTAGACAGTTATCAATTCAATATTATTCTATATTTAGATTTAATTGCAAGTAGTTTTTGGAACTGGAGTTGAAAAAATGAAAGTTGAACTTAATGAATCAGAAAGAATTGACCAACTTTATAGTCAAAAAATAAAGGTAATTCAAAATCCCAATGTGTTTTCGTTTTCATTAGATGCAATTCTTTTGGCCAACTTTGCAGCTATTCCTAAGTCAGTAAATACTCGTGTGGTTGATTTATGCGCTGGAAATGGTGCGGTTGGTTTATTTGCAGCGCACAAAACTAATGGACAGTTTAGTGAAGTTGAAATCCAACCTAAGTTGGCTGATATGGCCCAAAGAAGCGTCGATTTAAATGACTTAAGTGATCGGTTTACCGTTTATAATACAGACATTAAAGATGTTTATAATTATATTAATCATGATTCAACGGATGTGGTGATTTGTAATCCACCGTACTTTGCAAATTCAGAAAATAGTCATAAAAACTCAAATCAGTATTTAGCAATTGCCAGGCATGAAATAAAAACTAATTTGAATATGGTATTGTCAATTACTAGTGGACTGCTTAAAACCAATGGTCGTTGTTATTTTGTTTATCGTCCGGATCGACTTTTGGAATTACTAGATAAAATGAGCTTAAATCGTTTGGTACCAAAGGAAATTCAATTCATTTATCCACGGATTGATCGTGACGCAAATATGATTTTGGTTTCAGGAATTAAGGATGGTCGACCTGGGGGACTTAAAGTTAAGGCTCCAATTACGGTTTATCAAGGTCATGGGAATCAATATACTGAGCAAATTAGTCGGGTGTTATATGGAAAATAATGCAGAGAAGTTCTATATGTACGTATTAAGATGTGGGGATGGCTCGTTTTACGGTGGCTATACAAATAACTTAGCCCATCGAATTGCTCAGCATCAAAATGGGACTGGAGCTAAGTATACCCGTTCGCATGAACCAGTGGAATTAATTTATTATGAGTCATTTTTAACAAAGAAAGCAGCACTGCAGGCTGAATATGCCTTTAAACACCAAAGTCGCGCTGCTAAGGAGCAATACTTAAAAAAACACAACGTTAAATTGAATTGATAGTTTGCTGATTAATTGAATGTTATAATGATTAGGTTAATATAATTTAGGAGGGTCCGCTTAATTATGAAAATTATTGTTTATGGTGTTCGTGATGATGAAAAACCATTTTTAAAGGAATGGGAAGCTCAAAATGAATCCGTTGATGTCCAAATTGAAAGTGTGCTTTTGGATGCAGATTCAGTAAAGCTAGCGAATGGTTTTGATGGGGTCGTTGCGTTCCAACAAAAGCCCTATACTGCAGAGATATTAGATCAATTAGGGACTTTTGGGACTAAGGTATTATCATTACGAAACGTTGGGGTCGATAATGTCGACTTTACTGCTGCTAATCGTAATCATATTAAAGTGACTAACGTTCCTGCATACTCACCACAAGCAATTGCGGAATTTACGGTTACTCAGTTAATGCAACTATTGCGTAATACTAAGGTGTTCAACCATAAAATTGTCAACGGTGATTTAAGATGGGCACCAAATATTGCAACTGAATTAAATCAATTGACGGTTGGGGTGTTTGCTACTGGCCGAATCGGTCGTGCTGCAATTCAAATTTATCGTGGATTTGGGGCTAAAGTAATTGCATACGATATCTTTAAAAATCCTGAATTGGATAAAGAGGGCATTTATGTTGATACCCCTGAGGAACTTTATCGTCAATCAGATGTTATTTCCCTTCATGCCCCAGCCGTAAAGGAAAATGAACACATGTTAAATGACAATACATTTGCTCAAATGAAGGACGGTGTGATCATTTTAAACCCAGCTCGGGGCACCTTAGTGGATACCGATGCGTTAATTCGTGCATTGGACAGTGGTAAAGTCGGTGGAGCTGCACTTGACGTTTATGAAGATGAAGTTGGCGTTTTCAATACTGACTTTGGCAGTTTTGATAAGATTCCAGATGCTCGAATCAAAAATCTTTTGGAACGCGATAACGTATTAGTTACTCCACATATCGCCTTTTATACTAAAACGGCTGTTAAAAGCATGGTAAATACTTCAATGGACGCCAGTCGAGATGTCATTAGTACCGGAGAATCAGATAAAATCGTTAAAAATTAAAATTATTGATTGCATTGGATAGTTATATTTTGTATAATTATATAGTTAATATTTCACACCTATTGTGATAATCTTGCCGGTGCTCATTTTATGAGTTGTAAGGTTAAATGATCAATGGGAAGGAAAAACTTATTTATTATGGAGGAAATATCATGGCTGTTATTTCAATGAAACAATTATTAGAAGCTGGTGTTCATTTTGGACACCAAACTCGTCGCTGGAACCCAAAGATGAAGGAATACATCTTTACTGAAAGAAATGGAATCTACATTATCGACTTACAAAAGACGGTTAAGTTAGTAGATGCTGCTTACAATTTCATGAAGGATGAAGCATCAAAGGGTGCAACGGTTCTGTTTGTAGGAACTAAGAAGCAAGCTCAAAATTCAATCGAAGAAGAAGCTACTCGTGCTGGTCAATTCTACGTTAACCACCGTTGGTTAGGTGGAACTTTAACTAACTGGGACACTATTCAAAAGCGGATTGCATACCTTAAGAAGCTAAAGAAGATGTCTACTGATGGAACCTTTGATTTACTTCCAAAGAAGGAAGTTTCACTTCTTAACAAGAAGATGGCTAAATTAGAATACTTCTTGGGCGGAATTGAAGATATGCCTAAGATTCCTGATGTTTTATTTGTTGTTGATCCTCGTAAGGAAGCAATTGCTGTTCACGAAGCTCACATCTTAAACATTCCAATCGTTGCAATGGTTGATACTAACTCTGATCCAGATGCTGTTGACGTTGTAATTCCATCTAACGATGACGCTATTCGTGCTGTTCGTTTAATCACCTCTAAGATGGCTGATGCAGTTATCGAAGGTAACCAAGGTGAAGAAGGCGTTAGCGAAAACGATTTTGAAAAGGCTCCAGAAGCTGATGCTGCTGAAGACGCAAAAGAAGATAATGAATAATTAAAAGCACTTGGGCTGACTCAATTTTGGACCGCTAAGGCCTAGGTTTGAGTCAGCTTTTATTATGAATTAAAAGGAGAAATAAATATGGCTGCTAAAATTACTGCTGCTCAAGTTAAACAATTACGTGAAAAAACTAGTGTTGGAATGATGGATGCTAAGAAGGCACTTGTTGCTTCCGATGGTGACGAAAAGAAGGCTTTAGATTACCTTCGTGAAAAGGGAATTGCTAAGGCTGAAAAGAAGAGTGGTAACGTTGCTGCTAATGGATTAGCACAAATTGCTGTTGATGGTAATGTTGCTGCAATCGTTGAAGTTAACGCTGAAACTGATTTCGTTGCAACTAATGATGATTTTAAGAAGTTAGTTGATTTAATTGCTAACACGATTGCCGCTAACAAGCCTGCTAATATGGATGAAGCTTTAGCTCTTAGTACTCCAGAGGGTAGTATTAAAGAAAGTATTATCCATACTACTCAAATTACTGGTGAAAAGGTTTCACTTCGTCGTTTCCAAGTATTTGAAAAGGACGACAATGGTCATTTCGGTGCTTATCTTCACAATGGTGGTTTAATTGCTGCATTGGTTTTAATTGAAGGTAGTGATGATGCTACTGCTAAGCAAGTTGCAATGCATATTGCTGCTGCTAAGCCTGAATTCTTGGATAGAAACGACGTTCCTAAGGACCGTTTGGACCATGAACGTGAAGTGCTTAAGAAGGAAGCTTTAAACGAAGGTAAGCCAGAAAAGATCGTTGAAAAAATGGTTGAAGGTCGTTTAAACAAGTTCCTTGCTGGAATTAGTTTAGCAGATCAAGAATTTGTTATGGACACTGACCAAACTGTTGGTAAATTTGTTGAAAGTAAGAATGCTCAATTAAAGGGCTTTGCTAGATACGAAGTTGGTGAAGGAATCGAAGTTGAAGAAACTAACTTCGCTGACGAAGTAAATAGTCAAATCAAATAGTTAAAACAATAAAAAGCGCACCTTAGGGGGCGCTTTTTTTGTGGAAAAAGTTATATTCGGTTTAAGAACGTTGATTGAAAGACTATATGCTCTATCACAATTTTAAATATTATGATAGAATTATCTTGATATAAAAGTTTGGGGAGGAAAAATGATGGCAGACCTAAAATATAAGCGAATAATCTTAAAGCTTAGTGGTGAGGCCCTCGCAGGAGAACAGGGGTTTGGAATTAATTTACCAGTAATGCGGTCAATGGCTAAGGAAATCAAGCAAATTTATGATCTAGGAATTCAAATTGCAATCGTTGTCGGTGGTGGCAATATGTGGCGAGGTGAGGCTGGATCTAAAATGGGAATGGAAAGAGCTCAGGCCGATTATATCGGAATGCTTGCAACCATTATGAACGGACTCTCATTACAAGATAATTTGGAGGCCGTCGGTGTACCGACCCGGGTTCAAACATCCATTGAGATGCGTCAGATTGCTGAACCATACATTCGTAGAAAGGCTGTTCGGCACCTTGAAAAAAACCGGGTAGTTATTTTTGCTGGTGGAACTGGTAATCCTTATTTTTCAACGGATACGACTTCTGTTCTTAGGGCTGCTGAAATTCATGCCGATGCCATCTTAATGGCTAAGAATGGAGTTGATGGTATTTATTCCGATGATCCAAATGTTAATCCAGATGCCGTTAAGTATGATACACTTACTTATATGGATATCATTAATGAAGGATTAAGTGTTATGGATACCACTGCTAGTTCGTTGGCAATGGATAATCAAATTCCACTGGTTGTCTTTAATTTAAACAAACCAGGAAATATTAAAAAAGTTGTGCTAGGCGAACAAATTGGCACAACGGTAAAGGAGAATTAATTAATGGCTAATTCTAATGATATTTTAAATAGTGCTAAGGATAAAATGAAAAAGGCTCAAGAAGCGCTTGAACGTGAATTATCAAGCATTCGAGCTGGTCGGGCTAATGCTAGTATTTTAAACCGAGTTAAGGTTAGTTATTATGGGAGCGTCGTTCCAGTTAACCAAGTGGCTTCTATTTCAGTACCTGAACCTCGAGTGATTATGGTCACTCCATATGACAAGAGTTCTCTTGATGATATTGAAAAGGGAATTTTAGAGGCTGATTTAGGATTAAATCCAGCTAATGACGGAAACGTAATTAGATTGGTGATTCCACAGTTAACTGAGGAAAGACGTCAAGAGCTTGCCAAGCAAGTTAAGGCCGTTGGTGAAGAAAGTAAGGTTGCCGTTCGAAACGTCCGTCGTGAAGCGATGGATGCGGTTAAGAAGGGTAATAAGAATGATGACTTCACTGATGATGAAACCCATAATTTGGAAGATAAAGTCCAAAAAATTACCGATACTTCAATTAGTGGTGTGGAAAAAATTGTTAGTGATAAGGAAAAGGAAATTACTAACAATTAATAATATTAATTAATTATAAAGGGGATATGCTTTATGGCTGAAGATAGCGTAGAAATTACACCAGGAACTAAAGAATTTAATAACATGGTTTTTAAGTTAAACCAACCAATCGTAAATGGAAACACTGAATTTTTAAATTACGGTGGAAATGCATTAGAAGCATTACAAGATGATATTTATGTAATGCCTGCATACGTTCAAGATGACTTTAACCTATTTATCGTTGTTTCTAAGTTGATTGCTGATGACTGGATCATTGCCTTTTCTAAGGCAAAGATTGAAAATGGAAATGAAATCACTGACTTATCAGAACCAATTCCAACTGGAGAAGGGCTTAATATGCTTGGTGAACGTGAAGCTGAAGAAGCTAATAAGCTATTACAGTACTTCAACACCTTAATCGAAAGCAACCGTGGTGAATGGAGACTAATTCAACGTCCCGAAGAAGACTAATTAGGTTAGCTTAATTTGGTGGTTAATTTTAATTAAATAATGTATTATATAAAGGATGGGGAGCTACTCATCCTTTATTTTAATTTTATAATGGAGTAGTTTTGAATGTTTAGAAAAAAAGAAATTAATGATGAACAAACATTGGATCTAAGTCGCATTCCTAATCACGTTGCAATTATTATGGATGGTAATGGCCGGTGGGCGCAAAAACGTCATTTACCTAGAATTGCTGGGCATAAAAGGGGAATGGAGACAGTTAAGACAATCACTAAGGCTGCAAGTCAATTAGGTGTCAAAGTCTTAACCCTATATGCATTTTCGACTGAAAATTGGAAACGACCAGAACAAGAGGTTAACTATTTAATGAGCCTACCTGGTAAGTTCTTTAGCAATTTTGTTCCTGAATTAGTTGCAAATAATGTAAGCGTTAACGTCATGGGAGAATTGGATCAATTACCGGAAGAAACCCAAAAAGTGGTTTTAAAGGCAATTGACGATACTGCTGATTGTGATGGGATGATTTTAAACTTTGCCCTAAATTATGGTTCCCGGCGTGAAATTATTCTAGCGACAAAGCAAATTGCAAATGAGGTGCAGAGTGGGAATCTAGCGACGGATGACATTGATAGTGCTGTCTTTTCGAACGCATTAATGACTAGTTCGCTTGGCGAAGATGCTGATCCAGACCTATTGATAAGAACCAGTGGTGAGCAACGAATCTCTAACTTTTTACTATGGCAGATTGCATATAGTGAGTTATATTTTACTGATGAGCTATGGCCGGACTTTAAAGCTAGTTCTTTAAAAAGGGCCATTTTAACTTTCCAACACCGCGATCGTAGATTTGGCGGAATTAAACAAAATAAATAAGGAGTTAATGATGAAACAAAGAGTTATTACTGCAGTAGTTGCACTATGTATTTTCATCCCATTGTTATTATTTGGGAACATTCCATTTGGTATTTTAACGCTTGTAATGGGAATGGTTGCAATTGGTGAAATTTTACTCATGAAGAAAATGATTATTATTTCACCGGAATCGATCATTACTTTTTTAGGAGGCTTATTTTTGATTGCTCCTCCTAGTCTATTTCAATCGCTACCCGGTTATTTAACACCTACATTTATTATTTACATATTTGTAATGTTGTTATTACTAAGAATGGTTTTTACCAAAAATCGCTTTAATTTTGATGACGTTGGGATTGCTACATTGGCAATGTTATATGTTGGAATCGGGTTTCATTATTTAATCGTAGCTCGTGCAACTGGAATTAACGTTGTACTCTACGCACTATTGATTGTATGGACTACTGATAGTGGGGCCTACATTTTTGGACGTAAATTTGGTAAACATAAATTAGCTCCCCACATTAGTCCAAATAAAACATGGGAAGGCTCAATTGGCGGTTCCTTATTAGCAACTGTGATTGGGACTTTAATCGTGATTTTATTCCCGCAACATTTTTACTCAATCGTACCGATGATCATTATTACAATCATTGCATCAATTGGCGGTCAATTTGGTGATTTAGTAGAATCCGCATTAAAACGGCATTATGGAGTTAAAGATTCTGGAAAAATTTTGCCGGGACATGGTGGGATCTTAGATCGGTTTGATAGTTTATTATTTGTATTACCAATTTTACACTTATTCAATATTTTTTAATGGAAGGGAGGAGCAATGATGTTTACAACCATAATCGCATTTATTATTGTTTTTGGAATCTTAGTTTCGGTTCATGAATTTGGGCACTTTATTGTTGCAAAAAAATGTGGCATCATGGTCCGCGAATTTTCAATTGGAATGGGGCCTAAGATATTTGCCCATCGATATAACGGAACGACATATACGATTAGAATTTTACCCCTAGGTGGCTACGTTAGAATGGCTGGTGGCTATGATGACGATGAAAGCTTACGGCCTGGGATGACGGTCGCTTTGAAATTGAATGATCAGGGTAAGGTAGTTAAAATCAACACTAGTAATAAGAATACATTATTCAATGGAATTCCATTGGTGGTCACTGATGCTGATTTACAAAAAGACCTTTGGATTCAAGGGTATGAAAACGGTGATGAATCACAAATTAAGCGATACTCAGTTGATCATGATGCAGTAGTGATTGAGGCTGACGGCACCGAATTACAGATTGCACCAATTGATGTTCAGATTCAATCAGCAACCGTATGGCATAGAATGGCAACTAATTTTGCAGGAGTTGTTTGTAACGTTTTACTAGCAGTCGTTGCTTATACGCTACTTTCATTCACGCAGGGTGGCGTATTGAATAACTCCAATCAAATTCGGTTGGCTGATAATGTCAATGTTGCTCGTGATGCTGGGATTAAAAATAATGATCGGATTACCAAGGTAAATGGAAATGATACTAATAATTGGCAATCACTAGCAACTGCAATCGCTGCAAATAATAGTGGAAAAGAAATGAACCTCACCGTTGAACGAGGAAATCAAACTAAAAACATTTTGCTACATCCAAAGGTAGTAACCACTGATGGGAAGAAGGGGTCTGAAATTGGAATTCAGCGTAGTATCAATACCAGTTTTGGTGCAATTATGCTATCTGGATTTACCCAGACCTATGATACTGCTAAATCATTGCTAGCTTCTATTTGGACCATGGTTACTGGTCACTTTTCGCTAAATGATTTAGGGGGACCAGTTGCTATTTTTGCAAATACCTCCCAGGCTGCTCAATTAGGAATTAGTGGAATTATTTGGTTTATTGCCTTTTTGTCAATTAATTTAGCAATTATGAATTTATTACCAATTCCAGCACTGGATGGTGGTAAAATTATTATGAATATTGTTGAGGTAATTCGGCGGAAACCACTCTCTGAAAAAGTTGAAGCAACGGTTACTTTTATTGGAGTTGCGTTTATGGTTATTTTAATGATTTTAGTTACATGGAATGATATAGAAAGATTCTTTATTCACTAAATTTTATCTTAGAGGTGTTTTGATAATGAAACAATCCGCAATTTTAATTCCAACCCTAAAGGAAACGCCAAATGGGGCGGAAGCGCTTAGCCATCAAATGATGCTCAGAGCAGGTTATATCAGACAAGTCTCGGCTGGAATGTACGCTTATTTGCCACTTGCATATCGGGTCATTACTAAAATTGAAAAGATTATTCGTAAGTATATGGATGAAACCAATGCTAACGAAATGTTAATGCCAGATGTTCTTCCCGCAAAATTATGGAAGGATTCTGGAAGGTACGAAACTTACGGTCCAGAATTATTTAAATTTAAAAATCGGCATGACACTGACTTTATTTTAGGGCCTACCCATGAGGAAACATTTACTGAATTGTTGAAGAATTCAGTGGACTCATATAAAAAATTACCACTAGTGCTTTATCAAATTCAGTCTAAATATCGTGATGAGGATCGGCCTAGATATGGATTACTTCGTGGACGTGAGTTTATTATGAAAGATGCATATTCATTTACGGTAGATGATGAAGGCTTAGATAAGGTTTATCATCAAATGGAAAAGGCATATTGTAAGATTTTTGATGAAATTGGCCTAAGCTATCGAATGATTATTGGTGATGGTGGTGCGATGGGGGGATCAGATTCCATTGAATTTTCTGCACCCGCTGCCGTGGGTGAGGACACCATTGTTTATTCAGATAATGGTGATTATGCTGCAAACATTGAAATGGCAAAATGTGCATACATTCCTAGTAAGTCTGATGAACATCCACTCGAATTAGCTAAAAAAGCGACTCCTGATACTAAAACAATTGAAAAATTAGCTCAATTTTTGGATGTTAAGGATAGCCAAATTATTAAGAGCGTGCTATTTATTGCGGATAAAAAACCGGTATTAGTAATGGTTCGTGGTGATCATGAAGTTAATGATGTTAAACTTAAAAACTATCTTGATGCTGATTTCTTAGATATTGCCACCGAAGAACAGGTCTTTCAGATAATGGGGGCCCCTGCTGGATACGTTGGCCCCATTAACCATGCTGATAACGTGATGGTCTTGGCTGATCAATATGTTAAAGACATGGTCAATACGGTTGTAGGCGCAAATGAAGATGGCTATGATTATGTGAATGTTAATCCAGACCGTGACTTTAAAGTCGATGACTATGGAGACTTTAGATTTGTCCAAAAGGGTGATTTATCACCTGATGGTTCTGAAAAACTACAATTTACCAAGGGAATTGAAATTGGGCATGTCTTTAAGTTAGGGACGCATTATTCTAAAATTTTAGGTGCTGATATCCTTGATGAAAATGGTCGTAAAAAGCCCATTATAATGGGATCATATGGAATTGGGGTTAGTCGTTTGTTATCGGCTGTTTCTGAACAACAGGCGGATGAAAATGGGTTAGTATGGCCAACTTCGATTGCACCATTTGATATCCATGTCATTCCAGTTAATGCCAAGAAGGCTGAACAAATGGATTTAGCTAACGATATTGAAACCGAATTAACCGCTGCTGGTTATGACGTGTTGAATGATGATCGAAAGGAAAGAGCTGGGGTTAAGTTCGCTGATTCTGATTTAATTGGCATTCCAATTCGGATTACCGTTGGTAAAAAGGCAAGTGATGGAATTGTTGAAATTAAAATTCGTAAAACGGGTGAAACATTAGAAGTTAAGCAAGCTGAACTAACTAACACCATTGCAATTTTACAAAAAGAATTAAATTAGAATATTAATGAGAGGGGGCTGGTATTTAATCAGTCCTTTTTTAATCATTCTAGGAAGGGGTATGGCCAATTGAATAAACATGAACTCTTTTTAAAGCTTCTCAATCAATTAGACTTATCAGACCAGCAAAATGCTGAATGCTTTAAGAATGCTGAAATTATGCAGTTGCAAGTGCATAAAAAAGCGAAGGAGTGGCACTTTAAATTTCGCTTTAATGCGCAGTTGCCATTTAACGTTTTTAACGATTTCATTCATCGACTAATGACTACCTTTGAGCCCATTGCTAAGGTTAGTTTTGAAATTAGTGTAAATCAACCGCAGTTGACAACATCCTTGGTTAATGAATATTGGGATTGGGTCGTTAACCATAGTGGATTAAATTCGATGATGGCTAAGCAGATTTGTGATGCTAGCTTACCATCAGTTGATGCTAACCGGGTGAATTTAGTTGCTGAAAATGAAATTGTCAAAGATTTTTTAGTCAATACAGCACTGGGGCGAATTGAGGAGCAATATCAATCATGTGGATTCCCGGCATTTACAATTCATACGTTTGTTGATCAAAGTGAGACGCAGGCTAAAATTAAGGCGTTTAAGGATAATAAAGCTCAAAATGATGCAGAAATTGCTAAAAAGGCTATTTCCGCAATTAAGCAAGCAAATGAAAAACGAGCTAATAATGCTAAGGGTGCTCCTAAGGCTAGTGGACCGGTTTTATTTGGAAAGTCCATTAGTACCGATGCGGAAATAACGAAGCTTATTGATATTAACCAAGAGGAACGCTCAGTCGTTTTGAATGGGTTTGTTTTTGATAAGGAAGTTCGCTCCCTACGTTCCGGACGTCAGCTGTTGATTTTTAAAATTACCGATTATAGTTCCTCAATCGTAGTTAAGAAGTTCTCCAGGAATGAGCAAGATGAAGCCCAATTTGAAGCAATTCAAAAGGGAACTTGGCTAAAATTACGAGGGAGTGTTCAAGAGGATAACTATACTCATGAATTGACAATGAATGCTTTTGATATTAACACCACTACCCATGCCCAACGAAAAGACACTGCTGATGATAAACGGGTGGAGTTACATTTACACACTAACATGAGTCAAATGGATGCAATTGATGGGATTGATGCATTTGCAAAGCGTGCCAAGCAATGGGGACATCGAGCAATCGCGATCACTGATCATTCAGCGCTTCAGGGGTTTCCGGCTGCTTATAGTGCTGCTCAGGCGAATGACCTAAAAATGATTTATGGAGTCGAAGCGAACGTGGTCGACGATGGAATGGAAATTGGGTTTAACAATGCCCATGAAGATTTAAAGAAAGCTACCTATGTTGTTTTTGATATTGAAACTACTGGTCTATCAGCGATTTATGATAAAATCATTGAAGTTTCTGCTGTTAAAATGGTTCATGATAATGTGGTGGATCAATTTGAAGAATTTATTGATCCTGGTTTTCGATTGAGTGAATTTACCAAAAATTTAACTTCAATTACCGATGAAATGGTCCATGGCTCCAAAAGTGAGGAGACCGTTTTAAAGTTATTCCGTGAATTTTGCGGTGATGCAATCGTTGTTGGCCATAATGTAACCTTTGATGTGGGCTTTATGAATGTTGGATATGAACGCTACGGGATGGCTAAAATTGCTAATCCAATTATTGATACGTTACCGTTAGCACGTTTTTTATACCCTAATTTAAAGAGTTATCGGTTAAATACCCTTGCCAAGAAATTCGATGTTAACCTAGAACACCATCACCGGGCGGTTTATGATGCTGAAAGTACCGGTCATTTAAACTACCTCTTTTTAAAGCAAGCTGAAGATCAGTATGGAATTAAGTATCATGATCAACTGAATGAGCATATGACTGAGCACAATGCTTATAAGCATGCTCGACCATTTCACGTTACTTTACTTGCACAGACCCAAGCAGGACTAAAGAATTTATTCAAATTAGTTTCACTATCAAACGTAAAGTACTTCTACCGGGTACCACGGATTCCCCGAAGTCAACTAGTTAAATATCGGGAAGGCATCTTAGTGGGTTCGGCTTGTGCTTCCGGTGAAGTATTTACCGCAATGGTCCAAAAGGGAATTGAAGAAGCCCGTCAGAAGGCTAATTTCTATGATTACCTAGAGGTGCAACCACAAGCTAACTACCAACCCTTGATTGATTCGCAGTTTATTCATGATCGAAACCACCTTCATGAAATCATTCAAAACATGGTGCAATTGGGAGCTGAAATGAATAAACCGGTCGTGGCCACTGGCGACGTTCACTATTTAGATCCACATGAGGCTATTTATCGTAAAATTTTAATCCATTCTCAGGGAGGGGCCAACCCACTCAGTAGACAAAAATTACCTGAAGTGCATTTTAGAACTACGGATGAAATGTTAGCTGATTTTAACTACCTAGGTGCGGATGTGGCCCATAAAATAGTAGTTGGTAATTCCAATCAAATTGCTGACATGATTGATGATGATATCAAGCCAGTTAAGGATAAGCTATATACGCCGCATATTGATGGTGCTGAAGATGAAATTAAGCATTTGACCTACTCAAAGGCGTTTGACTACTATGGCGATCCACTACCAGAACTAGTTAAAAATAGGGTTGATCGCGAATTGAAGAGTATTATTGGAAACGGATTCTCAGTAATTTATTTAATTGCCCAAAAACTAGTATTTAAGAGTAATAAGGATGGTTATTTAGTTGGCTCGCGGGGGTCAGTTGGCTCTAGTTTGGTTGCAACGATGGCTGGAATTACTGAAGTCAATCCATTGCCACCTCACTACCGGTGCCCAAAGTGTAAGTATTCTCATTTTTACACTAAGGGTGAGTATTCATCAGGATATGATTTACCACGGAAGGACTGCCCTAATTGTGGAACCGAGATGATCGGAGATGGGCAAAACATCCCATTTGAAACCTTCTTAGGCTTTAAGGGGAACAAGGTCCCTGATATTGATTTGAACTTTTCCGGGGATTATCAACCAATTGCTCATAACTACATGAAGGTATTGTTCGGTGAACAAAACGTTTATCGGGCTGGAACGATTGGAACCGTTGCTGATAAAACCGCATATGGCTATGTTAAGGCTTATGAACGGGATACCGAACAAAATATTCGTTCTGCTGAGGTCGATCGTTTAGCTCAAGGTGATGTTGGGGTTAAGCGTACGACCGGTCAGCATCCGGCTGGAATTATCATCGTGCCTAGTGATATGGATATCTATGATTTTACGCCAATTCAATATCCAGCCAATGATCAAAATGCAGAATGGGAAACCACGCATTTTGATTTCCATTCGATTCACGATAACATTTTAAAGATGGATATTTTAGGTCATGATGATCCGACCATGATCAGAACCTTGCAAGATTTATCGGGGATCGATCCACAAACGATTCCAATGGATGATCAAGGAGTCATGTCCATTTTTTCTGGAACTGATATTTTGGGAGTTACCCCTGAACAGATTCAATCTAAGACAGGGACGTTAGGGGTTCCTGAATTTGGGACTAAGTTCGTCCGGGGAATGTTGGAACAAACCCATCCTAAGAATTATTCACAACTATTACAAATTTCTGGATTATCCCATGGAACCGACGTGTGGTTGGGCAATGCCGATGAAATTATTAAGGATGGGACTGCAACCATTGCCAATGTAATTGGTTGTCGTGATAATATCATGACTGATTTGATCAATTGGGGACTGGATTCAGAAACGGCCTTTCAAATTATGGAATCAGTTAGAAAGGGTCGTGGAATCAAGGATGACTGGATGGCAGCAATGCATAAAGTGAAGGTCCCTGATTGGTATATCGAATCATGTTTAAAAATTAAGTACATGTTTCCAAGGGCCCATGCTGCAGCATATGTTTTAATGGCACTACGGGTAGCATATTTTAAGGTTTATTTTCCAATTGTTTACTATGCAGCCTACTTTTCAATTCGCGCCGATGATTTTGATGTGGTCGCAATGGCTAGTGGTAAAGAATCGGTCAAATCAGCAATGAAGGTCATTCAAGACCAGGGAAATGATGCCTCTGCAAAGGATAAGAATTTATTGACCGTCCTCGAATTAGCCAATGAGATGTTAGAACGTGGATTTGAATTTGAAATGATTGATTTGAATCGTTCGGATGCTAACAAGTGGTTAATTGAGGGGGATAAACTCCTAGCTCCATTTCGGGCAATTCCAGGATTAGGATTAAATGTTGCCAAACAAATCGTTGCTGCTCGTGAAGATAAGGCTTTTATTTCAAAGGAAGATCTGGCTAAACGTGGTAAGGTGTCTAAGAAAATAATTGATTTTATGGATGAAAATGGGGTCTTAAAGGGACTACCAGATGAGAATCAATTAAGCCTGTTTGATATGCTATGATTTGAGTTTAATTGCTACTTATGATATATTAATTGTAGTGATTAATACTCGTACAAGGGAGTGAGCAGGGATGCTCACTCTTTTTATTGGATTTATTAGGAGGTATGCATAAAAATTGAGTAACGTTCCCGAGATTGTGAAAGATGTCTTAACACCAATTCTAGATCAACATCAATTTGAACTGTTCGATGTTGAATACGTTAAAGAAAGCCAAAACTGGTATCTACGGGTTTATATTGATAAACCCGATGGAATTACGATTGAAGATTGTGCAATCATTAGCGATCAATTAGGTGAAAAATTAGATGCTATGGATCCTGATCCAATCCCACAAGCTTATTATCTGGAGGTATCATCTCCAGGGGCAGAACGCCCATTAAGAAATGAAAAAGAGATTAAAGATGCAATCGGTAGCTACATTAATGTTTCTTTGTATTACCCAATTAAGAAAAATAAGATATACCAAGGGACGTTAAAGGACGTTACCGCTGATAACAACTTAGTAATTGAATATAATGACATGAGTGTATTTAGAGAGCTAGAAATTCCCTCAAAAGCAATTGCTAAGGTAAGACTTGCAATTAAGTTTTAGTTCAAAGGAGAATTATAATGAGTAAAGAATTATTGGGTGCTTTTGATGCCTTAGAAAAAGAAAAAGGAATCAAAAAAGCAACGATTATTGATGCGTTAGAAGCCGCTTTGACTTCCGCTTACAAGCGTAATTATGGCCAATCACAAAATGTAGATGTAGAATTTGATGATAAGAAGGGTGACATTCATGTCTATGCCGTGAAAAAGATTGTTGACGTGGTTGAGGATGCTCAAACTGAATATAGCATCAAGGATGCGCTACAAATTAGTCATGGTTACGAAGTGGGGGATGATATTAAAATCGAAGTCACCCCTAAAAATTTTGGTCGAATTGCTGCCCAAACTGCCAAACAAGTAATTATGCAACGGGTGCGTGAAGCTGAACGTGAAATGGTTTATGATCAGTTCAGTCAATACCAGGATGAATTAATTATGGGTGAAGTGGAACGAGCTGATAATCGTTTCGTATACATTAACCTAGGTAAAGTCGAAGCCGTAATGCCACTTAGTAACCAAATGCCAAATGAGGAGTATCGGCCTCAAGAAAAAATCAAGGTCTATGTGACTAAGGTAGAAAATGCTGCCAAGGGTCCTCAGGTATTTGTTAGTCGGACTGCACCAGGATTGTTGAAGCGGTTATTTGAACAAGAGGTTCCTGAAATTTACGATGGCACCGTTGAAATCGTTTCAATTGCTCGGGAAGCTGGCGATCGTTCTAAGGTTGCCGTTCGTTCTAACAATCCAGATATTGATCCTGTGGGAACTACCGTGGGACCTAAGGGGCAACGAGTTCAAACCATCGTCAATGAACTTGGTGGCGAAAATATGGATATCGTTGAATGGACTGATGATAAGGCTAAGTTTATCGCCAATGCACTGAACCCTTCTGAAGTGGTGGATGTTGTTTTTGATCCGGAAAATGAACAAGCATGTACCGTGATTGTACCGGACTATCAATTATCACTTGCAATTGGAAAACGAGGGCAAAATGCACGGTTAGCTGCAAAACTAACTGGCTTTAAGATTGATATTAAGGCGGAATCAGAAGCTGACGAAAACATTTATGAAAATAATGCTGCAGCTGAAGATCCTGACAATGACGAAAATGATGAATAACTAGGACTGGAGGGATACAAATGCGACGGAGAAAAGTTCCAATGCGTAAGGACATTGTTACCGGCGAAATGGCACCTAAAAAGGAACTGATTAGGATTGTCCGCGATAAAGAAGGTAACGTCAGTATTGATAAAACTGGCAAAAAATCCGGTCGTGGTGCATACATCTCAATGGATGTAGAAATTGCTAAGCAGGCCAAAGCAAAGAAGACGTTTAATAAGGTCTTTGAAACTAATGTTGATGATCAATTTTACGATGATTTAATCGAATATACTGACCATGAACAAGCAAGAAAAAAATTATTTGAAAATGAATAATCAAAAGTATTTAAATCTAATTGGAATCGCTAAAAGAGCCGGCAAAGTAGTTACCGGCGAAGCAATTATTTTAAATGCAATTAGGAAACACCACGTTGCACTATTAATTATTGCAAGCGACACGGGACAGGCTACTACTAAAAAGTTTATTGACAAGGCGGGTTCTTATAATGTTACCTACCATCACTTGATTACCAGACAGCAGTTAAGTGATGCGATTGGAGCGCCACGCACCATGATTGGGATCACTGACCGCGGCTTTGCCAAAAAACTAACTGAAATAAAAAATAATTAAAGGATAGTGATCATATGGGTAAAAAGCGTATTTATGAATTAGCTAAAGAACTCAATGTGACTAGCAAGCAGTTGATTAGCAGTGCTAATAGTAAGGGAATATCAGTCCATAATCATATGTCTACGATTGATGATAATCAAGAAAGACAGATTAAAGCTGCGTTAAAGGGTAACTCCACTAAGGGTGCTCCTAAGAACAATTCCAAACCACAAGCTAATCATAATAATCATCAACACCGTAATAACGGTGCGCAAAGCTCAGCTAAGGGTGGCAATAATGGTAGAAAACCTGCTGAGCAAAGTGCTTCAAATAGTCGCCCTAATAATAACCATAATAATAATCAAAATAATGGGGCTCACCGGAATAATATGAATAACTCTAATCATTCGGGACAATCTAATTCTCGGAATAATAATTCAAACAATAACTCGAATCGGCCTAATTCTGCCAATTCAAATGGTTTTAACCGCAACAATAAAAAGAATAAGAAGAAATTCAATAAACGGCGTAATAACGCATTTAATAAGTACACTAAAAATCAACGAATTCGCCAAATTCATAAGCATAACGATGCTCCTAAGCGTAAGGATCATCCGCTTCCAGAAGTTTTGGAATACACTGATGGAATGAATGCCCAAGAGATTGGAAAAGTCCTTCACCGTGAACCAGCCGAAATCGTTAAGAAGCTATTCATGTTGGGCGTAATGGTTAACCAAAATAAGTCCTTGGATAAGGATACGATTGAGCTACTTGCTACCGATTACGGAATCGAAGCTAAAGAAAAGGAACAACTAAACGTTTCTGATCTTGATAAGTTATTTGATGAAGAAGAACACAATACCGCCTATCAAGAAAATAGACCACCAGTTGTTACCATCATGGGCCACGTTGACCATGGGAAAACTACCCTATTGGATTATCTAAGACATTCTCATATTACATCTGGTGAAGCTGGTGGGATTACCCAGGGAATTGGGGCGTACCAAGTTGAACACGATGATAAGATGATTACGTTCTTAGATACCCCAGGCCATGCTGCATTTACTGCAATGCGTGCTCGTGGTGCTGACATTACTGATATTACGATTTTAGTAGTTGCTGCTGATGATGGAGTAATGCCACAAACAGTGGAAGCAATTAACCATGCGAAAGCTGCAAAGACACCAATTATCGTTGCAATCAATAAAATTGATAAGCCCGGTGCTAATCCAGACCACGTTACTGAACAACTTAGTAACTATGGCTTGATTCCAGAAGACTGGGGTGGTGACACCATCTTCGTTAAGATTTCTGCTAAATTTGGAACTAACGTGGATGAATTATTGGACATGATTTTATTACAAGCAGATGTGATGGAATTAAAGGCTAATCCAAAGCAAAATGCTGCTGGTTCAGTAATTGAAGCACGACTAGATCGCGGAAAGGGAACCGTTGCGACTTTGCTAGTTCAACAAGGAACGATGCACGTTGGTGATCCCATCGTAGTTGGTGATACTTTTGGACGAGTTCGGACGATGGTTAATGAGCATAACCAAGAGCTAAAGGAAGCCACTCCTTCAACACCGGTTGGAATTACTGGGTTAAATGATGTTCCTGAAGCAGGGGATCGCTTCATTGTCTTTGATGATGAAAAGACTGCTCGAGCTGCCGGTGAAAAGCGGGCGCAAGAAGCTCAAGAAAACGACCGTCGCCAAACGAACCATGTTACACTTGATAACCTATTTGATTCACTTAAGGAAGGTGAAATGAAACAGGTTGATATTATTATCAAGGCTGATGTACAGGGTTCAGTTGAAGCCCTATCATCTAGTTTGCAAAAGATTGAAGTGGAGGGTGTTAAGGTGAACATCATCCATACCGGAGTCGGTGCAATCAATGAAAGTGATGTGGCGTTAGCTGAAGCAAGTAACGCTATTATCATTGGATTTAACGTTCGGCCAACACCACAAGCTAAGTCCCAAGCAGAAACCGATAATGTTGATATTCGTTTGCATCAAGTGATTTATGATGCAATTGATGAAGTGGAATCCGCAATGAAGGGATTACTAGAACCTACCTATAAGGAAGAAGTAACTGGTCAAGTGGAAGTCAGAGAAATCTATAAGGCTTCTAAGGTCGGTACGATTGCCGGTGGAATGGTTATTTCAGGCTATATTAATAGTGATAGTAAGGTTCGTTTAATTCGTGATAACGTCGTGGTTTACGATGGTGAATTAGGGAGCTTGAAGCGGTTCAAAAATGATGCTAAGAGTGTTAAGCAAGGATTTGAATGTGGGTTAACGATTGAGAACTATAATGATATTAAGGTAAATGATGTTATTGAAGCCTACGAGATGAAAGAAGTTCCAGTCGAATAATATCGATTAAGGAGTTATTATCAATGGCACAGTATAGAGTGGGTCGATTACAACAAGAGATTCAAAGAGAAGTGAACGACTTATTGTTAAAGGAAGTTCGTGATCCCCGGGTCAATGGCGTAACCATTACCGGAGTCGATGTAACGGGTGACCTGCAACAAGCAACTATTTTCTATAGCATTCTTTCAGATAAGAAGAGTGATGAAGAAAATACGCAAAAGGGATTGGATAAGGCAACCGGAATGATTAGAAGTGCATTAGGAGCACGCCTAAGAAACGTTTATCGGACTCCTGAAATTCATTTTGAATTAGATGATTCAATCCAATACGGTAGTAAGATTGATCAATTGATTAACAAGCTACAACGTGAAGATAAATAAGTTTAAAGAGTAGGTAATAATGATTTGTTATCTACTCTTTTTGTGTTTAAATGGAAATTAATTAAGAAATTGAGATGGGAGTCGTTGAATATGGATGGAATTATTCCATTGAATAAGGAGCGTGGGATGACCAGTTTTGACTGTGTTAGAAAGATGCGCGGAATTTTAAGAACTAAAAAAATTGGTCATAGTGGAACCCTTGATCCTAACGTTGATGGGGTGCTACCAATTTGTGTTGGGAGTGCCACTAAGGTGGTTGATTTTTTGATGAATTCTGGAAAAATTTACCGTGGTGAAATTACGTTAGGATTTTCCACGACGACCGAAGATTTAGATGGCGAAATCGTTAATCAAAAACCAATTATCACTCCCTTTAGCGAGGCACAAATTAATCAAGCCATGCAACAGCTTGTGCAACCACGGTTATTACAGATTCCACCAATGTATTCAGCCGTAAAGGTGAATGGACGGAGATTGTATGAATATGCCCGCGCAGGTGAAACGGTTAAACGTCCTGAACGACACGTTCGAATTGATTACTTTAAAATGACCGCCCCGGTTAAATATGATGCCACCCATCAACTTCAAAAAATCAAATTTGAAGTGGGTTGTGGGAAGGGCACCTATGTCAGAACCCTTTCGTTTATGGTGGGACAGCTACTGGGAGTGCCCGCAGTAATGTCTGATTTAACTAGGATTAAGAGTGGGGGCTTTACCCTTGATGAATCATATTCCATCAGTCAAATAGAAGCGGCTGTTCATGACGATTGCTTAGCGGATGTTATGTACCCGATTGACCATGCTTTAAATGATTTTCCAAGTTATGCTTTGAATCCTAATCAATGGAAGATTGTGCAAAATGGTGGATTTTTAGCCCCACAAGATATTAAGATGGATAGTGATCAAATAGCGGTGCAGTTTAATCATCAAATTAAGGCATTGTATTACTTAAATCATGATCAAGGTGTTTATAAGCCGCTTAAAATGTTTAGTGTAAAGTAGGGAGCAGTAATGGAAATCTTTAATATTCACCATCCAATGAATAATTTACAATTTAATGACCCGGTTGTTTTAGCAATGGGTTTTTTTGATGGAGTCCATTTAGGGCATCAGGGTGTGATTAAGCGCGCTCGTGAGATTGCTAAGGACCGTGGCGTTAAACTAGCAGTTTTGACTTATGATCATCACCCTTCGATCGTTTATCAACAACTAAGTTCACATGATAAGCGTTATCTGACGCTAGATAGTTATAAAATGGCTCTTTTTGAATCACTAGGGGTTGATGTGGTGTTTAAAATTAGTTATACCTATGCCTTTCAGGCCCAGTCCCCACAATCATTTGTTGATGATTATCTTTGTCGATTTAATGCGATTACCGTGGTGGCAGGATTTGACCATACCTATGGTAGTGATAATGCAAATATGCATTTACTTCCACAATACGTAAAGAATCGCTTTACAGTCGTTGAGGTACCTTCGCTTGATATTGACGGGAAGAAGGTCAGTTCAACCCGCATTCGTAAAAATTTAGATGATGGCCATATTGATACCGTTAATCGCTTATTAGATCGACCATACGTGACTTCTGGAACGGTGGTTCATGGTTTTGCGCGGGGACGGGAATTAGGCTTTCCCACTGCGAACGTTGAACATAGCGAGTACCAGTGGTTACCATCAATTGGTATTTACGTTGTGCAAATGCAGATTGGTGATCAGACGTATGGTGGGATGGCATCGATTGGTCGGAATGTAACCTTTGGAGATACCCATCCAATTACCGTTGAAATTAATTTGTTTGATTTTAATCAAAATATTTATGGGGAAGATGTTCAGATTAAATGGCTCCATTGGATGCGTGGTGAAGTTAAATTCACTGGAGTGGATGCATTGATCGACCAGTTAAAACAAGACCAAATCAATGCGCAAAACTTTTTAGGTAATTTGTGAGTGTCTTTCTTGACTTATAATTCACCCTTTGGTACATTATATATGTAGCTTAGCACTTGATACGTGTGAGTGCTAAAAAGGAGTGATGATTAATGCTAACTGAACGTCAGGAATTGATTCTATCTGGAATCGTTCAAGACTATACTCATTCTGGAGCACCAGTTGGTTCCAAACTATTGGTTAATCAGCTTCCAATTCATGTTAGTTCCGCTACGATTAGAAATGAAATGGCAGTTCTTGAAGAGATGGGATTGATTGAAAAGACTCATTTATCATCCGGACGAGTTCCATCAATTAATGGTTATCGTTACTATGTTGATCATTTAACTTTTTCCAAGGTTAATATGATGAATGACATCGCCCTAATTCATAAGGCATTGGATAGTAGCTACCATAAGATTGATGAATTAGTTCAAAAATCTGCTAATATTCTTTCTGACTTGACTAACTATACTGCTTTGACTTTACAGCCCGAACAGGCGACTAATCGATTACTTCAGGGCTTTCGATTAGTTGCATTGGGTGATCAGCGGGTAATGGCGATTCTAGTAACTGATAATGGGGATGCTGAAACGGAGTTGTTTCGAATCCCCAAGGGAGTTACTGGTCAGCAATTAGAATCGGTCGTTAATTTGATCAATGATCGGTTGGTCGGTTATCCATTATCCGTTGTATTGGAACAACTTAAATCGGTGATTCCTAATCGGGTTAATCAGTATCTTCATTCGACCAATGGATTTATTGGGATTTTGGATGAAGTAATTATGAAGGCAATGCGAGATCGACTATATGTCGGCGGTGAAATGAATTTATTGAGTTTTACTGACCAAAGCGACATTAGTTATCTGAAGCCACTTTACTCGATGCTAGGACAATCTGGTGAAATTGCTAAATTTATCGGTAATTCTGGTGATGGGGTCTCAGTTCAGATTGGTTCTGAAATGAGTAACGAGCTGTTAAAAAATTATAGTGTCATTACTGGCACCTACGATGTTGGCTCACATGGTAAGGGAATCATCGCTGTGTTAGGGCCCACTCGGATGCCATATTCTAAGGTAATTACCCTAGTGGATGCGTTTAGATCAGAGTTATCTAGTCGGCTATTAGGATATTATAAGGAAAATAAATAATTCAAAGGAGGGTTTTGTTTGGCATCTAACAAAAAGCAAGATGAAGAAAAGCAAAATTCTGCAGAAGCAACTGAATCACAAAAGCTTAAGGCGGATGATGAACAAGCTAAGGCTGAAGATAAGCACGCTGATAAGGAAATCATCGACTTAAAGCGTCAACTTGATGATATGGAAAATAAGTATTTACGTGCTGAAGCCGAGCTGCAAAACGTTCAAAATCGGGCTAAAAAGGATCAAGCAACGATCCTTAAGTATGATGGACAAAAACTTGCTACGAATATCTTACCAATTGTAGATAACTTGGACCGGGCGTTAGAAGTAAAGGTCGATGATAAAAGTGGTCAACAATTAAAGCAGGGTGTTGAAATGGTTGCTAAGCATCTTACTAAGGCGCTTAGCGATAGTAACATCGAAGTGCTTGACGTTGACGGAAAGAAGTTTGACCCTAACTTCTGTCAAGCTGTTCAGACGGTTCCGGCCGATGATGACCATCCAACTGATCATGTTGTTAAGGTTTTACAAAACGGCTATAAGTTAGCTGATCGAGTAATTCGACCAGCAATGGTTGTCGTGGCAAAATAAAAAATTAGATTATAATAAATAAAATAAAAAGTGAGGTAACAATTTATGGCTAGCAATAAAATTATTGGAATTGATTTAGGAACTACTAATTCAGCTGTTGCAGTTCTGGAAGGAAATGAACCTAAAATTATTCCAAATCCAGAAGGTTCCAGAACGACTCCTTCAGTCGTTGCATTCAAGGATGGGGAAATTCAAGTAGGTGAAGTTGCTAAGCGGCAAATGATTACTAACCCTAATACGATTTCTTCAATTAAGAGTCACATGGGGGATAGTAACTACAAGGTCGATGTTGATGGAAAGAGTTACACTCCTCAACAAATTTCAGCAATGATTTTACAATACATCAAGAAGTTTGCTGAAGACTACATTGGTGACACTGTTGACAAGGCAGTGATTACCGTTCCTGCATACTTTGATGATGCACAAAGACAAGCAACTAAGGATGCTGGTAAGATTGCTGGACTTGATGTTAAGCGGATTATCAACGAACCAACGGCTGCTGCATTAGCCTATGGATTGAACAAGAAGGATAACGACCAAAAGGTATTGGTATATGACCTTGGTGGTGGGACCTTTGATGTTTCCGTCCTTGAATTAGGTGACGGTGTGTTCCAAGTTCTTTCTACTAATGGTGATACTCATTTAGGTGGGGATGACTTTGATAAGAAGATCATGGACTGGTTAATTGATGGCTTCAAGAAGGACCATGGTGTTGATTTATCTAATGATAAGATGGCATTACAACGGTTAAAGGATGCTTCAGAAAAGGCTAAAAAGGACCTTTCCGGAGTTTCTGAAACTGAAATCAGTTTACCATTTATCGCCTCTGGTGATGAAGGCCCATTGCACTTAACTGCTAAGTTAAGCCGTTCTAAGTTCAACGAATTAACTGCTGACTTGGTTGAAAAGACTAAGGCACCATTTGATAATGCATTGAAGGATGCTGGATTATCAACTTCTGATATCGATAACGTGATTTTAAATGGTGGGTCAACTAGAATTCCTGCCGTTCAAGAAGCTGTTAAGCAATGGACTGGTAAGGAACCTAACCACTCCATCAACCCTGATGAAGCCGTTGCTGACGGTGCTGCTGTTCAAGGTGGGGTATTAACTGGTGACGTAAAGGATGTTGTTTTGCTTGATGTTACGCCCCTTTCACTTGGAATTGAAACCATGGGTGGGGTCTTCACTAAGTTGATTGATCGTAACACGACCATCCCAACTTCAAAGAGTCAAGTCTTCTCCACTGCTGCTGATAATCAACCTGCTGTTGACATTCATGTTCTTCAAGGTGAACGGCCAATGGCTGCTGACGATAAAACATTAGGTCAATTCCAATTGACTGACATTCCTGCAGCTCCTCGTGGAATCCCTCAAATTGAAGTTACCTTTGATATTGACAAGAACGGAATTGTTAACGTTTCTGCCAAGGATAAGGGTACTGGTAAGTCACAAAAGATTACCATTAAGGATTCTAACGGACTTTCTGATGATGAAATCAATAAGATGATGGATGAAGCAAAGGCTAACGCCGACGCTGATGAAAAGCGTAAGGATGAAGTTGACTTAAAGAACGAAGTTGACCAATTGATTTTCCAAACTGATAAGACTTTGAAGGACGTTGACGGTAAGGTATCCGAAGATGAAATTAAGGCTACCAAAGATGCTGAAGATGCTTTGAAGAAGGCCAAGGAAGAAAATAACCTTGATGATATGAAGGCTAAGAAGGATGATCTTCAAAAGAAGGTTCAAGAATTAGCTGTTAAGTTATATCAACAAAACCAAGAAGCTCAAGGTGGAGCTGATGCTGGTGCAAACGCTGGTTCAGGTTCTGCTAAGGGTGATGACAACACAGTTAACGGTGACTTCCATGAAGTTAACGATGATGATAAGAAAGACGGTAACAAATAGTAATCGTGATTAATTCGTTGTCATAAAAAGTCAAAGTCGCTGATTGGGCTTTGGCTTTTTATTGTATTAAGGGATTGAATCCTTTAAAATGAAATTATTAGAAATTGAGGAGGGTAATAATGGCTCAAGAAGATTATTACAAGGTGTTGGGCCTTGATCGGGATGCTAGTGAAAGCGAAATTAAGCGGGCTTACCGGAAATTAGCGGCTAAGTACCATCCAGATATTAATAAGGCCCCGGATGCTGAGGAAAAATTTAAACAAATTACTGAAGCCTATGAAGTATTAAGTGATAAGGATAAGAAAGCCAATTATGACCAGTATGGATCTGCTGATGGTCCGCAAGGCTTTGGTGGCGGCGGTGGTGCCGGCGCTGGCGGCTTTGGCGGCTTTGGTGGTTCCGGCGGCTTTGGCGGCGGTGGCTTTGACGACATCTTTAGCCAATTCTTTGGTGGTGGTGGCGGCCGTGCCCAAAATCCCAATGCACCTACACCAGGTCGTGACTTGCAATATCAAATGGGGCTGAATTTCGATGAAGCTGTTTTTGGAAAGCAGACGACCATTAAGTATAATCGGGAAGCAACTTGTCAAACTTGTGGTGGAAATGGTGCTAAACCCGGGACGAAGCCCCATACTTGTAGCCGTTGTAATGGAAATGGTTACATTTCGGTTGAACAAAACACGCCGCTTGGCCGGATGAGAAGCCAACAAGAATGTCCAGTTTGTCACGGAACTGGAAAGGAAATTAAGGAAAAATGTCCAACTTGTCATGGAGCAGGAAAGACGGAACAAGCCCATGAAATTGCTGTGACGGTTCCTGCCGGAGTTGATGATGGCCAACAAATGCGCTTGCAAAATCAAGGGGATGCCGGTAATAACGGTGGTCCTTACGGTGATCTTTACATTCTCTTCTCAGTCAAGCCAAGTAAGTACTTTAAACGTGATAATACTCGTTTAATCTATAACCAACCAATTTCATTTGCGCAGGCTGCATTAGGGTGTGAAATTAAAGTGCGCTCTTTGAACGATGAACAAAAGTCAGAGGAAGGGCAAGTTAGCTTGAAAATTCCTGCAGGAACGCAAACGGGAACTAACTTCCGACTAAGGGGGAAGGGAGTTCCAAATGTTAACGGATCTGGCCGTGGTGATGAAATTATCAACGTGAAGGTAATTACACCAAAGGGATTAAACAAACGGCAACGTGAAGCGCTAAAGGAATTTGCTGATGCAAGTGGTGAGGATATTAATACCACTAAGAACCAGTCGTTCTTTGATAAAATGCGTGATAAATTCGATAAAAAATAATATAATGCCAGCCACGGTGCTGGCTTTTATTATCTCTAAATTTGTTATCAGTGACCGTGATTGTTATAATTAAGAAAAATAGTTACCGAACTGAAAAGGGAAAAGGTAGGACTTATAAATGGATCTTAAAGAAATGAAGGAACACCAAAAGTACATTCGGAACTTTTCCATTGTCGCACATATTGATCACGGAAAATCTACGCTAGCTGATCGCATCTTAGAACTAACGGATACGGTTGCTAAGCGAGACATGCGAAATCAACTATTGGATAATATGGAATTGGAACGTGAACGGGGCATTACAATTAAATTAAACGCCGTTAAACTCACGTACCATGCTGAGGATGGTCATGATTATGAATTTCATTTAATTGATACCCCAGGGCACGTTGACTTTTCCTATGAAGTGTCACGGAGTTTAGCAGCTTGTGAAGGGGCTTTATTGGTCGTTGATGCGACTCAGGGAGTTGAAGCACAAACACTAGCCAATGTGTACCTTGCATTAGATGATGATTTAGAAATCTTGCCGGTCATTAATAAAGTTGATTTACCATCTGCACAGGTAGATGACGTTAAGGCCGAAATTGAGAATATGATTGGATTAGATACTTCTGATGCCGCATTGACTAGTGCTAAAACTGGATTAGGGGTACCAGAGTTACTTGAAAAAATTGTTCATGATATTCCAGCGCCCAGTGGTGATATTGATGCTCCGCTAAAGGCATTGGTATTTGACTCAATTTATGATGATTACCGTGGAGTGGTGTTAAGCGTTCGTCTCGAAGAGGGGGTCGTAAAACCGGGTGATCAGATTCTATTGATGAATAGTGGTACTAAGTACGATGTGACTGAAGTTGGTGTCAATTCCCCCCATCCAGTTAAACGGGATTACTTGATGGCAGGGGATGTCGGATACATTACCGCTAGTATTAAGGATATTACCCAAACCCGGGTTGGTGATACCGTTACCTTGGCCAATCGACCTGCTGAAAAGGCACTTCCTGGTTATCGTGAAATGAACCCAATGGTTTATGCGGGATTATATCCAACTGACAATGCTAAGTTTGGGGACCTAAGAGAGGCGCTAGAAAAACTCAAGTTAAACGATGCGTCGTTGGAATTTGAACCTGAAAATTCACAAGCCCTTGGATTTGGTTTTCGGTGTGGCTTTTTAGGTTTGTTGCACATGGATGTAGTTCAAGAACGACTGGAACGAGAATTTAATCTGGATTTGATTACCACAGCGCCTTCAGTTACCTACCATGCCTTTACTAATGATGGAAATGAAGTAGATGTTCATAATCCGTTTGAAATGCCAGATGCTTCAGCAATTAAGCGGATTGAAGAGCCGTTTGTTAAGGCCACCATTATGGTTCCAAATGATTATGTGGGAGCGGTGATGGAACTCTGTCAACATCGACGGGGGCAATTTGAGACGATGGATTATCTTGATGATACCCGGGTCAATGTAATTTATCATATGCCGTTATCTGAAATTATTTTTGATTTCTTTGATAAACTAAAGTCTGGCACCCATGGTTATGCATCCCTTGACTATGAAGTTGATGACTATCAACCTAGTGACCTGGTTAAAATTGATATTCTGTTGAACGGTGATCGTGTCGATGCACTGAGTTTTATTTCTCACCGTTCATTTGCTGCTAGTCGGGCTCGTGATATCGTTGGGAAATTAAAGACGATTATCCCACGACAAAATTTTGAGATTCCAATTCAAGCTGCAATCGGGGCAAAGGTAATTGCAAGAACCAACGTGAAGGCCTACCGAAAGGACGTTACTGCAAAGCTTTATGGTGGTGATCGGACGAGACGAATGAAGCTGTTGGAAAAGCAAAAAGCCGGTAAGAAGCGAATGAAAGCCGTTGGAAAGGTTGATATTCCACAGGAAGCGTTTATGGCGGTGCTTAAGACTGATGAAGATGAATCTGATGGCTCAAAGTAAACTGAATGTTGATGTAGCATTTAATGTTGAATAGTTTTAAATTGAAACTAACCACCACTTAGCAATTGATAAGTGGTGAAAATTTTGAACCCTCATTAACACAATTAAGTTAATGAGGGCTTTTTTGAAGGGAAGCTTTACGATGAATAATCTATTTCATAATGATGATGCTGTTTTAGATGTTAATGATAAACCCAAGTTCCTGCCTTGGATTGGGTTATCGCTTCAGCATATGTTTTCAATGTTTGGAAGTACTGTCATCGTTCCATTGCTAGTGGGCTTAAGCCCTAGTATTGCCCTTTTCTCATCCGGGGTGGGAACGTTATTACACATTTTAATTACTAAGCGTCAGATTCCGGCGTACATGGGGTCTAGCTTTGCGTTTATTGTACCAATGGCAGCCCTGATGAAAACGACCGGCTATCCTGGAATTGCCCAGGGGGTCGTGACCGTTGGAATTGTCTATTTAATCGTTGCGGGGTTGATTGCAATGATTGGTAAGGACTGGATTGATCATTTATTACCACCCATTGTAGTGGGACCCATTATTATTGTAATTGGCTTATCGCTTGCCGGAAGTGCTGCAAAGGATGCAATGATGAATAATAACCACTACGACATTAAATTTTTTATGATTGCGTTGTTAACGCTATGCTTAGCCGTATTTTTTAATATGTACCTAAAGGGCTTTCTGGGCTTAATTCCGATTCTATTAGCAATCGTTTGTGGGTACTTAGTTTCAATATTTGCTGGATTAGTTAACGTTAGTGCAATCGCTAAAGCCCCGTGGTTCGAAGTCCCACCATTTGAAGTTCCATTTATCAACTATGCATTTCACTTAAATATCGGTGCGATTATTGCAATTGCACCGATTGCATTCGTGACAATGACTGAACATATTGGGCATATTATGGTCTTGAATGAATTAACCCACCGGGATTATTTTAAATCACCGGGTCTGAACCGGACACTGGCTGGGGATGGGGCAGCGTCAATTGCTGCTGGATTATTAGGCGGTCCTGCTGTAACTAGTTATGGTGAAAACATTGGGGTAATGGCAATTACTAAGGTCCATAGCGTGTATGTTTTAATGGGAGCTGCAATGTTTGCAATTATTTTTGCATTCGTTAACAAATTAAATGTTCTAATCATGCAGATGCCGGCCCCCGTAATTGGTGGAATTAGTTTTTTATTGTTTGGAACCATTGCGGCTAGCGGAATTAAACTAATGATTGAGCAACACGTCGATTTGGATCGCAAGCGGAATTTAATGATTGCCTCGATTATTTTAGTAATTGGGGTTGGAAATGCCTATTTGCAAATTGGCAATCAATTTCAATTTACCGGACTCGCGCTTGCAACGGTATTTGGAATTATTTTAAATTTACTTTTACCACGTAAATAGTTAAAGCGATAAATTCATAGTGATGCCACTGTTTTAATAAAATTGCGGTTGCTTATGGATTCCTTTATAATTAAAAATAATCATTAAATTTAATAAATTTTAGGAGAATTCGGATGAAGTTTATAATCAATTTAATACCTAATGACACGTTAGACGAATCGAGCCTAACCAGCTTCATGGACAATATTACTAATCAATACCATAAAAGCGAATTAGAAATCGTAACTAAGGGCGCCGTTTTAAAAAATAGTGGGCTTAATGGCGTGGTAGCTGAACAACAACTGCCAATCACCCAGTACAATGACGTTAGTGAATTGGTATCCATAAGTGATGAAAGCACCTATTGGCTGAACTTACAAGTTGATGATGCCCTATTACCAAACGCCATTATGCAATGGGAAAATACGTTGAACCGTCATCCTAATGAGTTACTAATGCTTAACACCATTAATAACGATACTTCTATCACTGAGCAATTAGATTCAAGGCTTAATAGGATTTCAGAAGTGAAGTTAAATACGATTAGGCATATTTTTGACATTGATGAAAATACTGATTTATTTGAACTATCCCTCCGCGATAAATTAACCGTGTTACTGGGATTACAAAGCTATTACGTGAACGATCGGAATAACCGCTATCGGACCTTCTTTAGAAGAATCGATCTTAATTGCCGCAATGTTTTATATCGAATTAATCAACGGAAATTAGCAACACATAAATCTGAACTGGCTGAATTATTATATGATTTAATTGATAACGATGAGTATGTTTATTTAAATCAACCCACTTTAATTTTAAGTGCAATTGATATTCCTACTATGGTTAACGCATGTTCTCAGTTAATTGATAATTTAGCATTCATTTTTGATGAAAAGATTAAGAATGCTTATTTAGCGGCGCTTAATAGTCAATTGATTAGGACCGTTAAAATGATTTTTGAATCTAATTTAACTCCTGCTCACCGAGAAATGCAACTAGATGAACTAAGGTCTGCTGCATATGACGTGGACCCAGAACTAAGGGAACGAATTAAGTTAGTTCCTGATCGCAAGGGTTTATTACATTCAATTAAAAAACGATTTTAAGAGGAGGTTGCAACCATGAAGTTTAGCATTATTACACCATGTAAAGCTGATGATTTAGAGCGGCTATCACAACTGAAAGCTAATTTAGAATCACAGACTTTTAAACGATTTGAGTGGATCATTGCCTGCAATGATTTCAATAATTATTTTCAAGAAAGCGATTTTCCCACTCAAGTAGTGCCATATAAACCGGATACGATTGGGGCAGCTAGAAACGCTGCTTTAGATGCTGCAATTGGTGATTACATTGTGTTTATTGACGCGGATGATTTTTTAATGCCAAATGCATTTAAAAATTTAAACCATATGACGCCACGGAACGCCAGCACAATCATCGATTTAAATCATTATAAAACCTATGAGACTCAAGCAGCTTTTCTTAAGGATTTAGAAATTAATCAACGGCCCGCTGATTCGCTTCCTGATTGGGGTGGGAAAAAGAAGCGGAAGCCACGGACGCATAGTTTAAACCTAATGCCTGCTGACTTAAAACATTTAGGGTTATCTAAAAAGGCTGACCGCTGGTTGACTAATAAATACAATATCTATTCTGGAGAAACCCGCTATGATCAATTATCAGGACAATTAGTTCTGGCCGGTAAAGTGATTGAACGCCAATTCCTATTAGATACTGAAGTCCGCTTTGATACCGAGAATGATTTATATTCTGATATTCAATTCATGATGGGCATATTGAATTATAGTAAGCGAATGGTTAAGGTGAATGAACCTCAGTATATAACTGTATATCATAATGATCCGATCAATGACCCTTCGAACGCACAGTTAGTTAGAAATGATCGTTGGCAGTTAATGGTAGCAGCTTGGATTGACGGTTATCAGAATCTGACCAACGATCGTTTTAAATTGGCCTTTGCCGAGTATACGCTTAAACGTTTAAATCGGTATCTCTATAATTCAATTTTAAGCCAACGGGATTCAATTGGTGATGTTGATACAACGTTGCATGTGGTTAGTAACTACCTACAATTAATTGATAAGCGGGCGTTAAGCAGCGTTAATATTGTTAGCAGAAAAATCATTAATGCCTTGATAAATCAAAATTATAAGTTAGCAAAACGCCTAATGGTTTCATTAGTGTTCGAACGAAACGCACGAACACTATTACGCAGTCATGGACGTGGCATTACTAAACAACTCTATCAAAGCGTCTTTACCAGGATGCCAATCCAATCGAACGTTATTTTTTATGAGTCGTTTTTAGGTCGTAATTATTCCGATAACCCTAAATACATCTATGAGTACATTCAAAAACACTATCCTGGTAAATACCAACACGTTTGGAGTGCCTCGACACCAATGGTCAGCGAATCGTTGGATGGCCAACCCGATACTACGGTTGTGAAGCGCTTTGGTTTTAAGTACATGTATTACCTAGCTACTTCTAAATTCCAAGTCTTTAATTTAAGACAACCCCGCTGGTTCGTAAAGCGGCCAGGGACCAAGTTACTTTCCACTTGGCATGGGACTCCGTTAAAGCGGTTGGTATTTGATATTGATAATGTTGTTAATGCCACTCCAATGTATAAACGAAACTTCTATGAACAGTCACGCCAATGGGATTATTTAATTGCGCCTAATCAATTTTCTGCGGATGTCTTTAGCCATGCCTTTATGTATCCACAATCAAAGATGATTAAATCTGGTTATCCTAGAAATGATATTTTAAATGCTCCTGATCGTGACCAACGGGCAATTGAAATTAAGCAACGCTTAGGAATTCCATTGGATAAAAAAGTGATTTTATATGCACCCACTTGGCGGGATGATGAGCGGGCTAGTGGGAATGAATATAAATTCCAATTACGCTTGAACGTTGCAAAGCTGCGTGAGAATTTTGGTGATGATTATGTCATGATTTTAAGAACGCATTACTTTATTACCGATCGAATTGATACTACGACGTTTGGTGATTTTGTTTATAATGAATCTAATTATCAAGACGTATCAGAACTATACCTAGTTTCAGATATTTTAATTACCGATTATTCGAGCGTCTTTTTTGATTATTCAATTCTAAAACGACCAATTTTATACTTTGTATATGATTATGATAACTATGCTAAGGTCCTACATGGCTTTTATTTAGATATGCAAAAAGATCTCCCCGGACCATTGCTAAAAACGAATGATGAGCTAGTCGATGCAATTAAAAATATCGACCAAATCAAGCAAAAGTATGCACAGCGTTATCAAAAATTTGATCAACGCTTTGATGCATGGGAAAATGGAAATGCTTCCGAACAGGTAGTGAACGTCCTATTAAATGATTCTAATAATTAGTGAAAACGGTTACTTAAATAAAAAAAGTCTCTAAAAAGGCTTGATTTTTTGAGCAAATGTTATATAATTTATTTTGTTATGAATTTCACAATGCAAGTTTAAATTTCAGGTTTACTTTTAATTTGTTAAGTAAACATGTCTTTGTTAATTAGATTAAATATTCACAATTTAGGATAGGAGATTAAATTATGGCTTCTGGACGTTCGACTCGAACGATCTCAATGACTAGCGCGATTATTTATTTCGTGATTTCATTGATTATTAATTCCGCGGGAAATGTTTTGACCTTGGTTTCAAGTGCTAAGGTTCACCCAGCATTTTTAGGTTCAGCATATTGGACCGCTGCTGAAAGTAACTTAGGAAAGGCACTGTTAGGACCGGATAATCCCACTGCGTTATTTTGGGCATTCTTTGGATTAGGTTTGATTATTACTTTCTTGAACATGATTTTAGTAGGGAAGTGGAGTTGGAACCGGTTAATTGGAAATGTTTGTTTCTTGGGACCTTTCTCCCTCCTGATTCAATTATTCTCAAACGTTTTTATGAAGGTATTTCCCGAAGCGCATGGAATTGGAATGGTTATTTTCTATATCTTCCTAAACTTCTTAGGAGTTACTTTTATTGGGCTAGCAATTTCAATTTATCAACGTGTAAATATTGCATTACATCCAGCCGATGATTTAATGCAGATTTTACGATTTAAGTTCTGTAATGGTAGTGCTACTAAAGCGATGTGGTTATCTTACATTCCACCTACTATTATGGCTTTGATTGCTGCCTTTATTACGCCAGGGCCATTATTGATTAAGTTCGCTAACTTTGGTTTAGGAACGATCTTTGCATTCCTATTCCAAGGAAGTATTACTGGAATTTCTGATAAAAAGGTATTCCCATCACTTAAGCATCAAGCAATTGATGTTGGAACGGTTGGAGAATCAGATAAATAATTTGATACCTATGAAAAAAGACGCCATTTGGCGTCTTTTTTCATAGGTATGTTTTAACGGTGGTCTTCAACTTAAGGTGGCTAGTTGATTTGTGTTTGCCATTAATCTGATCAAATAACATCAGAAATGATTTGGCACCCATTTCTGATGCTGGCTGTTGGTTAGCTACGACCGGCAAATTCAATAGCGATAGGTAGGGGTTATCATCAAAGGTCCCAATTTGAATGGATGTAAGTTTTTGAACTTCAACTTCGTTTAAAATAGCACTTAAAATGGTGTTATCAGTTGCATAGATTCCATCGCAGGCCTGGTTAATGATTAATTGACTTGCTAGTTGTTTCGCATCATGATAGTCTCCATGACAAAATTTAACAATGTCAGCATCGAAGGTAATTTGATGTGCTAAGAGGGCTTTTCGGTAGCCACTTAGCCGTTGGGAGCGGTGTTCAAAGAGTTGATTACCAATGATTCCGATTCTTTCGACCCCGTTTTTAATTAGCTGACTGACAACGTTATAACTACCAGTACAATTATCGACTAGCACGCTATCAAAAAAATGTGCTTCCGTTCGATTAACCGGTCGATCAATAAAAACAACTGGTGTTTCACCAATTAAATGGCGGTAATGATTGATTTTTCCGGTGCTAGCAATAATAATTCCTTCCACCATTTGGGTACGCATGGCCTCAACTGCATTAATTTCATTACTGGATCGTTCGCCAGTGGTTGCAACGATGACTTGGTAATTAACCTTAGCAGCCCTGGTTTGAATGGTTTCTAATATTTTTGCAAAAAATTGATTTTCAAAAGTGGGAATAATGACGCCAATGATCTGGGTATGGTTGGTTTTAATACTTCTAGCGATTAAGTTTGGCCGATAATGATTATCACGTGCCACTGTGTGAATTAATGTATGGGTGGCTTGCGAAATTCTGGAATCGTTATTCAATGCCCTAGAGACTGTGGACTTAGAAAAGCCAGTTAAATTAGCGATATCTTGGATGGTAATTGCTTTTTTCATGGGTAGTGCCTCCTTGTTAGTTAATCTTATCACATTCAAATATTGGTTTGCCTTTTATTTAAATTTTGATTATCATTAATACAAATACTAACGACGATTAAAATGACGTGATTAATCACTACTTAAGCTTAATTACGGTGCATGGTAGAAATGAGGAACTAAGATGGAGTGGCAAGAATTAACGGTAAAAACAAATAATGAAGCCGTCGAGGCAATCAATAATATGCTAATGGAAGCAGGGGCAAGTGGAATTCAAGTGGATGATGACCAAATGGTCGTAGTGATTCACGCCTATTTTAATGAACAAATCAAAATTAATGAATTGATTCCTGAATTACAAGTCCGGATTGATCAATTAACTGACTTTGGATTAGACCCTAATCCGGCTCAAATTAGCTTAAAACCAGTTAATGATGATAGTTGGGCTTTGACCTGGGAAAAATATTACCATCCGACCCGGTTGACCCGCTTTTTAACCGTTGTTCCAGATTGGGAGAATTATCAGCCACAAAGTTCAAATGAACTAATCATCCGATTGAATCCTGGACGTGCATTTGGGACTGGGACCCATCCCACCACAATTTTAACCCTACAGGGATTAGAAACCGTTATTCGTGGTGGTGAATCGATGCTTGATGTTGGGACTGGTTCAGGCGTTTTGAGCATCGCAGCTAAATTAATGGGCGTTAAGTCGATCAAGGCGTTTGACTTGGATGAAGTCGCAGTGAAATCGGCGCTTGAAAATATTAACTTAAATCCGGTTGCTGATGATGTGATCGTAAAGGCCAACAATATGTTGGATGGAATTGACGATGTGGTGGATATCATTGCTGCAAACATGCTTAGCGATGTAATTGAGCCATTGATTCCACAAGCCCGTAAAAATTTGAAACGCGGTGGTAAGATGGTTATCTCGGGGATTATTAAACATAAGTTACCACTAATTATAACCACGTTATCCCAAAATGGATTTGTGGTAAGTGAAGTAATGGAAATTGATGATTGGCGTGGTATCATTGCCACTAAGCCAATGGAAGAGGCGTAAAAATGCAACATTATTTCTTGAATCAATCAATTAAAGTGGGACAGTTAATTTCAATTCCCACTGAAGTTAAAAAACATTGGATTAAGGTAATGCGAGCTAGTGATGGGACTAAGGCTGAGTTCGTTGATGATCATGAACGGGTATTTATTGGTGAGTTAGTTCAATCGTCCACCACTGCTTCAATTAAGGTACTTTGTGAAAAAGCTTTCAATGCAGAGCTACCGTTTTCAGTCACAATTGTTTGCGGAGTCTCTAAAAATGATAAGGCTGACTGGATAGTTAGAAAGGCTACCGAAATGGGGGTCGATCGGGTCATTTTTTTTGCTTCAGAATGGTCCATTGCTAAGTGGCCACTCAATCGGGTTCAAAAAAAATTATCAAGGCTGAATACCATTGCATTGAGTGCAGCTGAGCAATCGCACCGAAACCGGGTCCCATTAGTTGATTATCAACCCAAGTTGGAATCGATTATTGCTGCTGATTATAGTCAAAAAATCGTTGCGTATGAGGAATCAGCTAAGGCTGGTGAGGAATCAATGTTGCATCATTGCATTAATCAAATGCACCTAGGTGATTCACTGGTTGCGGTATTTGGTCCAGAAGGTGGAATTGCTCCTAGTGAAATTGCATTATTAGAATCATATGGCTTTAAAAAAGCGGGACTGGGTCCGCGAATTTTAAGAACTGAAACTGCACCGTTATACTTATTAGCAGCAATTTCAGCATTTTCAGAACTAAGTTAAGGGGTGATTTAATGTCGCAAACGAAAGTGTTAGAATCAAATGATGTTATCAACAAGGTGGCTACCTACATGAAGCCTGATGATGTAGCAATGGTTAAAAAGGCCCTTAAATTTGCTACAATTGCGCATTCCGGACAAAAGCGTCAGTCTGGTGAAGCATATATTGTTCATCCGGTTCAAGTTGCTGGAATTCTAGCTAATTTAAATATGGATGCTGAAACCGTTAGTGCCGGCTTTTTGCACGATGTAGTTGAGGATACCGGTGCTGAGTTAAGCGATATTCAGGAACTATTTGGCAGTGATGTTGCCTTAATCGTTGATGGGGTCACTAAACTTAGCAAGATTAAATATAAGTCCCATAAGGAACAACTGGCTGAAAATCACCGTAAATTACTGTTAGCAATGTGTAAGGATATTCGAGTGATGATCGTTAAATTAGCCGATCGGTTACACAACATGCGGACGTTAAGTCATTTAAAACCAGATAAGCAACGTCGAATTGCAGATGAAACGATTGAAATTTATGCCCCCCTAGCTGACCGGCTCGGAATTGGGACGATTAAATGGGAGCTAGAAGATCTATCACTGCGTTACATTAATCCCGGCCAATACTATCAAATTGTTAATTCAATGAATTCTAAGCGGAAGCAAAGAGTGGATTATATTAACGAAGCAATTGCCGAGGTAAGGGACTCCTTAAAGGGGATGGACATTAAAATTGATGCCATCTACGGTCGGCCTAAGCATCTCTATTCGATTTATAAAAAAATGCATAATAAGCATAAAAAATTTGAAGAAATTTATGATCTCTTCGCAATTCGAGTAATTGTGGAGTCGGTTAAGGACTGTTATGCAGTTTTAGGGGCGGTCCATTCTAAGTGGAAACCCATGCCTGGTCGATTTAAGGATTACATTGCAATGCCCAAGGCAAATATGTATCAATCATTGCATACAACGTTAATTGGACCTGAGGGGAAGCTATTAGAAATTCAAATTCGAACGGCAGAAATGCATCGGGTTGCTGAATATGGGGTAGCTGCCCACTGGGCTTACAAGGAAGGGATTAAGAGCGAGGTTAAGAGTAGTAATGATAACACCAAGTTAAATTGGTTTAAAAAAATCATTGAACTGCAAGAGGACACCGATGATGCATCTGATTTTATGCAAAGTGTTAAGGGCGAACTATTCGGCGATCACGTCTATGCATTCACTCCTAATGGGGATGTCTTAGAATTACCAAAGGGAGCAGGTCCATTAGACATGGCCTATACGATCCATACCGATATTGGGAACCACACTACTGGTGCACGGGTTAATGGTAAAATTGTGCCCTTGGATTACCGAATTAAAAATAGTGATTTAGTTGAAATTATGACGTCATCTGCCTCCACGGGACCGAGTCGCGATTGGATTAAATTGGTCTCAACTAGCAAAGCTCGGCATAAAATTAAGCAATACTTTCGAAAACGTGATCATGATAAGATGGTGGAAACTGGTCGTGAAATGCTTGCATCTAACATCAAAGAAGCTGGCTTTAACGTCAATGAAGTTTTGAATGATGCTAATGTTACTAAGAGTGCTAAGCGCCTGGATTATAAGAATGCTGATGATCTATACGCAGCAGTTGGCTTTGGTGACCAACAGGTCAATACGGTTGCACATCGTTTAACAAGCCACATTCGTGCGGCCCAGGAACTGCAAAGACAAGAAGCAGAGCAACGCGATATTTTAGAGGAACACCAAACGATTCAAAATGAAAAAAAGAAAAATAAAAAGAAAACCACTTCAATCGATGGCATTGTAGTCGAGGGAGTTTCTAACCTGCTAGTGCGGCTAAGTCACTGTTGTTCTCCAATTCCAGGGGATGAAATCGTTGGTTACATTACGCAGGGAAATGGGATTTCAGTTCATCGAATTGATTGCCCGAACGTTAAGAAATCAATTGCCACTGGGCAACGACTAATTAACGTTCATTGGGATGACGAATTGAACCAGCGTGAGGAGTATGCCTCTTACTTAGAAATTGATGGTTATAATCGGAACGGATTATTGAATGATATTATTAAATCCATTAATGGTATTTCTAAACACCTTTCTTCGGTTCAGGGTAAAATTCATAACGAAAAGACGGTTACCGTTTCCGTTGAAATTGGGGTGAAAAATTTAAATCAACTCAATTTAATCATCGATCATATTAAGAATATTCCAGATGTATACGTGGTTAAAAGACCGTTTAAATAGTTTTTAATGGGGGGGGGGCTTATTTATGAGAGTGGTATTACAACGAGTAACTAATGGACAAGTTTCAATTGATGGTCAGTTGCGCGGAAAAATTGGCGTTGGGTTCGTTTTACTAGTCGGGGTCGCTGATTCTGATGGAGAAGCAGAAATTGAATACTTAGCAAATAAAATTGCTAAAATTCGGTTGTTTACCGATGATGCTGGAAAGATGAACCTAAACTTAGCAGCTGTAAATGGTGCAATTCTTTCGATTTCGCAATTTACTCTATATGCTAATACTGCAAAGGGCAATCGGCCTTCATTTATTGGAGCCGGGAAACCTGACCATGCAAATCAAATTTATCAACAATTTAATGCCAAACTGGCTAGTTTAGGTTTTGATGTTCAAACCGGTGTGTTTGGTGCTGATATGCAAGTTGAATTGACAAACGATGGCCCAGTAACAATTCAATTTGATACTGATAATAAGTAGGGGTGATTAATTTGCGTAGTTTGTTTTGGGATTTCGATGGGACCCTTTTTAATACTTATCCCATGATGGTAAGGGCATTTGATGAGACCCTCCAGTTACTAGGGATTGATGAAATTGAAATGGATGATCAAGCTTACTATGAGGAAATGCGCCGTCATTCTGCTGGTAGTGCAATTAGTCGGTTTGCTGCCGAATTCAATCTTTCTGAATCTGAAATTAGACCACCGTTTAAAAAACTTCAAGACCGGTTGGTAATGGATAGTCAACCATTTCCTGGAGCAATTGAAGTCTTAAAATGGAACGTCGCAAATGATGGACAAAATTTTTTGCTTACCCATCGTGATAGTTTATCGCTTTCTATTTTGGACCGGTTTAAAATAAAAGGGCTGTTTACTGATTTTATCACCAGTGAACAGTCCTTTCCCAGAAAACCCAATCCGGGGGCTTTAAATTATTTAATTGATAAATATTCAATTAATCGTGACCATGCAGTAATGATTGGTGATCGAAAATTGGATATTGAGGCGGGACACAATGCCAATATTGATGGCTACTTATTTGATCCAGATGGCATTATCCGTACTACCGGGAATCCCGAGGCTCGGGTGCCGTTGCTTACGGAATTGCTACCAGCATTAAAACGGCTCTAAGACATTATCTAATGCTGGACCGTATGTTTCGCCAAATAATACTAAATGGACTAATAAGTAGTAACTACGATACCAACCAAGGCGTTTTTCAACGCCTTTTTTTAGTGGATAAATGGAATTATATCCTGAATAAAATTCCTGACTAAAACCACCAAAAACGGTGGTGACGGCAATATCGAATTCCCGGTTGCCAAAGAAAACATCCGGATCGATTAAATATGGTTTGCCATTTGAAAAGGTAAAGTTACCAGACCATAAATCACCGTGTAATAAGCTTGGAGTTACTGGTTGGTTAGCATAATATTCGTTAATTTGCTCAATCATATTACTCATATGCTGACTGCGATTTTTATTCCAACGTTGCTTTTGTTTAGCTAGTTCGATTAATGGTTTTAACCGTTGTTCAACGTAAAATGTCTGCCATTTGGATTGCCATTGATTATGCTTAGGAATTTTGCCTACTGTAAAATCATGGTCAAGGCCAAATTGATCACGATGAATCTGGTGGACCCGTGCTAACATTTGACCTAATTCAAACTGACTACCACTGGATTGATCTAACCATTTTAAAATTAGATATCCATCACCGTTAATTTCACCAAATGCGACTACCTCTGGCGTGTTTGCTGCTTGACTCAATAGCTTCAGTCCCTCGACCTCGTGGGCAAAGAACTGCTTACCGCGTCCTGGTTGCACCTTCATAAAGTATTTATGGGTACCATCTGAAATAGCGTATGATTCATTGATATCACCACCACTGACGGGTTCAAAATGATTAATATTTGCAACTGGTAACTGGGCTAACCAGTCTGAAGTTAAATGATACATTGAACGCACTTCCCTTTTAAATGATGTGTTCATTATAACTGATTTGAAATTAGGGGGTAAATTATCTTGACTTTTTAGTTCAATTCGATTAATCTTAACTTGAATTATAAATTAGACCGATGAAAAAGAAGAGTACGTTTTCACAATCGTTAGAGAGTATCTGGTTGGTGTAAGGATATGTTTTTGAAAGCGGAAGGACACTTTTGAGGTTAATAGCTCCGGCTATTCGTCGCATGGACGTTACCTATTAGCAATAAAAAAGGTGGTACCGCGCTCTTGCGCCCTTGTCAAATTATTTTGGCAGGGGCTTTTTTTATTGGTCTAATTGATTATGTAGGAGGATTCCGTATGAGATATCAAAAACCAAAGGGAACTGCGGATATTTTACCGGGTGAATCGGAAAAATGGCAATTTGTTGAAGAAACGGCACGAATGTTATTTGCTGATTATCGCTATCGGGAAATTAGAACGCCAATGTTTGAGAATTACGAAGTATTCTCCAGAACTTCAGGTGATACTTCAGATATCGTAACTAAGGAAATGTATGATTTTGATGATAAGGGCGATCGCCACATTGCACTACGTCCTGAGGGGACTGCAGGGGTGGTTCGGGCATTTATCGAAAACAAGTTGTATGGCCCTGAACATCAAAAGCCGGTTAAGGTATTTTACATGGGACCAATGTTTCGGTATGAACGGCCCCAATCAGGTCGACAACGGCAGTTCAATCAAATCGGGGTTGAAGCATTCGGCAGCGATGAACCTAGTTTGGATGTTGAAGTAATTGCAATGGCAATGGATCTTTTAAAGCACTTTGGAATTAGTGATTTAAAAGTTGCATTGAATACACTGGGTGACACAGAAAGTCGTGATGCTTATCGCAAGGCATTGATTGATTATTTGGAACCACATTTTGATGAATTAAGTGCTGATTCTAAACAACGGTTGCATAAGAATCCTTTACGGGTGTTAGATAGTAAGGATGCTAATGATCAAAAGATCGTTGCCGATGCTCCCCAGATTTTAGAATATTTAACTGATAATGCAAAAAAACATTTTGATCAAGTTAAAAGCCTCCTGGATAGTCTTGGAATTAAATACGAGGTTGATCCAGAAATTGTACGGGGACTAGATTACTATAACCACACTATCTTTGAAATCATGGCTAATTCTAAATCCCTGGGTAGTGGTTATACCACTATTTGTGCTGGTGGTCGGTACAATGGGTTAGTTGAGGAATTAGGTGGCCCTGAAGTTTCTGGAATTGGGTTTGGACTAGGTGTCGAACGACTATTATTGTTGATGGAATCAGAAGGCGTTCAATTTCCAAACTTAAATCAATTAGATGCTTACGTAGTTGGAATTGGATCAGACACTGATGCTGCCTCACTACAAGTGGTTCAAGCGTTACGTGCAAATGGTTTTTCTGCGGATCGTGATTACTTAGCTAGAAAACCCAAGGCGCAGTTCAAGTCGGCTGATAAGTTAGGTGCAGATTATACGCTTACGATTGGAAACCAAGAATTAGCTGATCGAACGATTCACGTTAAGCAAATGCAGACTGGGACGGAAGAGACCGTTTCGATTGAAGATGTTAAAAATGATTTTGGTGCAGTGATTGATAAGCACTTTAATAAATAAATTGGGATGGTGGAATAAATGAAGAACAGAACTACTTATGCTGGGTTAGTAAATGAAGATTTACTAGGCCAAAAGGTAATTTTAGATGGATGGGTTCAAAAACGACGGGACCTTGGAAAACTAATTTTTATTGATTTAAGAGACCGTGAAGGAATCGTTCAATTAGTGTTTAGTGAAGATAATAGCAAGGAAGCGTTAGCTGTTGCTGAAGATTTAAGAAGCGAATACGTAATCCAAGTAGAGGGAACCGTAGTTGCTCGGTCCGAAAATGAAATTAATCCTGATATGAAGACTGGAAAGGTTGAAGTAGAAGTTAATAACGTTACTTTATTCAACAAGGCTAAGACCCCTCCATTTTACATTCAAGATGACATTAATGTTTCTGAAGAATTAAAATTAAAGTATCGTTACTTAGACCTTAGAAGACCGGAAATGTTAAAGGGATTAAAGGTTCGAAACCGAATCTTACAGTCAGTTCACAGTTACTTTGATAGCCAAGGTTTCTTAGACATTGAAACTCCAGACCTTACAATTTCAACTCCTGAAGGGGCACGTGATTATTTGGTTCCATCGCGGGTTCATAAGGGTGGTTTCTATGCTTTACCACAATCACCACAGTTATTCAAACAACTGCTGATGGGCGCTGGACTAGACAAGTACTATCAAATTGCACGGTGTTTCCGTGATGAAGACCTTCGGGGAGATCGTCAGCCTGAATTTACCCAAATTGATATGGAAACCTCATTTAAATCCGCTGAGGAAATTCAAGACATTACTGAAGGCTTAATTAAGAAGGTAATGAAGGATACTTTAGACATTGATGTTAAAACTCCATTTAAACGAATCACTTGGCAAGAATCAATGGATCGCTTTGGAACCGACCAACCAGATGTTCGATTTGGAATGGAATTAAAGGATGTTTCAAGCGTAGTTAAAGATTCTGAATTTAAGGTCTTTGCAAATGCGGTTGCTGATGGTGATCAAGTTAAAGCAATTGCTGTTCCCGGTGGTGCTGATGCATATTCTAGAAAGGATATTGATAAATACACTGACTATGTCAAGCGATTTGGCGCTCAGGGGTTAGCATGGCTCAAGGTTACCGATGATGGATTTAGTGGGCCAATTGCTAAGTTCTTTAAGGATGATGGAATCTTTAAACAATTATTGGATGCCACTGGTGCAAAGAGCGGTGATTTGCTATTATTCGCAGCCGATCGGAGTAAGGTAGTTGCTGATACGTTGGGTTACCTAAGAACAGCGATTGCTGAGGAACAAAACATGATTCCAAGGGATGTCTTTGATTACCTTTGGGTGGTTGATTGGCCACTATTCGAATATGATGAAGGAATTGGTCGTTGGGTTCCTGCCCATCATCCATTTACCATGCCAAATGAGGGCGACGAACACTATTTGGATGAGGGTGAAGATCCACACAAAGCACATGCACAAAGTTACGATATTATCCTAAATGGTTTGGAATTAGGTGGGGGTTCAATTCGGATTCACACCCGTGAGTTACAATTGAAGATGCTACGTGCATTAGGCTTTAGTGAAGAACGGGCTCAAGCCCGGTTCGGGTACTTCTTAGATGCCTTAGAATATGGTTTCCCACCTCATGGTGGATTGGCAATCGGGTTGGACCGGTTTACTAGATTATTGGCTCAACGTGGTAACATCCGTGATGTAATTGCGTTCCCTAAGAACTCTAAGGCGGTTGAACCAATGACGGGGGCTCCTGCTGAAGTTGCACCTAAGCAATTACTGGACTTAGGAATTGAAGTTACTGAAAATGACAATGATCATTCAAAAGATTAATTAATAATTTCACTTATGAGGGGAGAATCTTTGATTCTTCCCTTTTTTGGGTTTTAAATCTAATTTTTGGTGTTATACTTATTTCATGATTTTTTTTCAAAGGGGTAATTTAAGAATGGATGATGTACGACAGCTGTTTGAAAGGCACGAGTATTTAGCCAAAGCATCAATGGCGTTTTGTTATGCAATTACTGTTTCCGTCGCAATGAACTTTTTTTGGACACCAGGCCACATTTATTCATCAGGTTATACAGGGATTTCTCAATTAATTGATACAATGTCAAGTCGGTATTTGCCGTTTACGATTCCTACGGCAATCGGATTATTCTTGTTAAATATCCCTACATTTATTCTTGCTTGGAAGCAAATTGGTCATCAATTTACTGTTTTTACAGTAATTGCTGTTTTTTTAGCCAGTTTTATGATTAAAACCCTTCAACCAGTATATTTAACCAAGGATCCGATTATTTGTGCGATTTTTGGTGGGGTTGTGAATGGATTTGGGACCGGACTTTCGTTGAAGAATGGGATTTCCACTGGTGGTTTGGATATCTTAGGAATTGTGATTCGGCGTAAAACTGGTCGCACGATTGGAAATGTAAATATTTTATTCAATGTTTTTATCGTGATTGCTGCTGGATTAGCATATGGTTGGCCCTATGCCTTTTACTCTGCAATTGGACTGGTCGTTAATGCAAAGGTGATTGATTTAACTTACACTAGGCAGCAACTGTTGCAAGTAATGATTGTAACTGAACGTCCTAAGAGTGTTACTGATAGTGTTCAAAACCATTTACGACGTGGAATTACCATTATTCACGGAGCAGAGGGTGCTTATAATCATGCTAAAAAAACAGTATTATTTACAGTTGTTTCACGTTATGAAATGGGTGAATTTGAGGAAGCAATGAATGAATCTGATCCAGATGCGTTTACCACCATTTCACCAATTACTAAAATTATTGGCCGGTTCTGGGAACCGAAGGTTAAATAATCACATTAAAATTGTAAATTTTGATTTTCCTTTAATTTTAATGTTTGTTAAATTGAATTATGTTATAATATCCACTTGTATTTGCTAAGGATTCTATTAATTTAAGGGAATGATGGTGACGTTGTTGTGAAGGGAATCTATTTATGGCTGATTCGGGTAGTTTCATTATGTTTTTATTTTAAAAAGAAAGATAAAGTTGTTTACATAATGAGTTTTGAAAATAACCTGCGTTTAATTAAACGGATGGCGTCTTCAATGCCTAGTGGTCAATCATTGATTGTATTTTACGAACCAGATACTGAGGCTAGTGCGACCGATTTGGCTGCATTTGGGGTTAGTACCTATCAATTTCAAGATGGGCTTTCGTTTGTGTTTAAATCACTTCCCATTATCATGGGAGCTCGACTGATATTTTGTGATAATTACTATGCCTTTTTGGGCGGATTGATTCATTCTGCTAAAATGCGGGTAATTCAATTATGGCATGCTAATGGGGCCATTAAAAAATTTGGTTGGGAGGATTCACAGACCAAACAGCGTAGTAAGTCTGATCAAAAACGGTTTCAATTAGTTTATAATCAATTTGATGAGTACGTCGTTGCTTCTAAAACGATGGGAACGGTTTTTAAAAATAGCTACCACGTTCCATTTGACCGCATGCAACTACTTGGTTATCCTCGTTCTGATCGGTTTTTTAAGGATGATTGGTTAGCGCACGCTCGTGATCGGGTATATGCAGTTGCTCCTGAATTGCGTGATAAGCGGGTCATTTTGTACGCACCGACTTATCGTGACGGAATAGAGTTTAATCCGCCAGCTGATTTGGCAGAAGCAATCACTGCTGATGCGCAAGCTGAAGTAGTGGTTAAACTCCATCCGTTATTGAAAAATCAAGAAGCAGTAATTGCTGATCAAAACATTCAATCGGGAAATAGTAAAATTCATTTTTATAATCAATTATCAACTGCCGATCTACTTTCGGTGACCGATACGTTAATTACGGATTATTCTTCAGTTGCATTTGATTTTACCCTGTTACCCAATGCCCATTCGATGTTGTTTTTTATGTTTGATTTGAAGGAATACCAACAAAAGCCTGGGATTCAATCGGATCTATTAAACTGGTTACCAAGTCAGCCCATTTTAAAAACAGCTGATTTAGCAGTCGCAATTAAAAAAAACCAACGCACTGATTTTACTAAATTTAACCAGCATTGGAATACTTACAATGATGGCTTTGCTACTAAGCGGGTCATTGATCGATACATTTAGAATTAGATAAGGAAGTGTCAACGACTTGAAAGAAGTTGTAACGTTAATTAAAGAGCAGTTAGGTAACCTAGGAATTATGTTTAGAATTTCACGTTACCAAGATAAATCTGATTATCAAAGTCACTATTTAGGACTTGTTTGGGAATATTTATATCCATTAATTCAAATTGCTATTTATTGGATGGTGTTTGGCATTGGTCTGAAGAAGGGAGCTTCTGAAGGGGTAGATTACCTTTCTTGGATGGTAATTGGAATTACTCCTTGGTTCTTCATGAATAGTGTGACTTTAGATGCTTCTAAGAGTATCTATCAACAGGTGGGAATGGTTTCTAAAATGAAATTTCCCGTTAGTATTTTGCCATCGATTAAAATTATTAGTAACCTCAGTTCATTTTGGACAATGCTAGTTTTTTCCATCATTATTGGTTTCTTTAAGGGTGGCATTACCCCTAGTATTTATTGGATTCAATGGATTTATTACTTTTTTGCAATGATTATGTGGCTAGTGGCGTTTGGAATCTTTAATTCTACGGTTTCGATTCTAGTACGTGATTATCGAATTTTATTACAATCAGTAATGCGGATGTTATTTTACATGTCCGGAGTCTTGTTCAACTTCCAAACCGATGCCTTTCCACCCGCATTTGTTCGGATCTTACAATTAAATCCATTTTTCTATATTGTTAATGGCTTTAGAGAATCAATGTTTTCTGAAGCTTGGTTTTGGCAGCACTCGACCCTGACGATTATTTTCTGGTTATTCGTCATCTTCTTTTTATTGGTCGGTTCACATTTACATTATAAATTTAGATCACACTTTGTTGATTTAATTTAATTAGGAGGAATCTGATGCTTAATTCATTCGTCAAAAAATTGATAAAAATGGTTAAGGTCGTGATTCGCTATGGGCTCATCGTTATTAACGATGGGCTTATTTGGTTACCAGTTAAAAAAGGAATCGTGATTTTTGATAGTTTTAATGGACGTGATATAAATGATAACCCAGCTGCAATTTATCGGCAGTTAATCCATGATGATCCAAGCTTTGCCCAAACTGCTTTTTTTGCTGTTAAGCCTGATAAATATCAAGCATTACATGCACAATATCCTGAAATAAAACTATTGAAGCGGTTTATGCCCAAGTGGATTTGGTACATGGCTAGGGCTGAATTTTGGGTTTTTAACTCCAGAATGCCAGCTTGGTGGAAAAAGAACTATCGAACGTGCTACATTCAAACTTGGCATGGGACGCCATTAAAGAAATTAGGAATTGACATTAATAATGTTGAGATGCCCGGAACGGATACTAACCGCTACCATCGTCGCTTTATTGCTGAAACGAAACGTTGGGACTACTTAATTGCACCAAATCAGTATTCAAAGGATATTTTTAAGCGTGCATTTCAGTTTCACAATCAGTTTTTGGATATTGGTTATCCTAGAAATGATATTTTATATGCTGATAATAATAAACAACAAATTAATAAACTAAAACAGCAATTAATTGGGAACGTAAATCAAACTGTAATCACCTATGCTCCAACTTGGCGTGATGATCAATATGTAACACGGGGCCAGTATAAATTTGATTTACCATTTGATTTAAAGCGGTTCTTCCAAGTGGTGCCAAACGATACGATGCTAATCATTCGGCCCCATTATTTGATTAAGGACCACATTAACATTGAGGGATTTGAGAATCGGGTGAAAATATTAGCTGATGAAGATATTAGCTCAATCTATTTAATTACTGATTTATTAATTACTGACTATTCTTCTGTTATGTTTGATTTTGCGAACTTAAATCGACCAATGCTCTTTTATAGTTATGATTTACAACACTACCGTGATCAACTTCGTGGCTTTTATTTTGATTACCAAAGTCAATTACCTGGGCCACTTACTATTAATCAACAACAATTTTTTAAGCAATTGGAATTATATTCACAAACTGGAACGTTTAAAAATGAATATGATAAAATGAAGATGTTTAGAAAAAGATTTTGCAGCTGGGAATCAGCAGATTCTGCTGAACAAGTTGTTAAAATAATAAGGGGCGGAATTTATGAATGATCAATTTTTAATTGGCTCACACGTTAGCATGAAGAGTCCAAACATGTTTTTGGGTTCTGCACAAGAGGCTTTTAGTTATGGTGAAAATGCTTTTATGGTTTACACCGGTGCACCTCAAAATACGAAAAGAAAACCGATTGATGAATTAAAAGCTGATGAAGGTAAGCAGTTTATGCGTGAGCATGGGATTGTCTCAACCGTTGTTCATGCACCATACATTATTAACTTGGCGAATAAAGCTAAATTGCATAATTTTGAGTTTGCAATTCAATTTCTCCAAGAAGAAATTAAACGATCCGAAGCAATTGGGGCGACGCAAATTGTCCTGCATCCCGGTTCACATGTTGGCGCTGGTGCCGAGGAAGGTATTCAAAACATTATCACTGGTTTGAATGAGGTGATTCAGCCAGACCAAAAAGCGCAAATTGCACTTGAAACGATGGCTGGCAAGGGGACTGAAGTTGGCAGAACGTTTGAGGAACTAGCTCAAATTATTGACGGAGTGCACTTAAACGAGAAATTATCAGTGACCTTTGATACTTGTCATACTAATGATGCTGGTTATGACGTTAAAAATGATTTCGATGGGGTATTGGAACATTTTGACCATGTCATTGGGATTGAACGGCTCAAGGTGGTTCATTTAAATGATTCTAAAAATGAAATGGGTAGTCATAAAGATCGGCATGCAATAATTGGATTGGGGACAATCGGATTTGATGCATTGAATTATATTGCCCACCATCCCCAATTGACATCCGTTCCAAAGATCATGGAAACCCCAATGGTAAAATCAGAAGATGGCAAACAAAAATTTTCACCCCATGGCTATGAGGTTAAAATGCTAACTGATCAACATTTTGATCAAAATTTAGTTGATGATATTTTAAATCAAAAACCATTTTAAATTAAAAACCGTCATTAATTGACGGTTTTTAATTTATTAATGACGGTTATTAGTATCCAAATTAAGGCTTTCCATGATAATGGTGGCAGTTTCTTCAATTGATTTATTAAAGACGTTAATCACTACACAACCAATTTTATTATATAAATTTTTAGCGTACTTTAATTCCTCTTTTATATGAACCGGATCTGAATATGGGGTGTCTGGGCTGAGCCCGTATGCAACCATTCGAGCTCTTCTGATTTTCTTCAATGCCTTAGGGGTATTTGTTAACCCAAAAATACGATTAGGGTCAACATCCCAAATTTCTTGCGGGAGTTGGGTGTTCGGAGCAATTGGTACGTTTGCGACATTTAAATTTTTATTAGCTAGGTATAATGAAAGTGGCGTTTTAGAGGTCCTAGAAACTCCTAAAATAACGATATCAGCCTTAGTTAGCCCACCGGGGTTCTTACCGTCATCATTTGCAACGGCAAATTCCATTGCTGCAATTCGATCAAAATACTTTTCATTTAAGTCATGAACTAATCCGGGGACACGGACTGGTCGATCACCAGTCCGTTCACTAATGACATTTAACGAATTTTGCAAACAGTCAGAATTATAGAGACCGTTTTGAGCCGTAAAAGTGCGAATCATGCTGCTTAATTCATCGTTTACGAGCGTATGGAAGATAATGGCGTTATCTGCCAGTGCCATTTTAAGAATGCCAGTTAATATTGATTTAGTTTGAATAAATGGAAAGCGCTGGTAGTTAACATCAACGTCTGGAAACTGGGAGACCGCAATTCTAGCAACTGAAAATGCAGTCTCGCCGCTTGAATCTGAGATAATGTAAACGTTTAATTTTTTCATGGAAAACCTCCTAATTTATAAATTAATTTTAGCATATTTGAATTTTTTTTCAGAGTTATTGACTGTAAATTAATAGTTAGGTATAATTATTAAGAACTGATTTGTTAGGGACTAATTTAGCAATGCAAATTAGTTGTATTTTGAGCTCGGAGGGAGGGATTTTCATATGTCAAAAACAGTCGTTCGTAAAAACGAATCTCTTGATGATGCTCTTCGTCGTTTCAAACGTACCGTTTCTAAGAGCGGTACTTTGCGTGAATACCGTAAGCGTGAATTCTACGAAAAACCAAGCGTAAAACGTAAATTAAAATCCGAAGCAGCAAGAAAACGCAATAGTAAAAAGCGTCGCTTCTAATTTATAAAAACGTTCCTGTTGTATCAGGAGCGTTTTTTAGTGCAGAAATGTTGAAGGGAAATGGTGAATTATGAGTTTGAACGATGAATTAACGGCAGACTTAAAGAGTGCAATGAAGGCCCATGATAAGGAAAGCCTTGGTGTAATTAGATTATTAAAGGCGGCCTTGACTAATGAAAAAGTTAAGGTAGGTCACGATTTAACTCCTGACGAAGAAACTACCGTTGTAATGAAGGAATATAAGCAACGTAAAGAATCGATTGAAGAATTTAAAAAGGGAAATCGTGATGATTTAGTTGCCGAACAAGAATCACAATTAAAGGTTTTAGATAAGTACGTTCCAGAGCAAATGTCACAAGAAGAAATTAACCAGGTCGTAAAGGATACGATTGCTGCAGTGGGCGCTAGCGGTAAAGCTGATTTTGGAAAAGTGATGGGAGCCGTAATGCCAAAAGTTAAGGGTAAGGCAGATGGTTCATTGGTTAACCAAGCCGTAAAGGAACTACTACAATAATTCAATGACTAGGGGGATTATCCCTTAGTTATACATAACTCTTTAGGCCATCTTCTTTTTTAATTCTGCTTTTTGTGCTAATATTTTAGTATCATAATATAGCAAAGTAAGGGAGCATTATAATTTGACTGACGATAACGTTATAACTGATAGTTTCGTTTTAAGTAATTTAGACGATGAACCCGCATTATTAGGATCGCAAAATAAGTTTGTTACCCTATTAGAAGAGGGAATGGACGTTTCCATTAATGCTTTTGGGACTAAAATTAAAGTAACTGGGAATCCTGAAGGGGTTGAACATACGCTTGCCATTCTAAAAAATATGGTTGATTTAATTCATAATGGAATTGGATTGAATGATAGTGATTTTGTTAGTGCCATGAAGATGGCTAATAATGGAACCTTAGAGTACTTTAAAGATCTCTATAAACAAGTATTAATTAAGGATATCAAGGGTAATCCAGTCAGAATTAAGAACTTTGGTCAACGTCAATACGTGCAGTCGGTTCAAAAGAATGACGTTACCTTTGGAATCGGTCCTGCCGGGACTGGAAAAACTTACCTAGCAGTTGTAATGGCCGTTGCTGCCTTAAAAAAGGGAACGGTTGAAAAAATTATTTTAACCCGACCAGCAGTTGAAGCCGGGGAAAGTTTAGGATTTCTACCAGGAGATTTAAAGGAAAAGGTGGATCCATATTTACGGCCAATTTACGATGCGCTTTACTCCATCTTAGGAGCAGAGCATACTAATCGATTATTAGAACGCGGAATTATTGAAGTTGCTCCACTAGCATATATGCGTGGTCGAACGTTAGACAATGCATTCGTTATTTTGGACGAAGCACAAAATACCACTAGTGCCCAAATGAAGATGTTTTTAACGCGGTTAGGGTTTGAATCTAAAATGATCGTTAATGGTGATATTTCTCAAATCGACTTACCTAGGCATACTGCTAGTGGATTGGTCGAAGCACAAAAGATTCTTCAAAATGTTAAGAGCATTCGCTTTGTTTCCTTTTCTGCTGATGATGTGGTTAGACATCCAGTGGTCGCTAGAATCATTAATGCCTACGAAAGTTTTGCTGATACCAAAAAATAGGGGTAGATTAAATGGACTTGGAAATTTATGACGAGACGAAATCCGGTGCGGACCCAAAGGACGTTCAATTGATTAAGAATGTATTGGAGTACGCCGGTAAATATCTAAAATTACGTGATGATACTGAAATGTCAGTGACGCTAGTCAACAACGACCGGATCAGGGAAATTAACCGTGAATATCGGGGTGTTGATCGAGCAACCGATGTAATTAGTTTTGCAATCGAAGACGGTGATGATGATATTAAAATGCCACCAGAAATGGCTGCAGAAATTCCCGAAAATTTGGGGGATATCTTTGTTTCAGTTGATAAGGTCGCTGAGCAAGCTGATTTTTTGGAACATTCCTACGATCGTGAATTAGGCTTTTTAGTGGTTCATGGTTTTCTCCACTTAAATGGCTATGACCATATGAAACCTGAAGATGAGCAGGTAATGTTCCCACTCCAAAGAAAGATTATGGATTCATATGGCCTCAAAAGATAAACGTCAAGTTGAAAAAAATCACAGTTTTATTCAATCGGTTGCCCATGCTTTAAATGGGCTACGGGTGATGTTAATTTCTGAACGAAATTTTAGAACCCACTTAATTAGTGCAGCACTTGTTTTGGGATGTGCCTTTTTATTAGGGGCGTCCATTAATGATTACCTTTGGTTGCTGATTGCCATTTTTATGGTTTTAGTAGCTGAAACTGTTAATTCATTGGTTGAACGAATTGTTGACCTATTGGTTGGAAATCATTATAACGAACTAGCTAAGCAGGCAAAAGATATTGCTGCTGGAGGGGTATTACTAACTGCTCTTTCAGCAGCGTTGATTGGGATGTTAGTTTTGGTCCCGCTTTTGATTAAATTGATGCCGTGGAGGTAATTTTAATGGATAATCCTAATTTTAAATCTGGCTTTGTTGCCATTGTTGGGCGTCCCAATGTGGGGAAATCAACATTTCTAAATCGCGTTATTGGTCAAAAAATTGCAATTATGAGTGATAAAGCTCAAACGACCCGTAATAAGATTCAGGGGGTCTATACTACTGATGACTCTCAAATTGTGTTCTTAGATACTCCTGGAGTTCAAAAACCAAAGAGTAAATTGGGTAGCTTTATGGAAGAATCAGCAATGTCAGCCCTAAAGGATATTGATGCGGTGTTATTCATGGTAAGCGCCGTGGAGAAACGGGGGGCGGGGGATAATTTTATTATTAACCGCTTAAAAACAGTTCAAAAACCCATTTACTTAGTAATTAATAAAATTGATCAAGTCCATCCAAATGACCTATTACCGATTATGGATACCTATAAGAAGGCGTTAGATTGGGCAGGGGTATTTCCCATTTCAGCTCTGCAGGGTAATAATGTGGACGAGTTGTTGGCTGATTTAACTAACCACTTACCAAATGGTCCCCAATACTATCCAGAAGATCAGGTTACTGATCATCCTGAACGTTTTATTGTTGCCGAATTAATTCGTGAAAAAATTTTCCGCTTGACTAGACAGGAAATTCCTTATTCGGTTGCCATTGATATTGAAAAAATTCGTAAAAATGAAAATGGTAAGGTACAGATCCAAGCTTCCATTATTTTAGATCATGACAGTCAAAAGGGGATTGTCATCGGTAAAAAGGGTGCAATGTTGAAAAAAATTGGGACGCTTGCCCGTAGGGATATTGAGGACTTACTAGGAAGTAAGGTGTTTTTGGAGCTATGGGTACGAGTTCAGCCGGGGTGGCGTGATAAAAACTCGATTTTAAAGGAACTGGGTTACAAGAAAAATGACTATTAATAATTAAGGTAGGGTGTGGTAATAATGGCCATTAAAAAAAACGTCGTGTTTAATGGGATTTTATTATATCGCCGTAACTACCGTGAAAACGATATGCTGGTTAAGTTTTTTACGAATGAGAACGGAACCAAGATGTTTTTGATTCGAAGAGGACGTAAACAGGGCTTTAAAATGAGTGCCGATATTTTACCATTCACCTATGGTAAGTATGAGGGAAGTATTTCTCAAGATGGGCTTTCATACATTAAAGAACCGATTGAGACTCATCACTATCAGCAAATTAGCGCTGATATCCTATTAAATGCATACGCAACTTATATTATGAGTTTAATTGATACTGCGTTACCAGAAGGGGTAGCTAATCATAAGTGGTTCAACCAATTATTTTATGCCTTGGAATTGATTAATCATGCCATCGATCCAGCAGTGGTAACTAACATTGTTGAAATTCAATTATTAGAATTATTTGGGGTGCAGCCATGGTTACGTGATTGTGTAATCTGTCACCGTAATGATTTACCGCTTGACTATTCAGCTGCGTATAATGGGCTGATTTGTAGTCAACATTGGCACATGGATCCATTAAGATTTGGTTTAAGCCAGCGCACCGTTTATTGGTTTAGGAAGTTTTCAGTAGTTGAATTAAAAAAAATTAGGACCATTGATTTGAATCAAACGACTAAAACCCAGTTGCGAAAGCTATTAGACAGTATTTATGATGATACGGTTGGAATTCACCCTAAAAGTAAACGCTTTTTAGAAGAAATGAGTCAAAATCGGTTTTAAAAATTGACTTTTTGATAACGGTAAATTATGATTAAGTTAAATCTATATCGGTAATGAAAAAAGAGGGTTATAATTAACTTCTTTCCAGTGAGACTAGGGAAGTGGAAACTAGTCAAGAATGATTATAATTGGCGCTTTTCGAACTGAAACCATTTAAGCAGCTAATCGTAAATGATTAGAAGTAGGGTGGAACCGCGAATAAATCGTCCCTATGCAGATAACAGTTGTTATTTGCATAGGCTTTTTTTATGCCGTCACTATATAGGAGGAGTATTCAATGACTAAGAAATTGTCAATGCAAGAAATTATTCTAAAGCTTCAGGCATACTGGTCAAACCAGGGATGTTTATTAATGCAGGCCTATGATACAGAAAAGGGTGCGGGAACGATGAGTCCCTACACATTTTTACGGGCAATTGGTCCGGAACCTTGGAATGCAGCCTATGTTGAACCATCTAGAAGACCAGCTGATGGTCGGTATGGTGAAAACCCTAACCGGTTGTACCAACACCACCAATTCCAGGTGCTAATGAAGCCATCTCCTGAAAACATTCAAGAATTATACTTAGATAGCTTAAAGGAACTGGGTATCAATCCAGTTGAACATGATATTCGATTCGTTGAAGATAACTGGGAAAACCCATCCATGGGTTGTGCCGGTGTTGGTTGGGAAATCTGGTTAGACGGAATGGAAGTTACCCAGTTTACCTATTTCCAAGTTGTTGGTGGCCAGGAAATGGATCCAGTTGCATCAGAAATTACCTACGGACTAGAACGATTGGCCTCATACATCCAAGATGTTAATAATGTTTTTGACTTGGAATGGGGTTATGGAGTTAAGTACGGTGACATTTTTAAGGAACCTGAATACGAACACTCTAAGTATAGTTTTGAAGAAAGCAATCAAGAAATGTTATTGAATCTTTTTAACACCTATGAAGAAGAAGCCCATAAGCAAATTAAAAACGGGTTAGTGCACCCTGCCTATGACTATATTTTAAAGTGTAGCCACACCTTTAATCTTTTGGATGCCCGGGGCGCGGTTTCAGTTACTGAACGGGCTGGCTACCTTTCTCGGATTAGAAAAATGGCTAGATCTGTTGCTAAGGCATTCATTGAAGAACGTCGGAAGCTTGGGTTCCCACTAATTAAAGACGAAAAGAAACGCCAAGAACTACTAAAAGATGATAAGGAGGATAAATAAGATGGCACATACTTACTTATTAGAAATCGGGTTGGAAGAAATGCCCGCACATGTTGTTACCCCTAGCATTGATCAACTAGTAAAGCGTGCAAGCAAGTTTTTGAAGGAACAGCGGATTACCTTTGATCAAATTAAGCCATTCTCGACTCCACGAAGATTAACCCTAGAAATTACAGGACTTGCGGATAAGCAAACCGATATCGATGAATCAGTGAAGGGCCCAGCTAAAAAGATTGCAAAGGATGCTGATGGAAACTGGACGAAAGCTGCAATCGGTTTTTCTAAGGGGCAAGGAGCCACTCCTGACGATATTCAATTTAAGGAAATCAAGGGCACTGAATACGTATTTATTGAAAAACACATTGCAGGAAAGCCCGTTGCTGACATATTGCCAGCCATTAAGGATGTTATTACTAGTATGACATTTCCAACTCGGATGAAGTGGAATGTTTATCATCTTGAATACATTCGACCAATTCGGTGGTTAGTATCCATTTTAGATAATCAAGTGGTGCCATTTTCAATCTTAGATGTTGAAGCCGGTAGAACTACCCGTGGTCACCGTTTCTTGGGTCATGATGTTGAAATTGAAAATGCTGCTGATTATGAGGAGCAATTAGAAAAACAATTTGTGATCGTAGATGCACAGAAACGTAAGGCTAAGATCCAATCTCAAGTTGCTCAAATTGCTAGTGATAAGGATTGGGACATTAAGGTGAGTGCCTCATTATTGGAAGAAGTTAATAACTTAGTTGAATGGCCAACTGCATTTGCTGGTAATTTTGATCCTAAATATTTATCGATTCCAGCAGAAGTGTTGATTACTTCAATGCGTGATAACCAAAGATTCTTCTACGTTGTTGACCATGCTGGTAAATTATTACCTCATTTTGTTGCCGTGCGAAATGGTGATTTAAATGATATTCAAAATGTGGTTAGTGGAAACGAAAAGGTTTTGACCGCACGGTTAGAAGATGCAATGTTCTTCTACCAAGAAGATCAAAAACATTCAATTGATTTCTTCGTTGACCGTCTGAAACGGGTAAGTTTCCATGATCGAATTTCAACGATGTATGAAAAAATGGAACGGGTTCAAATTATTGTGGCTCAAATTGCAAAGCAAGTCGGTTTAACTGCTGAACAAGCTGCTGATGCTAAGCGGGCGGCACAAATTTATAAGTTTGATTTAGTGACCGAGATGGTTGGTGAATTCGCTGAGCTTCAAGGGGTCATGGGTGAAAAGTATGCATTACTAAAGGGTGAAAAACCAGCGGTTGCGACTGCAATTCGTGAACATTATCTTCCAGATTCAGCAAGTGGTCAGTTACCTGAAACTGCAGTGGGAGCAGCATTAGCCCTTGCTGATAAATTTGATAGCATCATGACCTTCTTTGCTGCTGGAATGATTCCATCTGGTTCAAATGATCCATACGCACTAAGAAGACAGGCAATTGGAATTGTGCGGATTTTAAACCAATACGGTTGGACATTACCATTATCTGATTCGATGGAAGCGTTTATCATTGCTGAACAGCGTGAGGATAAGGCACCTGATTTAGATCAAAACGCTATAATTAATAGTGTAATTGACTTTATTAAGGATCGGATTATTAACGTAATGCAATCTGCAAAATACCGTCATGATATTATTGAAGCTACGGTCAATGCTACTAATAACGACGTTTTATACATGCTTGATAGTGCAAAGGTCCTCTCACAAAAGATGGATGGTGAACACTTTAAGGAAATTATTGAAGCATTGAGTCGGGTAGTAAAGATTGCCACAAAGGCTAACTTTGCAGATGATGATTTAGTAATTGATCCATCGTTATTCAATAATGATTCTGAAAAGGCACTCTATGACGTTGTTAATAACATTAAGCAGGATTACTTTAGCGCCACTCCATCATCAGCTTATGAACAATTAGCTGGATTAGCAGCACCGATCAACGACTACTTTGAACAGACGATGGTTATGGATAAGGATGAATCGATCAAGAATAATAATTTAAGACAAATGACCCTTCTCTCTAACTTAATTAATTGGTTCGCTGCTGTAGAACGATTAATTGTTAAATAAAACGCCATTATTCTTTTGATTTAAAATGAATTATGGTATCATAAATTCAATTGTTTATTGAATCGGATTAAAAGTCGCATCTGAGTTATTGGAGATGCGACTTTTGAATGTTAGATTGTTTTTTTAATGGGGTGGTTAAGTTGGCTAGAATCCCAGAAGCCGTAATTGAAAACGTTAAGAATAGTGTTAATATTACCGACGTGGTCAGCCAATATGTCCAACTTAAAAAGTCGGGTAAAAATTTATTTGGCAATTGTCCCTTTCATGAAGAGCGGACCCCATCTTTCTCAGTTTCTGAGGATAAGCAGATTTTCCACTGCTTTAGTTGCGGTCGTGGTGGAAACGTTTTTAAATTCTTGATGGAAATTAAAAATATTTCATTCCCGGAAGCCGTAATTGAAGTAGCTAAGATGCAAAATATCAAAATTTCTGATCAGTATCTGACCGGTCCTTCAAATCAGGCTCCGAAACAAAGTGAAGATCAAAAACGGTTAATTGATATTCATAATCAAGTAGCACGTTTGTACCATCACATCCTAGTTAATACTAAGTTAGGTGAACATGCGTTAAGCTATCTCCATTCAAGAGGATTGGATGATGAAACGATTGATGAGTTCCAATTGGGGTTTGCTCCGCAGGAGAATTTATTACAGCCCTTTTTGAAACAACGAGAAGTTGATCAGCAATTAATGCATGCTTCAGGTTTATTCATTGAACGTGATGATGGGACCCTTTCTGATCGTTTTTTTAACCGGGTCATGTATCCCATTCGCAATCAAGCTGGGCAGACAATTGCATTTTCCGGACGGGTATTGGATAAACAGGCTAGTCAGGCTAAATACTTGAATAGTCCTGAGACCACTATCTTTAGTAAACGTGACGTTCTATTTAATTTAGATAAGGCGAAAGCAGCCGTTAGAACGACTAAGGATGTTATCTTATTTGAAGGCTTTATGGATGTTATTTCAGCATTTCAGGCGGGCGTTAAGAATGGGATTGCTTCAATGGGCACTAGTTTTACTGACCAACAAATTCATCAAATTGAGCGAATCACTGATCACCTGGAAATTTGTTATGATGGTGATGAGCCTGGTCAAAAAGCAATTAACCGGGCTGTTGATACGCTTGCTCATGCACGACTAAAACTAGGGGTGATTCAATTACCTAGTGGTGTTGATCCCGATGAATATCGGAAGCAAAATGGTGATGAGCAGTTTCAAAAGATGATTCAAACGGCGCGGGAAAGTCCAGTAACGTTCAAACTGCGGTTTTTGAAGTTGCATCGCAATTTTAATCGTGATGAAGACCGGGTCGATTATTTAAACGATGCGCTAGCGGTGATTGCTACTGTTGATACTCCAGTGGGTCGGGATGTTTATGTTAATCAATTGGTCGATCAGTTTCAGGTTGATAAGCAACTACTTCTTGATCAAATTAATGGAATTATCTTAAATAACCGTCGGAAGCGACGTGATTATCAAAATTACAATCAGCATAAGCAAATCGACGATTCTCAAATGGATATGATTCAAAGTCAACCCCAACCAAAACGGGTTAATAAAATTGAAAGTGCTGAGCAGTTTTTACTATGTCGAATGTTACATGATCACGATGTCTGGTTACGGGTGGCTAGTATTGATGGCTTTTGTTTTGCAACCGATCAATACCAGATGTTGTATACGCTAGCTGAAGGTTACTTTCATCAACATCATGACTATCATGTCGATGAATTTATTGCCACGATTAACGAACCGAGCTTAAAGCACCTAGTGGTTAGTTTAGAAAACCTATCAATCTCTAAGCAAAGTTATAAGGGTGAGATTGATGATTATGTTAATATAATCATGAACGAAGCTCCGCTAGAAAATCAGATTAAAGCAAAACAAAAACAACTGGTTGAATCTACGCGAACCGGTAATCTTCAAGAACAGATTAAAATTGGGATGGATTTAATTAAACTTGAACAACAAAAGCAACAACAATCAGGTAGGAATCAATCTTAATTTAGGAGGCTTTTTAAATGGCTGATGACAAAAAAACAGTAGAATACAAAGAATCATTGAAAGCAATGGTTAAAAAGTATAAAAAAGTGGGACACATTACCTACGATGAATTAAATGACACGATTATTCTTCCATTTAAGTTGACTGAGGGTGCTACCGATAAGTTACTTGAAAAAATCGAAGATGTTGGGATTAGCGTAGTGGATAAGAACGGTGACCCTGATCCACGGGCATTGAAGGCTGCTAACAACGTTACCAAAAGTGAATTAAAAAATAGTGCTTCTGCACCTACTGGAGTTAAAATTAATGATCCAGTGCGGATGTACCTCAAGGAAATTGGTCGGGTCCCTCTTTTAAAGGGTGAACAAGAAATTCAATTGGCCAAGCGAATTGAAAACGGTGATGAAGAAGCTAAGCAGGAATTAGCTGAAGCTAATTTACGGTTAGTAGTTTCAATTGCTAAGCGTTATGTTGGTCGTGGAATGCAATTTCTTGATTTGATTCAAGAAGGGAACATGGGGTTAATGAAGGCTGTTGAAAAATTTGATTACCGAAAGGGATTTAAGTTTTCAACCTATGCTACCTGGTGGATTAGACAAGCAATCACGCGTGCCATTGCTGATCAAGCTCGGACGATTCGGATTCCGGTTCACATGGTCGAGACCATTAATAAGTTGATTCGGATTCAAAGACAATTGTTGCAAGATTTAGGCCGGGAACCAACTCCAGAAGAAATTGGCGCTGAAATGGATATGCCAACCTCTAAGGTTCGGGGAATTCTAAAGATTTCTCAAGAACCAGTTTCACTAGAGACCCCAATTGGAGAAGAAGACGATTCACATCTAGGTGACTTCATCAAGGATCAAGATGCGACTAGTCCAGCGGACCATGCTGCCTATGAACTATTAAAGGAACAATTGGAAGGGGTATTGGATACCCTGACTGATCGGGAAGAAAATGTGCTTAGATTGCGGTTTGGACTAGATGATGGTCGTACTCGGACCCTAGAAGAAGTGGGAAAGGTATTTGGCGTTACCCGTGAAAGAATTAGACAAATTGAAGCAAAGGCGCTTCGCAAATTAAGACATCCTTCAAGAAGTAAACAATTAAAGGATTTCCTATAATAAATACGTAAAAGAAGAACGTTTTGTTCTTCTTTTTTTATTTTGTTATAATTTAACTATTAAATTAATTGAACGAGGGATATCAATTTGGATGGAAATAATTTATCGCAACGTTTAATGACGGTTGCACAATATGTAAAATCCGGTAGTCGGTTAGCAGATATTGGATCAGATCATGGTTACTTACCAATTTATCTTGCTAAAACAGGGCAAGTATCGTTTGCGATTGCTGGGGAAGTGGCGCTTGGACCACTGAGTAATGCTGAACATGAGATTAAAGTGGCTGGATTAAGTGATATCATCATGCCAAGGTTAGCAGATGGGTTAGCTGCAATTGAGCCAACTGATAATATTGATACGATTACGATTGCTGGAATGGGTGGTGGTTTAATCACCAGAATTTTGGAACAGGGTCGGGCAAAATTAACTAATTTACCAGATTTGATTTTACAACCCAATGTGGATGCGATTGACCTAAGAAAGTGGTTGGTTAATAATCATTATCAAATTGCTAATGAGAACATCTTGAAAGAAGATGCCCATATCTATGAGGTAATTCATGCCACTAGGGCTGATCGACCGGTACAATATTCACCACTTGAATTAATGTTTGGGCCGCATTTAATTGTAAATCAAAATACTGCTTTTGTTGAAAAGTGGCAGGGTAAAATTAAACGGTTACGAACTGCAATTACCCAAATGCAATCTGCAAAGGTTCCACCAATACAAAGAATTGCCAATTTGAATGACGAAATTAATACAATTCAGGAGGTTTTAGATAATGCGCGGAATTGATTTAATAAAGCGATTTGAACGGTTTGCTCCACGCTCAATTGCAGTGGAGCACGATCCAATTGGACTACAAATTGGGGATTTGAACCGACCGGTCAAGCGCTTAATGACCACTTTGGACGTTCGACCGGAAGTGGTTGACGAAGCGATTGAAAATAACGTTGATTTTATTTTTGCTCACCATCCAGTTATGTTTAGGCCAGCTAAAAATCTGGATTTGACGGTACCACAAAATAAAATGTATGCAGAGATTATCAAACATGATATTACCGTATATGCAGCCCACACTAATTTAGATGATGCTGATGGTGGGATGAACGATTGGCTAGCTGCAGCCATTGGGTTACATGAAACGACTGGACTGGTGGATTTAGGAACTACTGAGCATCCATTTAGTATGGGTCGTATCGGTGATTTAAGCACTGCAACGACCGTCTTAGACTTTGCTAAGCGGTGTAAGCAAATTTTTAATGTGGCCGGCTTAAGGTTAGTGTCACACCATCCAGATCAACTAATTCAACGGGTTGCAATTTTAGGTGGTGACGGGGGCAAATTTTTCAATATTGCTCAGCAAAAGGGCTCTGATGTTTATATTACGGGAGATGTCTATTATCATACTGGCCATGACATGTTAGCAGCTGGATTGAACGTGATTGACCCGGGGCATAATATTGAAAAAATCTGTATTGCCCACTTAGCAAACTTGTTTATTAAATGGGCCAATGAAAATGATTGGTCAATTGAAGTAATCCAATCTAAGGTCAATACCGACCCATACACTTTTATTTAACTAGGGGTAATTATTATGACAAATATGAAGTATCAATCACTGATACCACGATTTTTAAAGTACGTTCAAGTTAACACCAGATCAAATGAAGATTCTACGAAGGTTCCATCCACACAAACGCAGGTTGATTTTTTAAATCAATTAAAGGTGGAATTAACTAACATTGGATTGAGTAACGTTAGAACTAATGAACAAAGTGGCTACGTTTTTGCGACCCTGCCAGCAAATGTCAATCATCCAGCCACTAAGGTGGGCTTTATTTCCCATGTTGATACTGCTGATTTTAATTCTGAACATGTAACTCCTCAGATAGTTAAAGATTATGATGGAAAATCGACCATTAACTTGGATTCAAATGGGCAATATCAACTATCACCCGCTGTATTTCCTAGTTTAAAAAATTACGCCAGACAGACATTGATTACAACTGATGGAACAACGCTGTTGGGGGCGGATGATAAATCAGGAGTTAGTGAGATTATGACTGCAATGGAATTTTTAATTAATCATCCAGAAGTTAAACATGGTGAAATTGAAGTCGGATTTGGTCCCGATGAGGAAATTGGAACTGGTGCCGATCATTTTGATGTTCATGATTTTGGCGCAGACATTGCCTACACCGTTGATGGAGGTCCCCTGGGTGACTTACAATATGAAACCTTTAATGCGGCATCTGCAACGGTTGAAATCACTGGAACCGACGTGCATCCCGGTGCGGCTAAGGGTGTGATGGTAAACGCATTGCAATTAGCAGTTGATTTTCAAAACAGTTTGCCAGAACATGATCGTCCTGAATTGACTGATGGTCGGGAAGGTTTCTTCTTTCTGCTAAAGATGAGTGGCACTCCGGATGCAGCTCGATTAGATTATATTATTCGTGACCATGACCATGATCAATTCGAGCAACGAAAACAGTTATTTGAACAGGTAGCTACTAAACTCAATCAACAATTCGCCGCTCCTCGGGTAAAGGTAACCGTTAAGGATCAGTACTATAATATGGCTGAGGTCTTAAAAAAGGACATGACGGCTGTTGAAATTGCTGAACAAGCGATGCAAATTCAAGGAATTAAGCCATTGATTTTTCCCGTTCGGGGTGGGACCGATGGTTCAAAGATTTCGTTTATGGGATTACCGACCCCAAACTTATTTGCAGGTGGGGAGAATATGCATGGCCGTTTTGAATACGTCTCTGAACAAACAATGGAACGGGCTGTGGATGTAATTATTGAGATTGTTCAATTAGTTGTTAAATAATTAGATTTGGTCAAGTTTGGTCAAATTATTTCAAATTTAAAATTAATTCTGATATGATACTTATGGACTCTTTATACGGGTTCATAGGTATTTTATTTTGAATGGAAATGAGTGATATTTTGAATCCAGATAATTTAACGGATGCCGTGTCACAAGCATTGGCACAGGCTCAAAAAATTACGATTACTAGAAAACAACAACAAATTGGGATTCCCCAACTATTTAAATTTTTAATTCAACCTGGTGAATTAGGCCGGCAAATTTTTGCTGATTTAGGGTTGGATGTTAAACAATTAGAACAAGAAATTGACACAGAAATTGATCAAATTGCCACCGTTGAGGGCGATGTCCAATATGGACAGGGCCTTAGTAGTGAGTTATATGATTTACTTCAGCGCGCTGATCAGATTAAGAGCGATTTAGGGGATGAATACGTCGCAATTGATACCCTAACGATTGCTTTGATGCAATTAAATGGGGAAAAATTATCTGACTACCTAAAGCAACAGGGCATCACTGAGCAAAAAGTAAGGAATGAAGTGGATAAAATTCGTGGGGGTGAAAAAGTGACATCTAAGGACCAAGAAGATAATTTTCAAGCGTTGAAAAAGTACGGGGTCGACTTAGTTGCGGAAGCACGGGCTGGTAAATTAGGCCCCATTATTGGTCGGGATGGAGAGATTTTAGATGTAATTAGAATTCTTTCCCGAATGACTAAGAATAACCCCATTTTAATTGGTGACCCTGGAGTGGGGAAAACCGCAATCGTTGAAGGATTAGCTAAACGAATTGCAGTGAATGATGTCCCAGATAATTTAAAAAATAAGACCTTATTTGAGCTAGATATGAGTTCTTTAATTGCTGGTGCTAAGTATCGGGGCCAATTTGAAGAACGCCTTAAGGCGGTTTTGAAGGAAGTTAAAAAATCAGATGGGCAGATCATTATGTTCATTGATGAAATCCATAACATCGTAGGGGCCGGTAAGTCCGAAGGTAGCATGGATGCTGGGAATATTTTAAAGCCAATGCTAGCTCGTGGTGAATTGCATTTAATCGGTGCGACGACCCTAGATGAATATCGTCAGTACATGGAAAAGGATAAAGCCCTCGAACGGCGTTTTCAACGGGTATTAGTGAAACAACCTAGTGTTGACGATACCATTACGATTTTGCGTGGAATTAAGGAACGTTTGGAAATCCACCACGGGGTGCGAATTCACGATAACGCCCTAGTGGCAGCTGCAAAGCTATCTGATCGCTACATTACTGACCGTTATCTTCCTGATAAGGCAATCGACTTGGTGGATGAAGCATCATCAACGATTGAAGTGGAAATGAACTCTAGCCCTACTGAACTGGACCAGTCCAATCGGCAGTTAATGCGTGAAGAAGTTGAATTAGCAGCATTAAAAAATGAAACTGATGATGCGTCTAAGAAACGGCTTGCGGAATTAAAACCACAGGTGGAAAACACCCGGGAAAAGGTTAACAGTTTAAATGCCCGTTGGCAGCGTGAAAAGGACTCGATCAATAAATTAGGAGATAAGAAGCGTCAATTAGATCAGGCTAAAAACGAATTAAAACAGGCTGAAAGCAATTATGATTACAGCAAGAGTGCTGAATTAAAGAACGGCACGATTCCCAAACTAGAAGCCGAATTGAAACGAATGGAATCAGAAGATCATTCTAAGGACTGGTTAGTTGAAGAATCAGTTACCAGCAATGAAATTGCCGACGTAGTTAGTCGGCAAACTGGGATTCCGGTTAATAAATTAGTCCGTGGAGAACGTGAAAAATTATTGCATTTAGCAGATAATTTACACCAACGAGTAATTGGTCAAGATGCTGCTGTTAATGCGGTTGCAGATGCAGTAATTCGTTCGCGTGCTGGGCTTCAAGATCCTAGTAAGCCCCTTGGATCATTTCTATTTTTGGGGCCCACTGGAGTTGGAAAGACCGAATTAGCGAAGGCCTTAGCTGAGGACCTGTTTGATTCTGAGGATCATATGGTCAGAATTGATATGTCTGAATACATGGAAAAGGAATCGGTTTCTAGGTTAGTAGGGGCTGCCCCTGGATACGTTGGTTATGAAGAGGGTGGTCAATTGACCGAAGCCGTTCGGCGCAACCCATATACGATTGTATTATTTGATGAGATTGAAAAGGCGCATCCAGACGTGTTTAATATTTTGTTGCAGGTATTAGATGATGGGCGGTTGACTGATAGTCAAGGCCGAACGGTCGACTTTAAGAACACCATTTTAATTATGACTTCTAACCTGGGCTCAGATATTTTACTGAATGGAACGGATCAAAATGGAACCATTAGTGATGATGCTCGTAAACAGGTTCAACAACTTTTGAAGAGTCACTTTAGACCTGAATTTTTGAACCGAATCGATGCTGAAATTATGTTCACGCCACTAACATTAAGGGATGTCGAACAGATTGTAGTTAAGGTGATTAATAGTCTTTCAAAGCGGCTCGCAGAACAAGAAATTAAACTTACGATTACTGAAGCTGCTAAGCAATGGATTGCAAAGCGTGGTTATGAACCGCAATACGGAGCTAGACCACTACAGCGGTTTATTACTAATAATGTTGAGACGCCACTAGCTAAGCAAATCATTGGGAATCAAATTGAACCGCATAGTACGGTTGCAATTGACTTAGTTGATGATCAACTTAGTTTTAAAACGACTACCAATAGTAAATAAAATAAAAGCTGCTGACTAAACGTCAGCAGCTTTTATTAATTTAAATGTTAAATTCTTTTATCCGAAAGTAAATTAATTCCGTTAACGGCAATTAATGCAACGACGGCGGCAACGATTCCAACTCCGACGTAGTTGACAGTAACGCTCGATAATGCTGAATTAATGTATCCTAAGACATCCCCAAAAATGAATGCCCAGAAAATAACAGTAATATTTGCAATTACAGTCCGCATATTATCCACCTCGCATTAACTAGAATTTTATCACAAATTATGAAAAAAACAATTTAAAACGAATAATAATGTTGAAATTTACTTGATTCGCAATTAATATGATTGAAGAGAAAGGATGGTTGCCATGGGATTCGTACCACTCCAAGTAATCAGTAGTTACAGCTTATTACAAAGTACCATTTCAATCAATGAACTAGTTACAAAAGCACAAGCACGGGGATACCAAAGCTTAGCACTTACCGATCAAGATGTAATGTATGGAGCGGTAGAATTCTATAACGCATGTAGAAATGCGGGGATAAAGGCGATTATTGGCATGACTGTATCAATCGCCGGTATTTTAGATCCAGAAACGGAATTTCCGGTGATACTACTTGCGAAGGATCAAATTGGCTATCAAAATTTAATGCGAATCGCAACGATTAAGCAAACTGGTGATAGTCATCAAATTTCATTTGAACAAATAAAAGCATGGATGAATCACCTATTCGTTATTTTACCACTCAATGGGGAATTAAATTCACTAGTTGATCAACAATCAACTAGTTGTGATGAATACATCCAGGTACTGCAAACATGGGTTGCTCCTGATGACTTGCACTTAGGGATTTCATCGAGTTTAGAGCCAACAATGTTGGCACGTTATCAAGAACTTAGTAGTCGTTATCATTCTGCACTGGTAGCAGTTGATCCGGTTGAATATATTAATGCTGAAGATTACTTTGCTAATCAGGTATTAAAATCAATTGAAAATAGTGATCAAATGAATGTGTCAGTTACGAACCGCAATCAAGTTGGTCGCAATTGGCTGAGGCCCGTTTCGACCGTTGAACGTGAATACGCTCGCAATCATCTCCAAATGGCACTGGAGCGCAATGTTTATATTGCCGAGCAATGTAATGTTAAAATTGAAAAGAAACCGACCCAGTTACCAGCATTTAAGACTCCCGATGGACAAACATCCAAACAATATTTAAAGTTGCTTTGTCAACAAGGCTTGAAAAGCCGGTTAATAAGGAACCACATTGCAGCTAATCAAGCACATCAATACCAAGCCCGCTTAGACCATGAACTAGATGTAATTGCTCGGATGGGGTTTGCTGATTACTTTTTAATTGTCTGGGATGTGATCAATTACGCCCATTCAATTAACATTACGACTGGACCTGGAAGGGGGTCTGCTGCTGGTTCGTTAGTGGCATACGTGCTTTCGATTACCGATGTCGATCCGATTGAATACGACCTGTTATTCGAACGGTTTTTAAATGAAGAACGGGCCCAGATGCCTGATATTGATTTGGATATTCCTGATGATCGACGTGATGAAGTTCTACGCTACGTTCACGATAAGTACGGCCATGACCGGGTGGCACAGATTATTACTTTTGATACTTTAGGGGCTAAGCAGGCACTGCGTGATATTAACCGGTCCTTTGGGGTTAGTAATGAGCGTGCTGACCAATGGAGTAAGGCGATTCCAGCTGGCATTCATGTTAGTTTACGGGATGCTTATGAACGCTCTTTGGCGTTACAACGGCTGGTAAACACCGATTCGTTGACCCAATTAGTCTATCAAACGGCATTGAAACTAGAGGGACTTCCTCGTCATTTTTCGACCCATGCTGCCGGAATTATATTGAGTAACCAACCGTTAGTCAATATGACACCGTTGCAAAACGGGAAGGATGAATTATTGATGACCCAGTACTCAAAAAACTACGCTGAAGAGGTAGGATTACTTAAAATTGATTTTTTGGGGCTGCGTAACTTATCATTATTAGCTGCAATTATTGAGTTAGTTCACCATAGTGGTAATCCTGATTTTGATATTCATCAGATTAACATTAACGACCAAGCAACGCTGCAATTATTTCAACGTGGTGATACCAATGGAATCTTTCAATTTGAGTCTAGTGGAATTAAAAATGTTTTAAGACAGGTGTTCCCAGATAACTTTAGTGAAGTGGCCGTTGTCGATGCACTGTATCGGCCGGGCCCAATGCAAAACATTGGCGTATTTATTAAGCGTAAGCATGGGCAATCCCCGGTTGATTTTCCAGATCAGGCCCTGGCGCCCATTTTAGCACCAACTTATGGAATTATTGTGTATCAAGAGCAGGTAATGCAGGTAGCATCTGTAATGGGTGGCTTTACGCTCGGACAATCTGACGTTTTAAGACGGGCCATGAGTAAGAAAAAGCAATCAGTTATGGATTCCATGCGGATTAAATTTATTGCTGGAGCGGAGCAACGGGGATTTTCCAAAGCGGTTGCAAACACTACTTTTGACTATATTGACCGGTTCGCTAGCTATGGGTTTAATAAATCCCATGCGGTTGCCTACAGCAAGATGGCTTTTCAATTGGCGTATTTAAAGACGCACTACCCACTCCAGTTCTTTACTGCCGTTTTTAATTCTGAATTGGGGAATAAACCCAAAGTGAGAACCTTTCTATTGGAAGCTAAACGCCGTCAACTTCAAATTACACCACCGAGTGTGAACGTTAGTTTTCGTTATTTTACCCTACAAAATAATGGGATTGTATTTGGTTTAGCAGCGATTCGCGGGGTGCGGAGCGATTTAATTACGGAGTTATTAACGACTCGGAAGTCAGTTGGCGTTTTTAAGGGGTTCGAAGATTTAATTCAAAGAATGGATGCTAAGTTTCGGAAGCCCGAGATTATCGAGCCGCTAATTTATTCCGGGGCATTAGATTGTTTCGGCTTTCATCGTTCTGAGTTAATTGCTTCGTTGCCAGAATTTTTGGAATCGATTAACTTGAGTGGTGGATCGATCGAATTATTACGATCATTACAACCGAAGCTGAAATTTCAAGATGAGTTTCCCACCAGTGTAATCTTAGAGAATGAACAAAAATACCTGGGGGTTTATCTTTCTAGCTATCCGACAGAACAATTTAGTGATGTGATCAATGCGTTTCATGCCAAGAGTGTTAGTGAACTCCCGCAATTAGTTAATCAACAGGTCAACATGGTGGTTTATACTAACCGTGTTAAATCCATTCGAACCAAGAAGGGTGATCAAATGGCATTTGTTGATGGTAGTGATTCAATCGGGGATGTTGATATTGTGGTCTTCCCAAGGGTTTATCAACAATGCCAAGCACTGCTTAAACCCCAACGGGTCCTAATGATAACTGGAAAGGTCGAAAACCGTGATGGAGATAAATTTCAATTAATTGCTAATCAAGTTCAAGCGGCCGCAAACGTACAGAATAAATTAAAAGCACGGGGAAAAGCTGCTGGAATTTGTTTTATTCAAATTACCGCTGAAAATAATCAGCCGGACCGTTTAAAGCGGTTGAATCAAATTATTATGGCTAATCCGGGCCCGTATCGTGTTTTATTATACTGGGCACAGCGGAAGCAAAAACAGTTGTTGAACCAACAAAGTTCGATTAGTCAATCCACTGAAGTTCAAACTGAATTGTTCAAATTGCTGGGACGGAAAAACGTTGTTTACCAAAAACGTTAAAAATATCCTAATGCCAATAAAAAACGGGTTTAAAAGCAGACAGCAAAGATTAAAAGTGATACAATTACTTGTGTAATCCAATATGTGGAAATTAGTTCACTAGTTTGCGAATTAGTTAATTAATTTGCGCAAAATCAAAGGAGAGAGTTTAACTTATGAAGAAGACTAAAATCGTAAGTACATTAGGTCCTGCTAGTACCGATCTCGATACTATTATTAAGTTAATGAAGGCTGGAGCTAACGTTTTCCGTTTTAACTTTTCACATGGTGACCATGAAGAACATCTTGGTCGGATGAACACTGTTCATGAAGCTGAAAAGCAAACTGGAAAGACAATGGGAATCATGCTTGACACTAAGGGTGCCGAAATTCGGACGACCGTTCAACAAGGTGGCAAGTTAGACTTCCATACCGGTGATCAATTTAGAATTTCAATGGATGATTCCATTGAAGGTACTAAGGATAAGATTGCCGTTACTTACCCTGGTTTATTTGATGACGTTCACGAAGGCGGTCACGTTCTCTTTGATGACGGTATCTTAGATGCTACTGTTGACGAAAAGGATGCTGCTAACAAGGAATTAGTTGTTACTGCTCAAAACAATGCCGTATTAGGTTCACGTAAGACTGTTGATGCACCTGGTGTATCAATTAACTTACCTGGTATTACTGACAAGGATACTAGTGATATTCGTTTTGGTTGTCAACACGGAATTAACTTTATTGCAGCTTCATTCGTTCGTAAGCCTGAAGATGTCTTAGACATCCGTAAGTTACTCGAAGAAGAAAATATGGAAGACGTTCAAATCTTCCCTAAGATCGAATCCCAAGAAGGAATTGACAACTTCGAAGATATCATGAAGGTTTCAGATGGTTTGATGATTGCTCGTGGTGACATGGCCGTTGAAATTCCATTTGAAAACGTTCCATTGGTTCAGAAGCACTTAATTGATAGATGTAACGAAATGGGTAAGCCAGTTATCACTGCTACTCAAATGTTAGATTCAATGCAAGAAAACCCACGTCCATCACGTGCTGAAGTTTCCGATGTTGCTAACGCTGTTTGGGACGGTACTGACGCTACCATGCTTTCAGGTGAAAGTGCTAATGGTGACTACCCAGTTAAGTCTGTTCAAGCAATGAGCAAGATTGATGTTAAGGCTGAAAATGTATTCGCTAAGTACGGTCGTAAGCGTCCAGACTTTAGTAACGGTGATGTTACTGAAGCACTTGGCCACAACGTTGCACAAATGGTTAAGGATCTTGGAATTAAGACGGTGGTAACGACTACTTCTACTGGTTACACTGCTCGGATGATTTCTAAGTATCATCCAGATGCTAACATCTTAGCACTTACTTTTGATGACCGGGTTCGTCGTGGACTTACTGTTAACTGGGGTGTTCACCCAATCGTAGTTGAACAACCATCAAGCACTGATGCAATGTTTGACTTAGCAGCTAACAAGGCCGTTGAAACTGGTTTAGCTAAGGAAGGCGACTTGATCTTAATCACTGCTGGGGTTCCAGTTGGTGACCGTGGTACTACTAACTTAATGAAGGTTCAATTAATTGGATCTAAGTTAACCCAAGGTCAAGGAGTTGGTGACAAGACTGTTATTGGTAAGGCTTTTGTTGCTAACGATGCTGATGAAGCAAATAGCAAGGCTACTGATGGTGGTGTTTTAGTTGCTAAGAACACTAACAAGGATTACATGCCTGCTATTAACAAGGCTAGTGCAATCATCGTGGAAAATGGTGGATTGACTTCACACGCTGCCGTAGTTGGAATTTCAATGGGAATTCCAGTTATTGTAGGTGCTGGTAATGCTACTGAAAAGATTTCCGATGGTGAATTAGTTACTGTTGATGCTCGTCGTGGAATTGTTTACCATGGTGCTTCTAGCTCAATCTAATTTTTAATCAAGCTTTAAAGTCCGTTCCGATTTTTCGGGACGGGCTTTTTTAGTTCTACTTTGACCATTAGCCGTAATTCCGACTATAATTAAAGTGAAATCCTAGCTTAAAAAGTGTATAATCTTTTAAACAACGTTGAAATGAAGTGAGGTTCATTATGGATCAAATTATCGGCAGGGTTGCTGCTGGAAAAGTAACCGATGAAAATGATGGGTATTATTTTGTTCAAATTGAGGGGGCGACCTTTCAATTAGATAAAAACGAGATTAAAAAGCCGCTCCAGTTGGGCAGTAATTTTAGGGGATTTACCTATGAAAATGAATCCCATAAAATGCAAATTACTAGAAACGTTCCTAAAATTCAAATTGATCATTATGGATTTGCTGAAGTTGTGGGATTTAAACATGATTTGGGCATTTTTGTAAACATTGGATTACCCAATAAGGATGTTGCGGTATCATTAGACGATTTACCAACGATTCGTTCACTATGGCCTAGTGTTGGTGATCACTTAATGATTGCACTGAAAATCGATAAAAAGGGCCGTATTTGGGGCCAGATAGCAGATGAAGAAATTTTTAACGCAATTGCAAAACCTGCTAACAATAAAATGATGAATAAAAACGTTCAAGCCACCGTTTATCGGGATAAACTAGCTGGAACAAAGGTGATTACCGATGATTACCACCTGGGCTTTGTGCACCCGAATGAGCGGGATGTCGAACCTCGGTTAGGACAACACGTTGCTGGTCGTGTAATTGGGGTCCACCCGGATGGATCATTAAATCTATCACTAAAACCGCGGGCATATGAGGCGATTAGTGGTGATGCTGCAATGATCTTTGCGGTGTTAAAACATTCCGAATCAGGTCAGTTACCATATACTGACAAGAGCGATCCAAAGGCAATCAAAAAATTCTTCGGCATTAGCAAGGGGCAGTTTAAACGAGCGGTTGGCGCGCTTTTAAAGCAACGATTAGTGACCGAAGACGAGCAATTTTTGAAATTAACTGAGAAGGGAATTGCAAAGGTTGTTGAATGATATGAATCAATTGGTTAGTGAATACGTCAGATACATGTTGGTAGAGCGAGGATTAGCAAATAATAGTATTGTGAGCTACAAACAAGATATTGTTGAGTGCATGCATTTTTTAGCATCGATCGGGTTGGACAGCTGGCGTGCAGTGGATCAAAACGCCATTTTAGAATACATTGCCCACCTTCAAAAAAGTGGGAAGGCGAAAAGTTCCATTACCCGCTTTATTTCTGCCATGCGCGAATTTTATCAGTTTTTGATGCAGTTTCATTATGTTGATACTAATCCAATGTTAAAAATTGAGGTTCCTAAACCAGAGCAGCACTTGCCAGCGGTTTTAACTGAATCTGAAATTAACCAACTATTGATGCAGCCTGATGTCACTAACAAGTTTGGCATTCGTGATCGAACGATTTTAGAGGTTATGTATGCGACTGGTTTGCGAGTCAGTGAGTTAATTGGGTTACAGTTAGCGGACTTACACTTGGACATGCACTTGATTCAAACAGTTGGTAAGGGTGATAAGGAGCGCATTATTCCGATCGGGACGGTTGCTATTGAATGGGTGCAACGTTACTTACGACTTAGCCGTCCACAACTGTTGGGTAGGCATAAGTCAAACTACTTATTTTTGAATGCTCGTGGCGGCAAATTGAGTCGACAGAGTATTTGGCAAAAAATTAAGCATTACGTATCAAATACCGATATTAAGAAAAATGTGACTCCCCATACACTGAGGCATTCGTTTGCGACCCATATTTTAGAAAATGGTGCCGATCTTAGAATTATCCAGGAACTGTTGGGACATTCAGACATTGCAACGACTCAATTTTATACCCATATTTCACATGGCCATTTAAGCGAGGTCTACGATAAGTACCATCCAAGAAAGTAATTTTAGTAAAGAGGATTTTGGAAAATGTTATTTAAGTACAAAGATGATTATCAAAAAATTGTTTATGATTTATTATCATTGGTTCCTAATATGGATAAAATGGATCGAATTACCGATGAAATCGATTGGTATCAAGATGATGATAGTCGCAATTTTTACTTGTGGAAGGATCAAAATGATAATTGGTCCGGATTATTAGGAGTTGAGGATAAGGAACAAAATTTATTGATTCGACGTTTGATCCTAGTTCCTGAAATGTTTACGTTACCTAATTGTTTTAAGATGCTAGATGAATTGGAAAAAATTGATTTAGGCAAGAAAATCGTGGGATCATTAGAAACCGCCAAAGTTTGTGAAGAATGGGAGCAAGCCCAAAATGAGTGAATTAAAACAGCCATTTTTGATTCATATCAATGAATTCGACGGGCCGCTTGAATTATTACTGCACTTGATTAAACAATCTAAGATGAGCATTTATGATATTCAAATTGAGGCAATTACCAAGCAGTATGTGGACTATCTCGATCGCATGAAGGCATTGAATATCGACTTGGTCAGCGAGTACTTTGTAATGGCTTCTAACTTGATGGCAATTAAATCCAAACTACTATTACCTAGTGTTTCAAATGATGAAGATGATGATTCTGATCCACGAAATGAGTTAATGAATCAATTGATTGTCTATCAAGTGTACAAAAAGCATGCTGATGATTTAAAGCAGCGCTATGTACAACGCGCCCAGTTGCACTCACGACCTGAGTTAGTCCCGAGCTATGCGAATGGTTTGATTGATAGTGATTCAACAATGGACATTGATTTAATTCGGACTGCGATGCTACGGGTGGTCAATAACCATGAATTGGAATCGCAAAATGCAGTTGAAGTTAGCGAATGGCAGTATTCCGTTGATGAGCAAACCGGGTGGTTAATTGATCAATTGGAATTAAATGGACATTTAAACTTGGTTGAATTATTTAGTCAGCAATTGAATCGAGAGGCATTGGTGACTACCTTTTTGGCGGTTTTAGAAATGATTAAGCAGCAGCAAATTAAAGTTTCGAACGTTGATGGTGAAATGACAATATGTAAAACGATTGGGTGATGTTAATGAATAGTAATTTAGCCCGCATTGAAGCGTTAATTTACGTAACTGGTGAAACGGGAATTTCGATCGATCAAATTCAAAAGCAGTTGAACCTTAGCTTAGAGGAAGTAACAACACTTTTAAAGCAGCTAACGTTTAAATATCAAAGTGATGATGAATCAGGATTGCAGGTCATTAATTTTGATCAGCGGTATCAAATTACGACTAAACCAGAATTAAATCCTGATTTAAAGCGGTTATATTCTGATGATAATCACCGCATTTTGACTCAAGCTAGCTTGGAAGGATTAACCATCATTGCATATAATCAACCAATTACACGGGTGGAAGTTGATGATATTCGGGGGGTCAATAGTTCAGCAATTATTCAAAAATTATTTAAACAGGGGCTGATTACCACAGCTGGGAAAAGCAACGTTGCTGGGAACCCCCGGTTGTATAAAACGACCGATTTATTTTTAAATCTATTTGGTTTAAATAGTTTGGATGATCTTCCACCAATGGACTTAGATAATGATTTAAAAGGAGAATGAAATGGCAGAAAGATTACAAAAGGTAATGGCTAGGGCTGGTGTAGCATCTAGACGGAAATCAGAAGCAATTATTAAGGCTGGCCGGGTCCGGGTCAATGGACAGGTAGTGACTGAACTGGGGATTAAAGTTAAAAGCAGTGATGAAATTCAAGTTGATCGGGTGCCGATTAGTAAGGAACAACCAGTATATTACCTATTTTACAAGCCCAGACAAGTGGTTTCGACCGTTAGCGATGAAAAGAATCGAAAGACGGTAATGGATTATTTTCCGGAAGTATCCGAGCGAATCTACCCAGTGGGGCGGTTAGATTATGATACCGCAGGATTATTATTGATGACTAACGATGGTGATTTAGATAATCGATTGACCCATCCTAAATATGAAATCAATAAAGTTTACGTTGCAAAGGTTACCGGCATGCCCTCGAACGATGGAATGAAAAAACTACGGTTAGGGGTAATGATTGATGGTAAAAAGACAGCCCCTGCTAAAACGAAGGTATTAGAGGCTGCTAATGGATATCAAGTTAAAAACGCGGTTATTCAATTAACAATTCACGAGGGCCGAAACCATGAAGTAAAAAAGATGTTTGAAGCAATTGGTAATCCGGTTAAAAAATTAAGTCGGGTCCAATATGGCTTTTTAACGCTTGGCAATTTAAAGCCCGGTGAGTACCGACCCTTAAAGAAGGTCGAAGTTGATCGCCTTCGTGAAATGACTGATAAATAATATTTGACTTTATTAATTCAAATTATGTACAATGTAACTGCAAATAAATTTTGGTTTATCTTCAGGGCAGGGTTAGATTCCCAACCGGCGGTACAGCCCGCTACCTATCGTTTGATAGTTGATTTGGTGAAATTCCAAAGCCGACAGTATAGTCTGGTATAAAGAAGATTGCTTTTTAAGGAACGCTTTTTTAGCGTTACTTTGGATTTTTAAATCCAGTTGAAGATGGCCTGTTAAAGGGGCTTTTTTTTATGGAAACAAGTAAGAAACGGTTTAGTGTTGTTCAGTTGGTTCAAATGTCATTACTAGCGGCATTGTCATATATTCTAATGATTTTTCCAACAATTCCAATGTTTGCTTTCTTCAAGTTAGATTTTGGTGATATTCCAATTCTAATTGGCACGATGATCTTTGGGCCCGCTGGAGGGATTTTAATTGCAGTTATTAAGTCGATCTTGTATTGGATTACCGGGGGCGCTTCAATTGCAAGCTTAATTGGAATCTTAGCATCATTGACAGCGTCTATCGTGATTTTACTTTCAATTGAGCTTGGCCAGGGATGGTTCAAGCACCGCAGTCGCAGTTTAAATATAATTGGCACGGTTACGATTGAAACGATTAGTTTAGTGGTAGTCCTATCGATTTTAAACTGGCTGGTAATTACTCCTCTGTATGCTAATTTAATTGGTTTTAAAATTCCAAATATGGCTAAATACATTTTAATTCAAGTAATTCCATTTAATTTGATTAAGGGAATTGTGATTGGTGGCATTTTCATGTTAGTTCAAGGCCGCCTTGCCAAGTGGATTAACGTTCATAAGAAATAATGATTAAGGGGGGAGCTTCCAGTGGATCAAGATTTGATAATGTTTTTCCTATCTGCTGAACAACCACGGCGGATTAAGGTAATTGAAAATACCCTAATTCAACGCCGAACGGTTTCAACATTGTTTTGGGGAATGCGTTATCAAATCAATGATTTCATGGGGCTATCCCCCAAATTAAATTCAATTAATACTAATCATGAATTAGTGAAATTGATTCAAGCCGGGTTAGTGACTAAAAATGACGATAGTCATTATCGACTGACGTCACTTGGGACGGCCCGGATACATACGCATCAACCCTATTTTAGTAGTTCGACTGGATTAAGTGCGAATGCTAATTATAATTTGCTTCAGTTTCGCAAACGATGGCTATTAGCGCTTCAAATTACATCTGAGTACAGCTATCGTAATCAACACTACTACCCAATGTTAATTGGTAATCGTGATGATAGTTTTATTAAGCAATGGTTTCACCACTTTAAAAATCACGGATTAGTTAATGAAATTAAGCGGGGCTTAAATCATTTTCTAAGTCAACTCCCTAATGATTTAGCATGGCAATTTGTTAAGCGTTTAAATGGTCATTCAATGACTGGAATGACTCTTTTACAACAATCGGCGGTCTTAAAACGGACGACTGGCTCACTATTGATTGATGAGTGGTATTTGTTTGATAACTTGATTATCTTCTTGCTTAACCATCAGTCTCAATATCCGGCATGTTATGATTTATTAATGGGGACCCATCGTGATCAGGTTAGTAATAGTGCGCGTCAGACTTATCAATTCTTTTTGCAAAATAACCATTTAAAATTAATTGCTAATTATCGCAAGCTCAGGCTATCTACCGTAAAGGAGCACCTCTTAGAAGTGGCGATTTTGGATTTTAAGACGCACGCTGTTTTTAAACAAATGTTCGATCGAAATACCTGGCAACTTTTGGGAAATTTATACCACGGTAATTTGGATAATTGGCAGTTCGATCGAATTAAGCAACAACGACCAGATTTCGATTATTTTTATTTTCGGATGTATCAGATCTTAAGGAGCAATCAGGATGGATAAGGAACAACTAACGGCTCTTTTAAAGCGCCATTTTGGTTTTGATCAGTTTCGTCCCGGTCAATTGGAAGTGCTATTATCGTTACAATCAGGGAATGATACCATGACGATTTTGCCCACTGGTGCCGGTAAAACATTGATTTATCAAATGTTTGGTTTAATGCAGTCCCAGCCGATTTTGATTGTGTCACCCCTGTTGTCATTGATGCAAGATCAAGTGGCGCGGTTAAAATACCTAGGGGTCAAATCAGTGGTTGCCCTAAATTCCACGTTAAATTGGCAACAAAAACAAGCCGTACTAGCGAATTTACATTCATATCAATATCTTTACATTTCTCCAGAAATGCTATCACAACCAGAGGTAATCGATCGAATTCGATTAATGCATCCTGGATTAGTAGTAATTGATGAAGCCCATTGTCTTTCACAGTGGGGGCCCGATTTTCGTCCTGATTATTTGAATTTAAAATCGGTATTAGAGCAGTTAAATGGACCATTAACGTTAATGTTAACCGCAACTGCTTCAAAGTTAGTTCAATCGGATGTGATTAACAAATTAGGCTTGAAAAAACCAGTGAACCGCATCATTAAGTCCATTGATCGGCCTAATATTTACTTATCCGTCATGGAAGTAGCTAGCAGTGACGATAAAGAAAGTCGCCTTTTAAGGTTAGTTACACAACTGAAAACGCCCGGGGTGATTTATTTTTTAAGCAGAAAATTAGCTAATCAAACTGCCGTTTGGTTAGCTCAAAAAACGGGATTACGAGTGGCCGCTTACCATTCTGGATTAGGAAGTGAGGATCGTTTTAAGATTCAACACCAGTTCATGAGCGACCAATTGGATATAATTTGTGCAACGAGCGCTTTTGGAATGGGGATTGATAAAAATGACATTCGATTTGTGATTCACTATCACTTGCCAGCTAACTTAGATGCATATATGCAAGAAATCGGTCGTGCTGGGCGGGATGGAAAGCAAAGTATTGCGATTTTACTCTATCAACCCGGTGATGAGACTATTCCAGCACACTTGATGTTCAATAATATTCCTGATGAAAGCCTAGTGCGGACCTTTTTTAAGACCCCTAAGCGATTTATTGAACAGTCTCCCGATGATGAACAAATCAAACTATTGGCCTTTTACTTTCAGCATGGTTACAATGCAAATCAATTGAACCGCATCTTTCAGTTGCGGATTTATCAGCAAAGCAACCACTTACAATCATTGATCAATTATGTGAATGCTCATGAATGTCGTAGGCATTCGTTATTATCATACTTTGATCAATTGGCTCCTGGGCATAATAAATATTGTTGTGACTATCAAAGCAATGGACTACCGCTTTCAGATTTAAAACTACAACGTCCTTTGAACCAACCCGATCATGATGCTTCATTGGATTGGCAAATAGTTATCAAAAAATTATTTAAAAATGATGATTAAAACCAACAACTAAATGTTACAATAATAAATGATAATTTTAGAGGAGGAGTGTTAGGCTCGTTATGAACGATAAAGATCAAAAAGATAAAGAACCTTGGAATCAAACATTTAACGATGCAACTGATGACGATGGAAATCTTTCCAGAAGGAAGTTGCGAAAGCAAAATAAAAATAATAGTCTAATCTCGGTGATTTTAATTGGGGCAATTATCCTAATTGCTGCAATTGCATTGTTATTTGGAGTGATGAAAAGTACCGGGGGCAGTAATAATAGTGATGGGACTAGCATTGCTAGTACAAAGGTTCAATCTGTTAGTTCCAGCCATACTAAGCATTCTGAAAAGAAGAGTAGTGTGAAGAAGGATCAAAATAGCTCAAGTGATACTAAGACAAGTAGTTCAGAGTCTAAAAAAGAACCATCACAAAAAACTAGTGCAAGTAGCCATTCAGCCGCACAAAAGTCATCCACTAGTAGTGCAAAAAGCAACAGCCAATCATCTGGAAGTAATGGTGATTATGTTACTGTTCAAGCTGGTCAAGGATTGTATCGAGTGGCTACGAATGCTGGAATATCAGAACAACAATTATTGCAGTTAAATGGGTTATCTAGTGATTCGCAGTTGCGGCCTGGCCAGCGACTACGGGTTAAATAATATTGATTGGAGAATTAAATTAAGTTGAGTACAAAAAAGCTACAAGTAGCAATTGATGGTCCAGCTTCGGCAGGTAAAAGTACGGTTGCCAAGTTGATTGCCAAACAATTTGGCTATGTTTATTGTGATACTGGAGCAATGTATCGGTCAATTACTTTGAAAGTAATCCAAGAAGGGATTAAACTTGATGATGAACCTAAGATTGTTTCGATCCTTGATAATACAACCATTGGGTTTGAACCAGGGCAGCCGCAACAGCTAGTCTTTTTGGATCATCAAGATGTGACTAATCAGATTCGTTCGGAACAGGTTACTAATTCTGTTTCAACGGTTGCGGCACTGCCGGGAGTTAGAAAGAATTTAGTTGATCAACAACGTAAAATTGCGAGTCACGGTGGGGTGATTATGGACGGACGTGATATTGGAACCACCGTCTTACCAAATGCTAATTTGAAAATCTTTTTAGTTGCTAGTGTTTCCGAGCGAGCTGAGCGACGGTTTAAGGACAATGCTGAAAAGGGAATTCACACGCCCTTGAAGGAATTAGCAGCTGAAATTGAAACTAGGGACTACAAGGATTCACATCGGAAGGTATCACCATTGATTAAGGCATCAGATGCAATTGAAATTAATACAACCCAGATGTCAATTCAAGATGTGGTTACTGAAATTAGTAAATTAATGAAAAATAAACTTAATAATGGCTAATTACTAGCAATTAATAAAAAAGTAGGTTAAACTACAGTTAGTTGTTGTCGCAAGGAGGAAGTATTTTTATGAGTGAAACTAACGAAAATACAAATAAGGATTTATTAAACGCTTTGAATAGCGTACAAGAAGTAAAAGTCGGGGACGTTGTCAACGGTGATGTTTTAGATATCGATGATAGTGGCCAAGTTTTTGTTGGAATTGAAAATTCCGGAGTTGAAGGGGTTATCCCTCGCCGTGAACTTTCCGCAACTCCAATCGAAAACGTTAAGGATGAATTTAAGGTTGGCGATCCAGTTAAGGTTGTCGTTATCAAGGGCATTGGTGATGACAAGGAAGGCGGGAACTTCCTGCTTTCAATTAAGCGCCTTGAAGCACGTAAGGTGTGGGATGAAATTCAAGCTAAGTCCGAAAAGGGCGAAACGATTAACGTTACCGTTAGTCGTGCCGTTCGTGGTGGATTAGTTGTGGATGCTGATGGTGTTCGTGGATTTATCCCAGCTTCAATGATTACTGATCACTTCGTTGAAAAGTTGAACCAATTTAAGGGTCAAGAATTCGAATGTAAGATCGTTGAAGTAATTCCAGCTGAAAACCGACTAATTCTTTCTCACCGTGAAATTGTTGAATTAGAAAGAAAAGAAGCTCGTGAAAAGATTATGGATAAGCTTACCGTAGGCGAAGTTGTCGAAGGTAAGGTTGCTCGTTTAACTGACTTCGGTGCTTTCGTTGATTTAGGTGGAATCGATGGTTTAGTTCACGTTTCTGAAATTTCATACGAACGAGTTGCAAAGCCAAGTGATGTCCTTAAAGTGGGTGAAGAAGTTAAGGTGAAGGTCCTTTCAGTTGATGAAGATCGTGATCGGATTGCCCTTTCAATTAAGCAAACTCAACCACAACCATGGGATGATATTGAAGCAAAGGCTCCTAAGGGCAGTGTGCTTGATGGGACTGTTAAGCGCCTAGTTGACTTTGGTGCATTTGTTGAAGTCTTTCCTGGAGTTGAAGGGTTAGTTCATATTTCACAGATCTCACACAAGCACGTTGCTACCCCTAGCGATGTATTAAAGGTTGGTCAAAAGATTCAAGTTAAGGTCTTAGATGTTCAACCAGAAAACCACCGTCTTGCTTTATCAATGCGGGCCTTAGAACCTGAACCAGAAAATGCTGAAGGTGAAGGCAAACAACGTCCAAGCAGAAAACCAGTTAGCGATAATTCAATTAAGAATGCTCCTGAAGAAGAAAGTGGTTTCACTTTAGGTGATATCGTTGGTAAAGCTTTGAACAAAGATGAAGACGATAAATAATAAGTAATATCTGTACTATTAAAATTATCCTTCAAATCATTTAATTTGAAGGATAATTTTTTGTTTATAACGATTTTAAGGGAGGTTTTAATATGGCACAACAACCAACAGTTGCGATTGTGGGCCGGCCCAACGTTGGGAAATCAACAATTTTTAACCGCATTGCGGGAGATCGGATTTCGATTGTTGAAGATACGCCAGGGGTCACTCGGGATCGCATTTACGCCCATGCAGAATGGTTGAACCAGTATTTCAATATTATTGATACTGGTGGGATTGATATTGGCGATGAGCCCTTTTTAAAGCAAATTACTGCGCAAGCAGAAGTAGCAATTGATGAAGCGGATGTAATCATCTTCATGGTAGATGGTAAACAGGGGGTCACTAGCGCTGATGAACGAGTCGCAAAGATTCTTTATCGGTCTAAAAAGCCGGTGGTGCTTGCGGTCAATAAGGTCGATAATCAAGAGTTACGAATGAATATTTATGATTTTTATTCATTGGGATTTGGTGAACCATATGCGATTTCTGGAGCCCATGGAATTGGATTAGGGGATCTATTAGATCAAGTAGTCGCACACTTCCCATCCGAAAGCGACACTGAAGAAATTGATTCAATTCGGTTTAGCTTAATTGGTCGGCCGAACGTTGGGAAGTCTTCCTTAGTTAATTCTATTTTGGGTGAAAATCGGGTGATTGTATCAGACGTTGCCGGAACAACGCGGGATGCAATTAATACCACCTTTGATTATCAAGATCAGTTGTTCACAATGGTCGATACCGCGGGGCTTAGAAAACGTGGCAAGGTTTACGAAAATACCGAACGGTATAGTGTAATGCGTGCCATGAAGGCCATTGATGATAGTGACGTGGTCTTAATGGTGATTAATGCTGAAGAAGGAATTCGTGAACAGGACAAGCGGATTGCAGGGTATGCGCATGATGCCGGACGGGCAATAATTGTGGTTGTGAATAAATGGGATACAGTTAAGAAAAATACCCATAGCCAACACGACTTTGAAATTGCTTTTCGGACGGAATTTCGATACCTTAGCTATGCCCCAATTATTTTTGTGTCTGCACTGACCCACCAACGCTTAAATCAAATTCCAGCGTTAATTGAAGAGGTTAATGCCAACCACAAGCAACGAATCGCATCATCAGCATTAAATCAAGTGATTTCAGATGCAATTGCAATGACACCCACGCCAACGGTAAAATCAAGACGATTACGGATTTATTATGCGACCCAAGTGGCAGTTGCACCGCCTACGATCGTTATTTTTGTAAATGATCCGGAATTAATGCATTTTTCATACCAAAGGTATCTTGAAAATCAAATTCGGGCTCATTTTGATTTTAAGGGAACGCCAATTAAAATTTTAAGTCGTCACCGAAAATAATGGGTTGAAATGACTAAAAATTAACATTTATATGGGCAAAACTATTGCACTTGCCCGGGGTTTGTGCTATTTTGGATAAAGTAAAAGGCGCCCCTTGGTGTGTCTAGAACTTTAGGTCATTTTCATGGTATAATGATTAAGTTCAGTAACTTTGATACTGACCAAAAGTTCCTAATTTTTTAGGAGGTGAATCTCAATGGCAAACAAGGCAGAATTAGTTGGCGATGTCGCAGAAAAGACTGGTTTAACTAAAAAAGATGCTACTGCAGCTGTAGATGCAGTATTCAGTTCAATTGAAGACCATTTATCAGATGGTGAAAAAGTTCAATTGATTGGTTTTGGTAACTTTGAAGTTCGTGAACGTGCCGCTCGTAAGGGCCGTAACCCACAAACTGGTGCAGAAATTCAAATTCCTGCAAGCAAGGTACCAGCTTTCAAACCAGGTAAAGCTTTAAAGGATGCAGTTAAATAATTGTATGTTTTAAAACGAACCAGCGCGACGATGTCGAGCTGGTTTTTTATTTACATTGAGATTGGAGAATTTAAATGGATAGTTACTCACAAAAAGCCCTCGAACTACTATCAGCAGGTAAGTTGACCCAGTTTGATGAGCAATTTAAATTAGCCTTAAAAAACGACGCTGATGACATGTTATTTTCATTGGCAGAGGAATTATACTCACTTGGCTTTTTAAGCCAAGCTAAGCAAATTTACCGTCAATTATTGACTAAGTATCCAGATGAAGATTCATTACGGGCGAACTTAGCTGAAATTGCAATTAGTGAGGATCAAAATGACCTTGCGTTAAATTATTTAAGCGAAATTAAGCCCGATTCTGATAGTTATGTTCAATCATTGATGATTGCCGCTGATCTATACCAAACGCAAGGATTATTTGAAGTTAGCAAGCAAAAACTATTGGCTGCGCAAAAAGCAGCTCCAGATGAAGATGTAATCACTTTTGCATTAGCCGAATTATACTTTTCGACCCGTGAGTTTGATAGGGCAATTCCACTTTACTTACATTTAATTAAAAAGGGCATTACCACTTTATCTGCCGTTAACCTAGTTGAAAGAATTGGGGTAGCGTATGCTAATGCTGGCCGTTTTGGGCACGCGATTGGTTACCTGAAGCAGATCAAACTAATTGATATGACTTCTGACGTTAAATTTGAAACGGCCTTTACCTACTTACAACTAGGGGAATATCAAAAGGCGATTGAAGTGTTTGAGGATCTTCGTGATAGCGATCATGATTATCCGACGCTATATCCATACCTAGGGGAAGCACTAGTAAAAATCCATAAAGAAAAAGACGCATTACGCGTCTTTCAGGAAGGATTAGGAGTGGATGAGTATAATGAATCACTTTGGACCAAAGCCGGCGATTTAGCCCTTAAAATCGGTGAAAAAGAACAGGCAGAACATTATTATCGTTCGGGACATCGAATTGCACCGGATGATTTGACCTTAACACTTAAACTATCAAATCTATTAGTTCAAGAAGGCCAGTTCGAAAATAACGTTTCATTTTTGAAACAGTACCTGGAAACGCATGCAATCGATCCCCAATTAGCATGGAATTTAGCAACTTCTTATTCTGAAATGGATAATTTGAAGCTAGCAGCCACTAACTACCAGACGGCAGCTAAATCATTTGGGGATAATCCAGACTTTTTAAGGGAAGCTGCCCTGTTCTTCCGGTCAATTGGGAACGTAAGTGAGATGTTACAATTACTAAATCGATACGTGGAACTGGAACCTACGGATGGTGAAATGATGCAAATATTAAATGAATACCGCTAATGCTCCAGATTATGAATTAATTTTCGGTAATATAAAATTGAGACCATATCTAAACGTAAATGCTCCGATAGTTCTGTATCTGATAGTCGGGGATGTTTTAGAATGTAATCAACAATATAACTTTGAAATAATTGGGATGGCTTTAATTGCATCCCAATTTTTTGTTCATCCGGTTTTAAATATTTATGAATCCCCTGGATTGTGATGTGAGGGTCACCTGCGAAGCGTTGCTTTAAAAAAATATCCGAGCTAGATTGACGGATCTGAATCGGTCCGATAAAGGCTTTAAATTTATTAATGAATTCCTGTTCTGATGGTGACCATTGAATTTGTTCGAATTCATGGTAAAAGCCGGGTTGCAAAAATTCCTTTAAATTATAGCCCTTACTAATTAACAGCATCACTAGACGCGTATAAATGTGAATCCGATCATCTGCAATAATGACTGGGAGTTCATTGAGCCATTTCACGGAAACCGACGCAGGCGTTTTCCGTTCCTTCCCCTTTAAGGTTAAAGTGGGGAGTTTTTGGGTCAAATCTTGAGTAAATAGGTATTTAAAATAAATGTTGAGGTGTGATAGAACCTTATTATAAGTCGTATTAGTGATATTCCGTTCACTAACTAGCATGTTCATGTACTGTTGAACATCACGATCGAACAACTCACTGACCCGATGGTCCCTTTGGTAACCACGGTTAAAATTAGAGAGGTATTCAAACAAATCAATCAATGTTGCTGAATATTCATCAATGGTAATTTGTGCTAGTGGGACTTGATGTAAATAAAGCTCAAAATTTTTTTGGTATGGGTAGTTATTAACGGACATATCAAGATGCCTCCTTTTTGTACATTTTTACATTAACTTAAATAATAACACAAAACAAAATTTAAACAAGATTTTACCGCTTTGATTACTAAAATTCCTAAAATTTTGGTAACATTAGTAATAGTAATTTAGAATGGAGCGGAGAAAATGAAGATTCAAAACTTACCTAATGAATTTGAAATGGCTAGGCCAGTTTTGCAGACGATTGAGTCAGCCGGCTTTGAGGCTTATTTTGTCGGTGGAAGTGTTCGTGATACAATTCTGGGCCTTCCAATTCACGATGTGGATATTGCTGCTAGTGCCTATCCAGCTGAAATTAAGGAACTATTTAAACGAACGGTCGATACCGGAATCGAACACGGTACGGTAATGGTATTAGATCATGGAAATGGTTATGAAGTAACCACTTTTCGAACTGAATCCGGTTACCAAGACTACCGGAGACCGGATCAGGTGACGTTCATTAGATCACTTGATGAGGATTTAAAACGCCGTGATTTTACGATCAACGCCCTAGCAATGAGGGAAGATGGTGAAGTGATCGATTTGTTCAACGGCTTAACCGATTTAAAACGGCGGTTAATTAGGGCGGTTGGCGATGCTAACGTTCGCTTTAATGAAGATGCCCTGCGGATGATGCGGGCCGTTCGTTTTGCTAGTAAACTGGACTTTTCTATCGATCCTGACACGATGAGTGCCATTACGACCCATAGTCATCTTCTGGCTAAAATTGCTGTTGAACGAATTTATACTGAATTCGTTAAGATGATGATGGGTTCTAAGCCGCGCCTAGGACTTCAGGATATGTGTAACACTAAAATGATTGACTATGTTCCAGAATTTAAGAACTACTTGCCAGGAATAAAGAAGATCATTGCACTGCCCGAATTTAGATTGAAGAATGAATTTCAGGTGTGGGGATTGATTAGTTTTTCATTTGGTTTGAACCACAAACAAATTAGTGAACTCTTAAAGCGTTGGAAAGCAGCTAATCAAACCATTGAAGCTACGCAAAAAATAGTGACTGCCCTTAGGGAATTGGTAGCTCATGGATTAAATTCAATGACGTTGTTCAATACGGGGCAGTCCCTGCTAGGTGATACAATGGGGGTTGCTAGGGCTCTTAACATTTCAGTTGACGAGACTAAGGTGATGCAGCGCTACGATCAACTCCCAATTAAGAATGTCCATGAATTAGCAATTAACGGTGGCGATTTGATCAAAGCGGGGGTATTAAAGCCTGGTCCGGAATTAGGGCGCATTTTAAAACAACTGCAATCGGTGGTAATTAACGGTGAATTAAATAACGATCAACCAACTTTATTGGAACACGCACGGGTAATTTTAAGTCACGAACGAAAGGGTGAGATTTAATGCAAACATTGAGAGCCGAAAACTTAACCAAGACCTATGGTGAAAAGACCCTTTTTAAGTCACTAGACTTCATTATTAATGAAAAGGATCGCATTGGTTTAATTGGAACGAATGGAAGTGGTAAAACTTCTTTATTAAATGTTTTATCCGGCATTGATACTGATTCCAGTGGGGAGATCATTACATCTAAATCATATACCATTGGCTATTTAAGACAACATCCAGAGTTAAATGAAGATTTAACGATTTTGGATGCCGTCTTTAGTGGGAGCCAAGCGGTATTTAAAACGATTCGGCACTATGAGGAAGTATTGGATCGTTATTCATTTAATCCTGAGGATCCCAAAATTCAAAAACAATACATGGATGCTGAAGCCAAAATGAATGAAGAAGATGCCTGGAATGCCGAAAGCGATGTTAAAACCATTTTGACCCAGTTAAAAATCACTGACATGCAACAAAAAGTGGGAAATCTATCCGGGGGCCAAAAGCGGCGGGTCGCACTGGCACAGGTTTTAATTCAATCTCCTGATCTTTTATTATTGGATGAACCAACTAACCACCTGGACTTTGATTCGATCGAATGGTTACAGGAATACTTAGCAAAGTACAAGGGCTCCTTGCTATTGGTCACCCACGATCGGTACTTTTTGGACCGGGTTGTTAATAACATCTGGGAACTATCGTTTGGCAAACTATATGTCTATGAAGGTAATTATCAAGACTACGTTCAAGAAAAAGCGGACCGAGTGGATCGGGCAGTATCTGCTGAGCATAAGCAACAACGGCTCTACAAACAGGAATTAGCTTGGATGCGAAAGGGTGCTAAGGCGCGATCGACTAAACAACAAGCACGGGTCAACCGGTTTAACGATATTAAGTCCAATATCAATCACCTCCAGTTGGATCAAGATGTTGATATTTCATTAGGGCAAAAACGACTCGGGAAGAAAGTAATTAACATTGAACATGCTGATTTAAAGCTTGGTGACAGGGTTATTTTGAATGATTTTAATATGTTAGTCCAAGGAAACGAACGAATTGGAATCAGTGGTGAAAACGGAGCTGGTAAATCATCATTATTAAACGTGATTGCTGGTAAATTACCGCTAGATTCCGGGACCGTTACAATTGGTGAGACCGTTCGATTAGCCTATTACACCCAGCAAATGGAACCCATTCCAGGTGACAAACGGGTCATTAACTATTTAAGTGATGTTGGTCAACATGTTACTGATAATCAGGGGAACGATTTAAGCATTACTGAATTACTGGAGCAGTTCTTATTCCCTCGCTTTATGCATGGCACGCTGATTCGGAAGCTATCCGGTGGGGAAAAGCGACGGTTGTATTTATTAAAACTATTAATGCAACAACCAAACGTTTTACTATTAGATGAACCAACTAATGATTTAGACATTAGCACGTTAACAGTGTTGGAAGATTACATCGAACGCTTTAATGGGACTGTGATTACGGTATCTCATGATCGTTACTTTTTGGATAAGACCGCAAGCCGCTTATTGTTCTTCGATGGAAACGGCAAGATCGAAGAACACGTTGGGAAGTTTACGGATTACTTAGCCCAAAGAAATGCGCATGGAAAACCAGCTCAAAAAACTAGCGATAGTGACAATCAGTCGGTTAAACAAACTACGGATGCCAATTCTGATCAACCACAGACGAAGCAGAAGGTGAAATTAACCTATGCTGAAAGAATAGAGTACGACCAGATCGAATCCGAAATCGAAAAGTTAGACCAGCAACGTGAACAAATTGAACGGGATATGGCTGAAAACAGTGCTGATTTTGAAAAATTAGCTAAGTTACAAAAGCAATTGAATCAAGTTCAATCTGAATCAGATGCAAAAATGAACCGTTGGGAATACCTCAGCCAGTATGCCGACGAATAGGAGAGTTATGATGTTAGAAGATGCATATTTAAATTTAGAACGCTACGTCTTATCACATGGGCACCGCAAAACCGATCGGACTGGGACGGGAACGATCAGTACTTTTGGGTATCAAATGCGCTTTGATCTTAGTGCCGGATTCCCGCTGTTGACAACTAAAAAGGTTCCCTTCGGGTTAATCAAAAGTGAATTATTATGGTTCTTACATGGCGATACGAACATTAAGTTTTTATTGCAACACCACAATCACATCTGGGATGAATGGGCATTTGCAAATTATGTTAAATCAAGCGATTACCATGGCCCTGACATGACTGATTTTGGACGGCGGCACTCAGTGGATGCAGACTTTAACCAACAATACCAAGAGCAAAAAAAGCAATTTTGTCAACGCATCTTAACCGATGATCAATTTGCTGAGCGATATGGAGACTTAGGTGATGTTTATGGTAGTCAGTGGCGTCAGTGGAAGACCCGGAGTGGTGAGACCATTGATCAAATTCAAAATGTAATTGAAACGATTAAGACCCACCCGGACTCTAGAAGAATGATCGTATCTGCTTGGAATCCAGAGGATGTGCCATCAATGGCGTTACCACCGTGTCATACAATGTTTCAATTTTACGTTAATGACGGTAAACTAAGTTGTCAATTGTACCAACGAAGTGGTGATATTTTCTTAGGGGTGCCATTTAACATTGCTAGTTATGCATTATTAACGTGTTTGATTGCTAAGGAGACCGGACTACAACCCGGTGAGTTCATTCATACACTAGGGGATGCCCACATTTATTTAAATCACGTGGAACAGGTCAAACAACAACTGAACCGGACGCCTAAAGCCGCGCCAACATTATGGTTAAATCCCGCAAAAAATAGTATTTTTGACTATCAAATGGATGATATTAAGGTGGTTGGCTACGATAGTTACCCGGCAATTAAAGCTCCGGTAGCGGTTTAAGATAGGAGGATAATGATGATCGCATTTGTATGGGCGCAGAGCCAAAATGGCATCATTGGCAACCACGGTGGGCTACCGTGGAAAATGCCAGCTGATATGCACCATTTTAAAACGACTACGACGGGGCACTTAATTTTGGCCGGACGGGCAACCTTTGAATCATTTGGTCGTCCCCTACCAAATCGGACCAATATGGTATTGACCCACCATGCGCCAAGTAAATTTCCAGCGGGAGTGGTTGTTTTTAATGATGTCGCTGCATTCTTAGCAGATTACAAACAACGCAATGAGGATGTTTACGTTGTCGGTGGTGCTAAGGTATTTCAAGCTTTAATGGACTATGTTGATTGTTTGTATCGAACCGTAATTGATACTGAAATTGATGGTGATACTCAAATGCCACCAATTGATTACTCACAGTTTGAATTGCTAGCAACTAGTTCATTTGATGCCGATGAAAAGAATCAATATCCGTATACTTTTGAAACTTACCGTAAGTTAAAATAATGCGAAGGTGATTATAATGGGACAAAGTTTTTATCAATATCTAATGACTGAACGAAACCCCAAAAGTTATGAACCAATTGCTGAATTTGCTAATAATGCTTTTTATGACCATTCTTTCCCCAAAAACACCGCTGATTTTGAAGTAATTTCACGTTATTTAGAGGAAAATGGTTCATATTTACCGTCGATGAGCATTTTTGATGATGCATGGAGTCGGTTTTTAGATTACAAGGATTAGACTAATTAAACGAGGTGAGAAAATGGGTGTAAATATTCAATGGTTCCCTGGACACATGGCCAAAGCAATTCGGCAGTTCGAAGAAAACGTTCACCTAGTTGATATTATTTTTGAATTGGTCGACGCAAGGGCCCCATTTAGTTCGATGAATCCAGAAGTAGCAAGAATTGGGGTCGATAAACCCCACCTATTGATTTTAACCAAGGCTGATCTAGCTGATGCGCACCTAACTAAGCAATGGATTAAATATTTTGATACCCATGGATATACTGCCATTGCCGTTGATTCTAAGCAAAACGGGGCGAATAAGCTAGTGACTCAGACTGCCCAATCCATTTTACGGCCTAAATTAGCAGCCGAGCTAAAGCGAGGGATGAAACAACGCCCCATCAAGGCCATATGTGTAGGAGTTCCGAACGTCGGTAAATCAACACTGTTGAATCGACTAGTGCAAAAGCGGGCGGCTCAGGTAGGAAATCGCCCAGGGGTAACGAAGGGCCAGCAATGGTTACGCTCCAGTAAGGATTTGGAATTATTAGACACCCCCGGGATTTTGTGGCCTAAGTTTCAAAATCAAGCAATTGCTAATAAATTGGCATTGACTGGTGCAATTAAGGATAATCTATATGCTAGTGATGACATTGCCCTATTTGCTTTGGCATTTTTTAGCAAGCATCGGCAAACGGAATTGATGACCCGGTATCGACTAACAGATGCTGATCTTGAATTAAGTACTGTGGATTTGCTGCTTAAAATCACTAAACAAATTGGGATGCGAGATGATTATGAACGGGCATCGGTCAGGTTGATTCAAGATGTCCGAAAGGGTAAGTTAGGGCGCTTTACCCTAGATTCAATGGATTTAGTTGACCCTAATGAATAATTTAACCATCAATCAGATTAAAAGCCAATTAGCAAAAGTTGATTCACTTAGTGATAACATGCTACAAGCCCTTGCTAATGATAAGCGCAAGGGAGTGCAATTAGCCCTAAAGCAGCGGATTCATCAACTACAAGTTACTGCCAAGCTACGGGATGCATTTTTCAAACGTTTTCAATACGAACGAACATTTTGGCACCAGGGCATTAATTACATTGCCGGTGTTGATGAGGTGGGGCGTGGTCCGTTAGCAGGCCCAGTCGTTGCTGGAGCGGTAATGATTCCACGTGATTTTGACCTACTTGAAGTAAATGATTCTAAACAGCTTAGCCCTAAAAAGCGGGCTGAACTAGCACCATTGATTAGACAATCAGCACTGAGCGTTGGCATTGGAATCATGGATAATCATGTTATTGACCAGGTCAATATCTATGAGGCCACCCGACTTGCAATGAAGGCGGCAGTCGATCAACTCGATCCAATCCCACAGCGCATTATCGTTGATGCCATGCAGATCGATGTTCCCATTAAACAAGTTCGGCTGATCAAGGGGGATGCTAAAAGTGTATCCGTTTCAGCTGCTAGTATTATCGCAAAGGTCTATCGGGACCATTTAATGGATGAATATGCCCGTAAGTATCCTGAATATGATTTTATTCATAATGCAGGGTATGGGACGAAGAAGCATTTAGCTGCTTTGCAGCAATTTGGTGCTACGTCCATTCATCGAATTAGTTTTGCACCGGTCAAAAATTTCGTTAAAAAATAATGATTTTGCGTATCTTTCCTAAAGCGAAGGGATTGATATAAATGCAAGCAAGACAATTATTATTAAAGTTACGAATCTGTCGAGGAATTAATTTTCGGGGTGAATATCGGGTCTACCAATGGCTGAAACAGAATTTAAAGGTAGTATCTGGTAAGCAAGATTTAGATTTAGATGAGCAAGCTCTAATTGAGATTGCTCAAATTAAGCGCAGTTGCCAAGCTCAGTTCAGGGCTAGTTTTTTAAGTGACCAATTGGAATCTGATATTGCATTGAATGAACGAATGTGTAACTATACCACCATTTTTGATGAAGACTATCCTCCGAATCTCTTGGAAGCCGGGTTACCGCCAATGGTCCTTTTTTATCAGGGAAATATTAGGCTGGCACACCAAAAGCTATTGGGGATGGTGGGGAGTCGGAAAAATTCAGGCTATGCGATCCAAACAATGCGGGCGTTAGTTCCAGAGCTAGTTAAAAATCAGATTGTGACCGTCTCTGGATTAGCAACCGGTGTTGACGGACTATGTCATCGGTTAACGATTCAAAATGGTGGGAGCACGATTGCAGTAATTGGGACCGGGTTAGATTACTGTTATCCTAGGAACAATGTCAGATTACAATCACTAATTGCACACGATCATTTATTATTAACGGAGTACCCGCTGGGAGTAAGCGTTCGTAAACATCACTTTTTAGAACGAAATCGGGTCATTGCCGGTTTAATAAAAAATATTATTATTATCGAAGCCGCCCAAAAATCAGGGAGTTTAATTACCGCTAATTTAGCACTAAATAACAATCGTAATGTAATGGCAATCCCCGGTCCCATCGGGCATTGCTTGTCAGTTGGTTGTAATGAATTAATTGCCGAGGGGGCCAAGCCGGTTTTAACGGTCGAAGATATTTTGGAAGATTTTTAATTTGACACAATCACGGAACTGCAATATTATGTGAGAGATTTAGTGAATAAAAAATAAATAATTTGATTGAGGGATTATTTAATGACCACAAAGACAAAAACTTCCACATCGAAACGTAAAAGAACCGTTAAGAAAAAACTAGTAATCGTTGAATCACCAGCGAAAGCAAAGACAATTGAAAAATATTTAGGACGTACTTATCGTGTGATCGCTAGTAAGGGTCATATTCGAGACCTTCCTAAGAGTAAGATGGGGGTCGATATTGAAAACCACTTTGAGCCTCACTATATTTCCATTCGTGGAAAGGGCGATACAATTAAGATGCTCCGTGCTGAGGCTAAAAAAGCGAAGGCGATCTACTTAGCATCCGATCCGGATCGAGAAGGGGAATCGATTGCTTGGCATCTTTCCCATCTATTGGGGTTGGATATTCATGATAATAATCGAGTTGCCTTTCATGAAATTACAAAGGATGCCGTTAAGGATGCCTTTAAAAATCCACGAACAATTGATATGAATTTAGTGGATGCCCAACAAGCTCGTCGAGTCTTGGATCGATTAGTTGGTTATTCAATCTCACCATTACTTTGGAAAAAGGTTAAAAAGGGTCTTAGTGCTGGGCGGGTTCAATCAATTGCTTTATGGTTGATTATCGACCGTGAACGCGCAATTAGAAAGTTTGTTCCAGAAGAATATTGGACGATTGATAGTGAGTTTAAAAAGGGACGGGCAAAGTTTAACGCCAGTTTCTATGGATTAAATGGTAAAAAAGCGGAGCTACACAATAATGATGATGTTCAGTCAGTTTTAGGCCGTTTAGATAAGCAAGCTGATTTTAAGATTACCAGTGTAAAGAAGCGGGAACGGAGAAGACAGCCCCAGCAACCATTCACGACTAGCACGATGCAACAGGTCGCTAACCGCCAGTTGAAATTTAGGACTGGTAAAACGATGATGGCTGCCCAACAATTATACGAAGGAATCCACCTAGGAAAAGAAGGTAGTCAGGGATTAATTACCTATATGCGGACGGATTCCACAAGAATCTCTGCAATTGCAAAGCATGAAGCAGCGACTTATCTTCATGAGAATCTGGGGCCTGAATATGCAGCTAATAAACCGCTCAAGGGGAAATTGCCCGAAGGTGCTCAGGATGCCCATGAGGCGATTCGGCCGACATCCGTGATGAGAACACCGGATAGCGTGAAGGAGTACTTAAATCGTGATCAATTTAGACTATATCAGTTGATTTGGTCTAGATTTGTGGCTAGTCAGATGACACCTGCGGTTATGGATACCATGACGGTTGATTTAGAGCAAAATAACGTTAATTTCCGGGCCAATGGCTCTAAGCTCAAGTTCCCTGGATTTTTGAAGGTTTATGGGACCCGCGAAAAAGATAACGATTTGCCGGATTTAGTTGAGGGTGATGCTGCTAAACTAGTAAAGACTAATCCTGATCAACACTTTACCCAGCCACCAGCTCGTTATAGTGAAGCTGCTTTGATTAAGGCCCTAGAAGAAAATGGTGTCGGCAGGCCATCAACCTACGCTCCGACCCTTGGGACGATTCAAAAGCGTTACTACGTTAAATTTGTCGGCCGCCGCTTTGAACCCACTGAATTGGGTGAAATCGTTAACGACATTATCGAGGAATATTTCCCAGATATCATTAATATTGACTTTACTGCTGATTTAGAATCTAAATTAGATGAAATTGAAGACGCTAAGCAAAATTGGGTCAACGTGGTCGATCAGTTCTATCAACCATTCTCAAAAGAGGTTCACCATGCTGAAAAGACAATGGAGAACGTTCAAATCAAGGATGAACCCGCTGGCTTTAATTGTGAAATCTGTGGTGCGCCAATGGTCATTAAGATGGGACGTTATGGGAAGTTCTATGCTTGTTCACGCTTTCCTGATTGTCGCAATACCCAGGCAATTGTAAAGGAAATTGGTGTCACTTGTCCTAAGTGTAAGCAGGGACAGGTAATTGAAAGAAAATCCAAAAAGAACCGCATTTTTTATGGTTGTTCAAGATACCCAGAATGTGATTTTGTAACTTGGGATAAGCCGGTTGGGCGTGATTGTCCACGGGATGGGCACTTCTTAGTTGAAAAGAAAATTAAGGGTGGCGTTCAGGTGGTTTGCCCAAATGGTGACTATGAAGAACCAGTTCAAAAATAGGAGATTATCGAATTAGATAGTCTCTTTTATTTTTGAATTCAAGTAAAAAGTTTAATTTTACTTTAACTAAGGTGAAAAAATGAAAAAAGAAGAAATAATCAAAAAATTCATTCATTATATTCAAATTGAAAAACAATACTCCAGTGAAACCATTCGCGCATATGAAAATGATTTAAAAGAATTTAACAAAATTGCCATCGGGAAACAAAATAAATCGTTACTAACAGTCAACGAAATTGACGTAGAAAACTATTTGAACTATATGCATAACAAGGGCGATCAACGTAATACCATTTTAAGAAAGGTCTCATCAATCCGGTCTTTTTATAACTATCTAATCAAGAGTGATATTACTAAAAACCAACCATTTGAATATGTGCACTTGAAAAAGAAACAAAATCGATTACCCAAGTTCTTATATCCTAACGAGATTAAAGAATTGTTTAAATCAGCTCATAATGGAACAAATGAGGCATTAATTCCAAGAAATATTGCTATACTAGAATTGTTATTTAGTACTGGGTTGCGGGTAAGTGAATGCGCAGCATTAACCATTAGTCACATTGACTTTAATAACCGTATTATGGATATTTGGGGAAAGGGGAATAAGCAACGTTTTGTACCCTTCAGTCAGGAAACTTTGCAAGCCCTAAGAGTCTACATTAGAACAACGCGGCAAACCTTAATGAATGATTACCATCAAGACCATGGGTATCTGTTTATTAATCATCATGCTAACCCCATTACTACTAGGGGAATTGAGTATATTCTAGATGCAATCTTAAAAAATAGTTCCATAAATGGTAATATTTATCCACATATGTTCAGGCATACGTTTGCAACTGACATGTTAAATAACGGGGCGGATCTAAGGAGTGTTCAGGAGTTATTAGGGCACAGCAGTTTATCCACTACTCAAATCTATACCCACGTAACTAAGGAAAATCTATTAAAAAATTATAATCAATTTTTCCCACGATCAAAGGAATAAAGGAGCAGATTAAGAATGACAGTGAAATTTGAAGCAACTACGATTTGTGCAGTTCGGCATAATGGGCATATTGCAATGGCAGGTGACGGACAGGTCACAATGGGCGAAAAGGTGATCATGAAGGGCACTGCTCATAAAGTTCGTAAAATTTATGATGGTAAAGTGGCCGTTTGATTTGCCGGTAGCGTGGCTGATGCATTTAACTTGGAATCTAAATTTGAGGGCAAGCTAAAGGAATATAGTGGAAACTTAAAACAAGCGGCAGTTAAACTCGCCCAACAATGGCGTGGCGATCAAGCATTACAAAAACTAGAAGCACTATTAATCGTTGCCGATCACAAGGATTTATTACTAGTTTCAGGATCAGGAGAGGTAATTGAACCTGATGATGATATTTTAGCAATTGGTTCTGGGGGTAATTTTGCATTAGCTGCCGCACTTGGAATGAAGCATCATGCACCAGCAATGAGTGCAAAAGAAATTGCTGAAGCCTCCATTCACATTGCCGGAAGTATTGATATTTTTACTAACCAGAACGTTATTTCAGAAGAATTATAATTTAAATTAGGAGAATTTTTAATGGAAGCAATTGATAAAACACCAAAACAAATTGTTAAAGAATTAGATAACTACATCATTGGCCAAGATGATGCTAAAAAAGCAGTAGCCGTTGCATTAAGGAACCGCTATCGAAGAATGCATCTTTCTAAGTCGATGCAAGAAGATATTACCCCTAAAAACATTTTAATGATTGGACCAACTGGAGTTGGTAAGACCGAAATTGCAAGACGGCTTGCTAAAATTGTTAACGCACCATTTGTAAAAGTGGAAGCAACTAAATTTACTGAAGTTGGGTATGTTGGTGGTGATGTTGAATCAATGGTTCGGGACTTAGTTGAAAATGCTGTTAAAGAAGTGCGAGAAGAACGCTTCGAACGGGTCGCTAGTCAAGCAGCAAAACAAGCAAATGAACGCATTGCCGAATTAATGGTTCCAGATGATAATCAACAAGCAAATCAAAATGCTGATATGAAGAGCATGATGGATATGTTGAACCAGATTCAAAAGGGGAAAATGCCGACGGAACAAGATCAACCCAAACACCAACCAGTTAGCCAAGCAGTTAAGGATAAACGTGCGCAAGTCTTAAAAGAATTAGAATTAGGCCAACTCGAAGATAAGATGGTTGAAATTGAAATGGATGATCCTAAGCAATCAGTATCACAACAAAATAACATGTTGGGACAAATGGGTATTGATTTAAACGATACCTTGGGAAACATGCTGCCAAAGAAGAAAATCAAGGCCCACTTAAAGGTGGCTGAGGCTCGTGAAATTTTAATTCGTGAAGAATCAGAGAAACTGGTTAATGATGCCGATCTATACCGGGAAGCCATTAACCGGACCCAAAATACTGGAATCATTTTTATCGATGAAATTGATAAAATTGTTGGTGGAAAGTCACAAAATAAGGGTGAGGTCTCAAGAGAAGGAGTTCAACGAGACATTTTACCAATCGTTGAAGGAGCTAACATCAATACTAAGTATGGACTAGTGGATACTAGCCATATCCTATTTATTGCATCTGGAGCATTTGCCGAAAGCAAGCCTAGCGATTTAATTGCTGAGCTTCAGGGCCGCTTTCCAATCAGAGTTGAATTAGATTCTCTTAGCAAGGAAGACTTCGTCAATATTTTAACAAAACCGAACAATGCTTTGATTAAACAGTACGTAGCATTGATTGGTACTGATAATATTAAGGTCACTTTTACCATCGAATCAATTCAAAAAATTGCTGAAATTGCGTATAATGTAAATCGTGATGTTCAAAACATCGGAGCTAGAAGGCTTCATACAATTCTAGAAAAACTATTAGAAGATTTACTATTTGAAGGTCCCGATATGGAAATGGGAGACATTACGATTACTGAACATTACGTTGAAGATAAGGTCGGACACTTAGCAAAGGATCAAAATCTATCACAATTCATTCTATAATCGGTTAATTTAGTGCTCTAATCTAATTTTTTTGCTAGAATTAACTTAAATAACTAGAATAGATGAGGATGATAGCATGGAATTTACTTTATTAAATGACGATTTAACAATTAAAGTCAATTCAAAGGGGGCCGAGCTTAATAGTGTCAAGGGTGCTAACGGAATTGAGTACTTATGGCAAGCTGAGCCTAATTTTTGGTGTAGACATGCACCAATCTTATTTCCAATCGTGGGGCGTTTAAAAAACGATAAATATGAATATGAAGGTAAGCAATATTCAATGGGTCAACATGGTTTTGCCCGTGATATGGAATTTAAATTAAGTGAACAAACTAATGATTCGATTACGATGGTATTGAATTCTGATTCAGATACTAAGGCAATGTACCCGTTTGATTTTCAATTATTTGTGAAGTACACGTTGGAGCAAAAGACCCTTAAGGTTAACCTAACCGTTGTAAATTCAGATGATAAAACGATGTACTTTTCAGTTGGTGCACATCCCGCATTCAACGTCCCATTAACCACCGGTACATTTAGTGACTATCAATTGAACGTGATCCCCAATGAAATTTTTGATCAAGTCCCACTGCAAAACTCATTGAGTAATGCAAAAAGTGGAAACGAAATTGATTTGAAGTCACCATTAGGGATTAGCCGAACTCTTTTTAAAAACGATGCGGTTATCTTAAATCTCAATAGTAACCCCGTGGAGATTAAATTAACCAATGCTCATAATAGCGATGACCATGGCGTTTCATTGCAGACAAAGGATGCTGAGTACATGGGACTTTGGTCTCAATACCCACAAGATGCTCAATTTGTTTGTATTGAGCCGTGGTGGGGCATTGCCGATGATGTTGATACAGATGGCCTCTTAATCCATAAAAAGGGGATTAAGGATTTAGCTGCAGGTGCGCGGTTTAATACTCAATTCGATATTACGGTCCATTAATAAAAAGACGCTTACCAAATTGGTAAGCGTCTTTAATTATTTAGTGATGATTACGATTATAATTAATGCCAAAGTGGACTAGACGCTCATCACCAGCTCTAATTCGTTGAATGTTTTTACGATGGCGGTAAAATACAAATAGCGTTAAGATAATAGCGATAGTGGCTAGCAAGTAATCCTTAATGAGTAGTGAAACAATCGAAACAAATATAAAGGTACAAAGACTAGCTAGACTAACCATACTGCTCAAGTAAAGGACCAGAAGCAAAACGGCCGTTGCTAATATAAAGAGAATTGGATTATAGGTTAATAGCATCCCCGCGCTAGTGGCAACTGCTTTACCGCCCTTGAATCTGTCAAAAATGGAAAAGGTATGTCCAGCCACCGCACAGAGTCCAAAAATTAATTCAGTCAGATGAATGGACCCAAAATTAACTTGAAAAATAAGTGGGAGTGCTGCTGATAACGCCCCCTTAGCGATGTCCATGAATAAAACGACCGTTCCGGCGATGGGGCCTAAAACTCTGAATGTGTTGGTGGTCCCAATGTTGCCAGAACCATGTTTACGAATATCGACGTTAAAGAATTTTTCACCAATCAAAATTCCACTCGGAATCGACCCCAGTAAGTATGCTATGATTAACAATGCTGCAATTTTCAAAATGATGCCTCCAATAATGATTTGGTTAAAATAACGATAATTTATCAAATGTTCATCTTTTCGAGTGTTATAATAATTTATCTTAATCATATTATACCATAGAAGGTTAGCGGAAAATTCAAACGCTTGTTCGCATAATTTGCAAAGTTACACAAATAAGTTATTATTATATAGATTGCATAATGTAAAGGAGTTTTCTCATAATGGCAAAATCAAAACAAGAATATGATGATTCTTCCATTCAAGTTTTGGAAGGATTAGAAGCCGTTCGTAAGCGGCCGGGGATGTACATTGGATCCACTAACGGTAGTGGGCTACATCACTTGGTCTACGAGATCGTTGATAATGCCGTTGATGAGGCATTAGCAGGATATGGTGATGAAATTAATGTTACGATTCATAAGGATAATAGTTTAACCGTCGTTGATCATGGCCGGGGAATGCCCGTTGGAACCCATGTTTCTGGCAAACCCACTCCTGAAGTAATCTTGACGGTCCTCCACGCAGGGGGAAAATTTTCTGAAAACGGTGGTTATAAAACCTCTGGTGGATTACATGGGGTTGGATCAAGCGTTGTTAATGCGCTTTCCACTAACTTAACGGTTACGATCGTTAGGGATGGTCGGAAGTATCAAGAAAAATTTGAAAACGGTGGTAAGCCCATCGGTACTTTGAATGATTTGGGTAAAACTAGTGAGCATAGCGGGACAACGGTGACTTTCAAACCAGATCCAGCTATTTTTACGACCACCGTTTTTAATTACGACATTTTAAAGGAACGGTTACGTGAATCAGCTTTCTTGCTAAAGGGAATCAAGATCACGTTGACCGATGAACGAACGACTCCAGCCAAGCATGATGAATTTCATTTTGAACGGGGAATTCAGGAATTTGTGGAATACCTAAACGAAGGCAAGCATACCTTGGGTCCGGTCATGTATTTTGATGGATCTAAGGAGGGGATTGAAGTTGAAGTAGCCGCTCAATACAATGACGGATATACTGAAAATACCCTTTCATTCGTCAATAATGTTAGGACCAAGGATGGTGGGACCCACGAATCAGGGTTCCGGAGCGCTTGGACTAAGGCCTTTAATGAATATGCTAAAAAGGTAGGACTATTAAAGGGGAAGGATAAAAAGCTGGATGGAAACGATGTTAGAGAAGGGCTATCAGCAATTATTGCCTTAAAGATCCCTGAAGAACTATTACAGTTCGAGGGGCAAACAAAGGGAAAGCTAGGGACTCCTGAGGCGCGTTCCATCGTTGATAGCATCATTAGTGATAAGTTAATTTACTTTTTAATGGAAAACGGCGACTTTGCTCAGCAATTAGTTCAAAAGGCAATTCGAGCTCAACAGGCGCGTGACGCTGCTCGGAAAGCGCGGGATGAAAGTCGCGGTGGTAATAAAAAGCGTAAAAAGGAACGGCTGTTATCAGGTAAGTTAACCCCTGCTCAATCTAAGGATGCCGCTAAGAATGAATTGTTCTTAGTGGAAGGGGATTCAGCCGGTGGATCTGCTAAGCAGGGACGTGATCGTAAGCATCAAGCCATCCTTCCATTACGGGGGAAGGTCTTAAACACTGAACGGGCAAAGCTACCTGATATTATGAAGAACGAAGAAATTAGTACCATGATCTATACCGTTGGTGCTGGGGTCGGTTCTGATTTTAATATTAAAGATGCTAACTATGATAAAATCATCATCATGACCGATGCTGATGATGATGGTGCCCACATTCAAATCCTATTGCTGACCTTCTTTTACAAGTACATGCGACCAATGATTGAAGCGGGGCGCGTCTATATTGCATTACCACCACTGTATAAGGTGCAAAAGAAGGTTGGTAAAAAAGAGCGAATTGCATATGCCTGGACTAATAGTGAAATGGAACAGGAAGTAAAGGCATTTAAGAAGCCATACACCCTACAACGCTTCAAGGGATTAGGTGAAATGAATGCAGACCAACTCTGGGAAACGACCATGGATCCTGAGTCACGAACGTTGATTCAAGTCCATATCGATGATGCTAAATTAGCAGACCGGCGGGTCACTACTTTAATGGGTGATAAGGTCGCTCCTAGACGTGATTGGATCGAGCATAATGTTCAGTTCAACCTAGAAGAAGACGGCAGTATTTTAGATAATACCGCTAAATAGTTAATCAAGGGAGGCCCAATTAATTGAAAAATGGACAAACAATTGAACGGCTAACGCTTGAAGATATCATGAGTGAACGATTTAGTCGTTACTCCAAATCGATTATTCAAGAAAGAGCGTTACCTGACGTTCGTGATGGCTTAAAACCAGTTCAACGTAGAATTCTTTACGCAATGAATAAGGATGGTAATACTTACAACAAGGGGTTCCGGAAGGCTGCTAAGTCAGTTGGAAATGTAATGGGTAATTTCCATCCCCATGGTGATAGCTCCATTTACGAAGCATTGGTGCGAATGAGCCAGGACTGGAAATTACGAGAACCCTTAATTGAAATGCACGGGAACAACGGGTCAATGGATGGTGATCCACCAGCAGCAATGCGGTATACCGAAGCTAGACTTAGCAAGATTGCCGGTGAAATGTTACGCGACATCGATAAAGATACTGTTGATTGGGTCTTGAATTTTGATGATACCGAATATGAACCGGTGGTTTTGCCATCCCGATTCCCAAACCTATTGGTCAACGGGGCGACTGGAATTTCAGCCGGATATGCAACTGATATCCCACCGCATAATTTAGGGGAGGTCATCGATGCGGTCATTGCCTTACAAAAGAATCCCGATGCATCCCTGGATGAATTAATGAAATACGTCAAGGGGCCCGACTTTCCGACTGGTGGCATTATTCAGGGAATCGATGAAATTAAAAAGGCTTACCAAACCGGTAAGGGGCGGATTGCAGTACGTTCTAAAACGGCCATCGAAGCATTGCGCGGGAACAAGCAATTGATTCGCGTCACTGAGATTCCATATGAAGTGAATAAACTACAGTTAGTTAAGCAAATTGATGAAATCAGAATTGCTAAGAAGATTGACGGGATCGCTGAAGTCCGGGATGAAAGTGACCGTAATGGGTTATCGATCGCAATTGAATTGAAGCGGGATGTGGATTCAAAGGGAATTTTAAACTACCTTTTTAAGAATACGGATCTTCAAGTATCATATAATTTCAACATGGTCGCGATCGATAACATGCGACCAGAACGGCTCTCGTTAAAACGGGCGTTAGACTCATACCTTAAATTCCAACGATCAGTGGTTAAGAAGCGGACTCAATTTGATTTAAACAAGGCATTAGCCCGGCAAGAAATTGTAGAGGGACTAATCAAGGCATTATCAATCTTAGATCAAGTTATCAAGGTGATCCGGGGGAGTAAGGATAAATCATCCGCTAGGCATAATTTGATTGAACAATTTGATTTTACTAATAATCAAGCTGAATCAATCGTTAACTTACAACTGTACCGGTTAACCAATACTGATGTCACCCAGTTAAATCAAGAAGCAGCAGAATTAGCTAAACGAATCGAACGGTTCAGGGCTATTTTAGCGGACCCGAAGCAATTAGACCTGGTCTTAAGAAATGAACTACGGTCTATTAAGAAGGCGTATGCTTCTAAGCGATTGAGCCAAATTGAAGCTGAAATTGAGAACCTTAAGATCAGTACGAAGGTCACAGTTCCAGATGAGGATGTAATTGTCTTAGTTAGTGACGATGGTTACCTCAAGCGGAGTAGCATCCGTTCTTATCGCGCTTCAGAGGTCAATGAGAACGGCTTGAAGTCAGATGACCATCCCATTTTTATGCAACAATTAAATACTCGTGACCACTTAATGATGTTCACCAACAAGGGGCATTTGATCTATCGGCCGGTCTTTGAGATCACCGACACCCGTTGGAAGGATACTGGCGAACACATTTCTCAAACGATTGGATTGGCCAATGACGAGAAAATCATCAAGACGGTTGCCTTCAAACATCTAAATGAATCCGGCAGTTTTTTGATTGCTACGAGTGATGGGTATGTAAAATTGACTGAATTTGCCAAGCTATTACCGGGCCGGACTTATAAGAGTCACGCTAGTGTTTATGAAAAGTTAAAGCATCCCGATGCTAACGTGGTAACGGTTGAATACATTGATGCTAATGTTAAGCACCATCAATTGGTGGTGGCCAGTCGCGAAGGGATGGCGACCCGGTATGCGCTCTCAGAAGTCTCCTTTAGTGGCGCTAAGAGTACCGGAGTCCGTGCAATGGATCTCCGCGATGATGATCAAGTTGTCGGTTGTCAATTAGCTAGTGAGGATTCAGTGATGGCCATAATCACTCAGCGGGGAGCATATAAGAACCTTCCAGTCGCTGAGATTCCCCTAGCTGGTAGAGGACGGCGTGGCGTGATTATCCTAAAGGCCCTCAAGGCACAACCACATGAAATTACCGGGTTCGTTTCGATCCAGCCCGATACAATGAATACGGCTTTGCATATTTTTACCGATCGGAGACGTGTTCATGACGTAGTTCCAGTTGACCATCCTATGAGCGAGCGATATTCAAATGGCTCATTTGTAGTTGATGTTAAAACGGAGGGGCAACCAGTTTCGATTCAAAAACCTTTAAATTGATTTATCAATGCTTCTAAAATATAATAGAAGTGTCAGATTAATATAATAATAGAATTGGAGCAATCAATAATGAGCAAAGAATTAATTTTCGGACACCAAAATCCAGATACCGATGCAATTGATGCTGCTAAGGCATACGCATATCTACAAACTAAGTTAGGTTACGATGTTGAAGCCGTTGCACTAGGTGAATTAAACGACGAAACTAAATTTGTGTTAGATTACTTTGACGAACCAGCACCCCGGGTAATTTCAGCTGCTAAACCAGAAGTTGATTCCGTAATGCTAGTTGATCACAATGAATTTCAACAGAGTGTTAGTGACATTAAAGATGTTACCGTAACCCACGTAGTCGATCACCACAAGGTCGGTAATTTCGAAACTGAAAAGCCACTTTACATGCGTGAAGAACCCCTTGGGTGTACTAGTACCATTATTTATAAGCTCTTCAAGGAAAATAATGTGGAAGTTCCAGCTAAGGTAGCTGGATTAATGCTTTCAGCAATTATTTCAGATACGTTATTATTACAATCACCAACGACTACTGAAACTGATCGTCAAGCCGTAGCAGCACTAGCTAAAATTGCTAATGTTGATTACAAGGAATATGGAATTAAGATGTTAAAAGCCGGGACTAATGTTGACGGTCGTTCAGCTGACGAATTGGTGGATGAAGATGCCAAGTCATTCACCATGGGTGGCAAGAGCGTTCGAATCGACCAAATCAACGTAGTGGACTTACAAGACATCCTAAAGCGGACTGATGAAATTAAAGCTGCAATGGAAAAGGCAAGCCAAGCAAATGGCTTTGACCTATACCTAGTGTTAGTAACGAACGTCTTGGATAGTAACTCTGCATTGATTGTCACTGGTGAACCTAAGGCTGCTGCAGAAAAAGCATTTAATGGTAAATTAGATGCTAACGACGTAATGAACCTTCCAGGAGTGGTATCCCGAAAGAAACAAGTGGTCCCACCACTAACTGAAGCCATGGAATAAGCTTGCATTAACCATTAAATTAATAAGCGACCAGTTAACTATGATGATTAGTTCGAACTGGTTGTTTTTTATTTAGTGATCATAAGCATATCAGTTGCAATTATTCCCGATTTATTTAAACTATTAATATGTAGTGTAAGACCTAATAATATTTGGAGGGATTATAATGAGCGATTACGATAAGAGCAAGTTAACGAAAGAACAATACGATGTTACCCAAAATGCTGGAACTGAGGCTCCGTTCACTGGAAAGTACGATGATTTCTTTGAGGACGGTTTATACGTAGATGTGGTTAGTGGACAACCACTATTCACCTCTAAGGATAAGTATGATTCTGGTTGTGGCTGGCCTGCTTTTACTAAACCAGTTGATGACAAAAACATCAATTCTAACTTAGATACTTCATATGGGATGGTCAGAAATGAGGTCCGTAGTAAGGATGCTAATTCACACTTAGGACATGTTTTCCCAGATGGACCAAAGGACCGTGGGGGATTAAGATATTGTATTAATTCCGCAGCTTTAAAGTTCATCCCCGTTGACAAACTACAAGAAGCAGGGTACGGGGACTATCTTAAGTTCTTTAAGTAATCATTTGACAACGTTAATTTTAAATGAAAAGAGTGATAATAAATGGAAACTGCAATTTTTGCTGGTGGTTGTTTTTGGTGCATGGTAAAACCATTTGATACGATTCCTGGAATTGAAAAGGTGGTATCTGGATATACTGGTGGGCATGTTCCTAATCCAACTTATGAACAAGTATGTAGCCATACCACTGGGCATACTGAGGCCGTTAAAATTACTTTTGATCCAGATAAAATTTCATACAAACAATTAGTTGAAATTTATTGGCATCAAACTGATCCAACTGACGCTTCAGGGCAATTCCAAGATCGTGGTGATAGTTACCGCCCGGTTATTTTTGTTAATAGCCCTGAACAAAGAGCAGTTGCTGAACAATCCAAAGAAGATTTGCAAAATAGTGGGATGTTCGATCAACCCATCGTGACCCAAATTGAAGATGCTCAACCATTTTATCCTGCTGAAGATTATCATCAGGACTTTTATAAGAAGGATCCACTCCGTTACGTAATGGAAGAAGCAGGTGGTCGGGAAGCCTTTAAGAAACGTCATTGGAATGAAAAATAATTAATATCTATTCAACACCGGCAATCGACCGGTGTTTTTTATTTTTATATAATGTAATTTTATTCATTTTTATGAATAAAATTAAGTGTAGGAACCCGTTAAGGAACATAATTTTAAAATGTAACCCGTAACGGTGTTTAAAATTTTATGTGGTATACAAAAGCTATTATATCAGTATTATTGAGTCTGCTTTTTATATATCTAATTATTTACGAGCGTGCTATAATTGTAATTGGTAACAGCCGTCTCATTATGTTAAATGGTGATTATACGTTAAATGCATAAAAAGCCGCTGTTATACATCGCTTAAAAGGAAGTAATAGCCATGCTCAAAAAAACAAAGAAGACCCTCTTAATCTCGTCAACGTTAGGAATATTAGCAACAGCTGGAACTACTGGATTGTTCGCCCATGCGGATTCAGCAGCTACTCAACAATCTGCGAATGTTGCAGTTACCCCAGGAAGCCTTGCTGCATCAGCTTCTAATATTACATTTAGTAGTGTTGCCGTTTCTGATATTGCAAATAGTAATACATCGGCAAAGGCAACTGCTGCGCAATTAGCAACTGATGATAATCGTGGACTAGGGGCAATTGGTTGGAACGTGACTGTTTCAGTGAACTCACTTACTGACAGTAGCAATAAGGATTCACTTAATGGGAGTATCAATTTTGCACCCACTTCTGCAAATAATAGTGCCAGCGTTAATTCCGGTGCAACCGCTAAAATTGGTGATCCTTCAACAATTCAAGTGGTTCAAGGGTCGAATGAAGGGCATACCATTACTAATTTAGATCCAGTGATGAATCTAAACCAAAACACGAGCGTAGTAGCGACTTCATACTCTGCTTCCATCAATTGGACGATTAATGGCAGTACTAGTACCAGTGCTGCTACTAGCAGTAGTAACTAGGTTTAGGGATGGTAAAGTTAAATTTGAAACGAGTTCGCTGGCTACTAATAACTAGTGCATTGATGTTGTGCTATTGGCACGTTACTAAAGCAACGGTGTCTGCTGACAATGTTAATTCACAATATAGTTATTCCGTCGAAGTGGATGATCAAAAAAATACTTCATCCATTCAAAAACACGTTAGTCCTAATCAAAAATTAAACGTAAAACTAGTGTTTGCGAATAATAGTGCACAGGTCCAACGGTTGAACGTGAATTTTAATACCGCGACCACTGGTGATAATGGTGTTGTTCAGTATAACTTTAGTAATCTTAACGATCGCTATTTAGGAAATGTTAATTTTGCTAAGTTAGTGAATGGTAAAAAGCTAATCACGCTAGCTGCTAAATCTAAGGTCATTGAGAATTACACAATTACAGTTCCCCGAAAAAGTTTTAATGGGGTGATTGCAGGTGGCTTTTACATTACACAGGCTAAATCGAAACATGGAATTCATTCCAAAAACGGGGTTAGCTTTAAAAACGTCATTTCATATGCAATACCAATCGTTTTAAGGGAACGAAATCAACAGGTTAATACTAAGCTGAATTTAAATCGTGTTAATGCTAAGATCCACTATGCAGATCCAACGGTGATTGCAAAAATTGATAATTTAACACCGACTTTATTTGGCCAGATGAACATCAATGCTAAAATTATCGATAAAAATACCAATCGGATCGTATTTAAACAGCAGCAGGGAAATATGGCAATGGCTCCCTTAACCAGGATGGCATATCCGATTACGATTGATCAAAAGTTAAATCCCGGTCAATATCTATTGAAACTGGCCATTAGTTCTGGCAAGGCCCATTGGCATTTTACTAAGCCATTTGAAATCAATGCAAAAATATCACAGGCAACGAGTAAGAGTGCCCCAGCACATGCGGGGATGCCAATTTGGGTCTACGTTGCTATCGGGGGCGCAGTCCTGTTGGCACTACTAAGTGGTGTCTATTACCTGGGTACTCGTAAAGTTAGATCCAACTAATTGAATGGCCACTAAGGAGAAATACTTTATTTCTCCTTTTTGGTTTTCTTGAATAATTTTGCGTTAGATGCTCCCATCATCAATTTAAAAACTGAAGTCGTTCACTGAACGCGTTTCTGTTAATTAAATTTTAGCTTCTATCTCACTGTTAGTACCTAATAATGATATAGGAATCAATTTAAATTAGGGTTTAATAACCAGCCTGTTTTCTATATCACTGTTTTTTAAAAACAGTGATATAATAGCAACAGGTGGTGATATTTAATGACGGAAGAAAAGGTTTATCCAATCAAAGATGACCAGGTATTGAATGAAGTTGAGGACACTCTATTACATAATTTTGCAAAGAGTGGCCCCCGCAATTACATGATTTTTCAGTTGGGGAAAGCAACGCTTTTGAGATGTAGTGATGTAATGAAGCTAAAAATTACCGATGTATTTGATGAAGATGGCATCCTCCGTGATAGTGGTTATATTCATGATCAAAAGACCGGCAAGCAAAATCGGCTCTATTTAAAACCGGTCGCAAATGATCTGTTGCAATACCAGCAATGGCGACAGAAAATGCTTAGAAGTCGTCACCAGACTTCCGAATGGTTATTTCCTTCGATTATGTATCCCAATCGGCATATTACAGTTAATCAGTTTTATAAAATTATGCAACGGACTGGTGAATTATTGGATATTGATTATTTAGGGACCCATACAATGCGCAAAACAGGTGCATATCGGCTCTATGAACAAACTGATCATAACATTGCATTAGTGATGCAATCCTTAAATCATTCCAGTGAGGCAATGACTTTGCACTACTTAGGGTTAGATGAAACGACTAAGCGTAATATTTTCGATACCATTGATTTTGGTTGATTGAACACTCCTGAATGCCCATTCAGGAGTGTTTTTTTGCTTTAAGGTTGCTTTAAGGATGTTAGTTATTTTCTTACGTTGTCTAAGGTTTAATTGAGTTAGGACTAAAGTAGTTCTCAAACGATGCTCAGTCACATATACTAATATCAATTCAAGAGGAAAGAAGGAATGAATGATTAAAAGTAAACTGATTATTAGCATCCTCTCAATTGCAATGGTGACTCCGTTCGCCATCAAGTATGGGTATCTAAAGCAACCCTTAGTTTCGATCAAAGCTAATCGAAACGACTAATAAACTAAAAGATAAAAACATTAAATTGTAAAGGAAGTTTTGACCATGAAGAAAAATCATAAGAACACACTACTATCTATTTTATTAAGTGCCTCATTAATTGGTTTCACCGCTGCTCCACTAAATCAAATTCATAATGATCCAATGGTCCATGCGGCCATTAACCAAACTAAGCCCGCAAACAAACCTGGCGCAAGCTCCGCCAGTTCCGCTAAACTGTCTGGGACTCAAACGGTGACTAGTCAAAAGACCGTTAACGATGCTGATGTTAAGGCTGACCAAGCAAATCGTTCGGCATTGCTGGTTAAAAAGGGCGGTATTTTAAACATCAATAACAGTGTGATTGCAAAGACCGGGAATACGACTAGCGAGGACAATAGTAATTTTTTTGGCCAGAACGCAGGGCTGCTAGTAACTAGCAACGCCACTGCGAACGTTAACCACTTAACTGAAACTACTAATGGGAACGGTGCCAATGCTGTTTTTGCAACTGGTAATAAGGCGGTCATCAATTTAAATCATGCTAAGATTAATACTAAACAGAATTCATCTAGGGGGTTAGATGCTACTCAAAAGGGAACCATTAAGGCGACGAATACTAATATCTCGACTCAGGGTAGCCACTCAGCAACTCTTGCAACTGATCGGGGTGGTGGAACGGTCAGCCTAAACACCGGGAATCTGAAAACTGCTGGGGATGGATCACCAATCATCTACTCTACTGGTAAGATCAACGTTAAAAACGTTCAGGGAAATGCAAGTAGTGCCGAAGCGGCGGTAATTGAGGGTGACAATAGCATCAATGCCACTGATTCACACCTTACTGCTAATCAGAATAATGGGGTCATGTTATACCAAAGTATGTCTGGTGATTCAAAAACGGGAACTGCTTCATTTACAATGAAGGGCGGTTCGCTAACTTCTAAAGTGACTGCTGGTTCTAAGGGCACCACTAAGCATACCGGAGCATTATTCTACGTTACTAATACCAATGCTAAGATTAATTTAAATAACGTTAAGTTAAGCAATGCTTCCAATACTTTAATCAGGGCAGCAAGCGACCGTTGGGGTAGCAGTAATAGCAATGGTGGTAAATTGGCGTTTACTGCGACTAAACAGGCCCTTACTGGAAATGTGGAAGTTGCTAGTGGTAGTTCCGTTGCCTTAGTCCTAAAAGATGGCAGTAGCCTCTCCGGCAGTATTAACTCATCCGACACCAAGGGGGTTACTAAACTAACGTTAAATGGGAATAGTTCTTGGAACGTGACTCAAAACTCATACTTGACGGAATTAGTCGGGAGCAAGGCATCCCTTAAAAACATTAAATCCAATGGGCACAAAGTTTACTACGATCAAAGTAATCAAGCCAATTCTTGGTTGAATGGTAAAACTTACAAATTAGCTGGTGGTGGAACCCTTAGTCCTAAGTAATTGGGGATGCAGTTAATTGACTTACATTATAAAATGATTATAATGTAATTAATAATAATTAACGATTAAAGATGAGTAAATTAATTTAGATTCTAAAGTGAAAAACTGACAGTGAGAAGGTTTTGTTTCTGATTAATTGAAGATGGTCTTTTGCTTTATTGATTCTACCGAGTTATTAATGAGGTAGATTCGGAGACTTCCGTTACCAAGGCTAAGGGTGGTAGGTAAACCTACCAAACTAAGGTGGTACCGCGGAAATGAGCGCTTTCGTCCTTGTAATTAGGATGGGAGCGCTCGTTTTAATTTAAGGGAGGAATTAATGATGACTAAAACAGCAGTAATTACCGGCGCGGGTCAGGGAATTGGTGAGGGGATTGCCCATCAATTAGCAAAGGATGGATTTGCCATTGCAGTAGCAGACATTAATGAAAAAACTGCCAACCAAGTGGCTAACGATTTAAAACAAAGTGGGTATTCAGCTAAGGCATACAAACTAGATGTTGCAGACCGGAATGCAGTGTTTGAACTGGTCCAAAATGCAGTGAACGAACTGGGTGAACTCGGTGTATGGGTCAATAATGCCGGGGTTGCCTTTATTGAGTCCTTTGTGGATTCTGATCCGAAAGCCTTCGAACGATTAATTGACGTCAATTTAAAGGGGACTTATTGGGGGATTCAGGCGGCAGCTAAGCAATTTTTAAAGCAGGGACATGGTGGTCGAATCGTTAATGCCGCCTCGCTAGCTGGAGTTGAAGCCTCTGCATTACAAAGTGCCTATTCGGCCTCTAAATTTGGGATTCGTGGATTAACCCAATCTGCGGCAAAGGAATTAGCCAAGGATGATATTACGGTCAACGCCTACAATCCGGGCGTGGTTAGAACTCCAATGCGGGATGCAATTGATAAAAAGACGGCTGCAATTAAGGGCATTTCAATTGCAGAACAGCGGGCCGATGTATTAACTGAAATTGACCGCGGCCGTGAGGCGACGCCTGCTGACGTTGCCAACTTAGTATCGTGGTTGGTTAACCCTAAGACGGAATACATTACGGGACAGTCCTTCATGGTTGATGGCGGGATGCACTATCTATAATTAATAGATGACGCAAACGGTTTACTTAATTATGAATGAAGTATAATAAAACGTTAGTCGTTTTAAAATTTAATATTTAGCTGCATTTAAGAACTGACTCTAATATCCAATTGGGGTCAGTTCTTTTTTAATTTTATTAGAAATATTAACTATATTAATATTTGAAAGTAACCATGATTTCATCAATAATTACCAAAAGATAGTCATAATTCACATAAATATTTTTAATAATCATTAGGTTTTTATCACAATTATACGTAATTTTCACCGACTGAAAATTCATTGTTAATTAGAAATTTAATAAGGATTTAATCAATTTAATTGTCTATCATTTGTGATATTAAATATAACATAGATTTTTATTCAATATATTACGCTTAAAAATGTAAATTATTACAATTAATACATTAATATTGGATTTTAATTAATTAAAATGCATTAAAAAACAATTAGAATTGACATTGCACTATAATTAATAATATAATGTCAATTAAAATCTAATTGTCAATCTGCTATTATGTTATTTTTATTGACATACAGGAGGCGCATCATGCACTCATTTAAAATCATCCCAGTTGGTGATCAAGCATTATCAATTGTTTTCCCAGATGTGATTGATATTACCGTCAATCGCCAAATTCAAGCATTGGTAAAACAGATTAACCAGTTAAATATCGTCGGGATTCAGTCCTTAATTCCTGCTTACCATACTTTAATGATCAGTTTTGATGCACTAAAAGTTACATATTTACAATTAAGATCAAAATTAAATGGATTATTGAGTACGGATGAATCTTTACAGAACGCTGAAAAAAGGATATTAAAAATTCCAGTTTGCTATGAAAATCCTTATAATCCGGATTTGCAGTCAGTAGCTGAGTTCGCTGGTATCAGTCCTGAAGAAGTCATTAGGATGCATACGCAGGGAACCTATTTAATTTATTTTTTAGGCTTTTTACCAGGATTTGCATATATGGCTAGCGTTGATAAGCAAATTGCAATGCCTAGGTTAGAAACTCCTCGGGTAAAAATACCAGCAGGGAGCGTTGGAATTGCAGGAATCCAGACCGGCTTTTATCCAGTCGATGCTCCAGGTGGATGGCGTTTGATTGGTAGGACTCCACTCAAGCTATATAATCAAAGGAAACCAGAATTATTTTTCCATTCAGGTGATTTCGTTAAATTCTTTTCAATCAGTCTAGATGAATATGAAAAAATCAAGCTATCTGATCAAAAGGGCGAATACAAAGTAAGGGTGGTCGTTGAAAATGGATAAATTATTAGTGATCGATGCTGGATTACAGACTACTATTCAAGACCTAGGACGTTTTAATCACCAAATTGATGGTTTTCCCACTTCAGGATGCATGGATCAATTTGCATGTAAAATTGCCAATTTATTAGTTGGAAATGCTGTTGATGCTGCAGTGCTAGAAGTGTGCATTACAGGTGGAACGTTTCAGTTTGAATCCGAGACTTTTATTGCTTTTACCGGTGGCGATTTTGCATTAACGTTGAATGGAAAATCTATTAATCCTAATCGAGCTATCATGGTTCAACGTAGCGACATTTTAAAAATTGGTTATGCTAATAGCGGCCGGTATGGCTATTTAGCAATTGCGGGTGGAATCTTAATTCCGGTAGTAATGGACAGTCGTTCCACTACAACTCGGATAGGAATTGGTGGCCTTCATGGACGTAGTTTACAAGCTGGTGATTGTATCCCCATTAGTTCGAATAATACTTTGGACGAATTTGCTTTTCGACAATCACCATTAAAATCTCCAGTTTCAGTTAATAATTATATTACCATTCGTTTTGTTAAGGGTCCTCAATGGGAACAATTCGAACAAGCAGATGTTAAAACATTTCTAGGTCAATCCTATCAAGTATCAAGTGCTGCCGATCGGATGGGATATCGACTTATAGGGAAACCAATTAAAACTAGTGCTGCTAACATGCTATCAGAAGCAACTGTTTTTGGTGGCATTCAAATTAGTTCAGATGGAAAGCCCATCGTATTATTAGCGGATCGCCAAACAACCGGTGGCTATCCAGTAATTGGCGTTATTATTTCAGTAGATATCCCTAAATTCGTACAAAGCCAAACAAATCGATTGATTAAATTTGACTTGGTGTCATTTGAGGATGCAAATGATGAATTATTAAAACAACAAACTGCCATTAATAATCTTAACCACAGTTGGTATCTGAAACGATTTAAAGCACCAATCGGAATTAAGCGTAGTGCCGCACAAAAAATTAGTACTTTATTTGAGCAGGAGTGATAAAGATGGACTTAAAAGTGATAAAAGAATTAATCAACTATTTAAAACAAAATGAACTAAGCGAAATTACTTACCGCAGTGGAGAAGATGAAGTTACTTTAAAGCAATCATTAGTTGGGAGTGAAAACACTTTTGGTCCTATTAACCATACTGATGATAAGGGAATCTCCACTGATAATGATCAATCTTACACCGTTAATTCACCGCTGGTAGGAGTGTTTTATGCTGCTAAATCACCACAAGATGATCCGTTTGTGAAAGTGGGGACGAAAGTTAAGGCGGGTGATTTAATTGGAATCATCGAGGCCATGAAGGTAATGACAGAAATTAAATCTGATCGTCCTGGAGTGGTATCTAAGATTATGGTTAATAACGGAGAAGAGGTGGAATATGATGAACCACTTATTCAAATCGAGTAAAGCGGTTGTAGATTGGCCATTTCATAAATTATTAATCGCTAACCGTGGTGAAATTGCCGTCCGAATTATTCGAGCTTGTCGAGACTTAGGGATTCGAACGGTTGCTGTTTATTCTACTGCTGATCGTGATGCACTCCATACCAAACTAGCTGACGAAAGCATCTGCATCGGACCAGCAAGTGCTAAAGATAGTTATTTGTCTATTGATCAGTTGATTGAGGCTGCTAAGGTAACTAGGTCTGATGCTATCCATCCTGGATATGGTTTTCTATCAGAAGATCCAACGTTTGCTAAGCAAATAGTAGCAAATGATTTAATCTATATCGGTGCGGATGCTGATGTAATTTCATTATTAGGTAACAAAGAGGCTGCTCGTAAAACGATGCATCTGAACGGGATGCCAATCGTATCTGGAAGTAAGGAGGCGGTGACTGATGAAAAAGTTGCTGCTGAACAAGCTGAACAAATCGGATATCCAGTTATGTTGAAGGCTAGTTCTGGTGGTGGTGGAAAGGGGATGCGAATTATTCATAGTAGGAAAGAATTCGCCAAATTGTTCAGCGTTGCACAAGGTGAGGCCGTAGAATCTTTCAATGATGAACATATGTATATTGAAAAATATTTAGCTAATCCTCGACATATCGAAGTGCAGATTATTGCTGATCAATACGGGAACGTGGTTTCTGTTGGCGAGCGTGATTGTACGATTCAATCTCATAATCAAAAGGTAATGGAAGAGGCACCTGCAGTCATTTTAAATGACGTTGATCGTAACCGGATGCTTTCAATTTGTGAGAATGTTGTTGCCCCTTTACACTACGTTGGACTAGGGACAATTGAATTTTTGTATGAAGGACCTGGACGATTTTATTTCATGGAAATGAATACTAGAATTCAGGTAGAACATCCCATCACTGAATTAACTAGTGGGATTGACTTAGTTAAGGCTCAATTAATGGTATCAGCAGGAGCACAACTAGCAAAAATGCACCCGAATGAAAGCGAATTTGCATTAGAATGTAGAATCACGGCACTAAGTGCAGGAACAATCACAGGATTACATTTGCCGGGTGGATATGGCATTCGTATTGATACTGCAATTTATCAGGGTTACGTCGTTCCACCATATTATGATGCAATGATTGCAAAAATAATTGTCTTCGGTTCAAATCGACAAGAAGTAGTTCAGCAAATGCGCTCTGTTATTGATGAGACCGTAGTTAATGGAATCGATACTAATTTGAATTTATTAGCTCAGATTTTAAGTGAACCTGATTTTCGTAATATGAATACCAATGTGAACTGGTTGGATAATCAAATTCAGTTATCGAATGAACAGGAGTGATGGTGATGGTGATTAAAGCAAATAATTCTAACTTAACACAATTAAGTCCACTTGAGCTAAGGCATTTGATTCGTAAGGGCGATTATACTAATCAGACTAGTGGATTATGTGCAGGCTATACCCAGGCTAATTTAGTCATTTTACCAAAGGCATTGGCTTATGATTTCTTATTGTTTACTCAACGAAATCCTAGACCATGTCCCGTCCTAGAAGTAAGTGATGTAGGTAGTCGTAAATTAGTCGATTTTGCAAGAGATGTTGACTTAGCTAATGATTTTCCAAAGTATCGGATTTATCGTAATGGTAAATTAGCGTCTGAAACTACTTCAATCGAAGATATTTGGTCAAATGATTTAGTTAGTTTCATTATTGGTTGTAGTTTTTCATTCGAATCAGAACTATTAGCTGCTGGGATTGATGTTCGTAATATTAGTGAACACGTTAACGTTCCAATGTTTAACACCAATATTAAACTTAAATCTGCTGGTGTATTTCATGGAAATATGGTAGTTAGTATGAGACCGATTAGGGATGAATTGGTTCCCACAGCGGTTCAAGTGACTGCCAATATGCCTAAAGTGCACGGAGCTCCAATCCAAATTGGTCATCCAGAAGAAATTGGAATCCGTGACCTTAATCATCCGGACTATGGTGATACAGTAACAGTTAAAGATGGTGAAACACCTGTCTTTTGGCCCTGTGGAGTTACTCCACAAAATGTAATCATGCAGACTAAACCACCATTAGTAATTACACATGCTCCTGGACATATGTTAGTTACAGATGTCATTAATTCAACACTAAAATATTAGGGAAGTGATCTAAATGGTTTCAATTGATTTAAATAGTGATATAGGTGAAAGTTATGGTCGATATCATTTAGGTAACGATGCTGAAATTATATCGTTAGTTAGTTCATGTAATATTGCATGTGGCTTTCATGCTGGCGATCCAAATGTAATGGCTAAAACAGTTCAGCTTGCTGAAAAAGCCGGGGTGGGAATTGGTGCTCATCCTGGTTTTCCAGATTTAAACGGATTTGGTCGTCGTTATATCCAAATGGATGCTGAATCCGTTACAGATATGGTGACTTACCAAGTTGCTGCATTGGCTGGATTTACTAAAGGGCATCGGTTACATCATGTTAAACCACATGGTGCTTTGTATAATGCAGCTGGAAAGGATATTAATCTAGCTCGGGCCATCTGCAAGGGAATTCAAAATGTAGATTCACACTTACTAGTTTATGGATTATCAAATAGCCAATTGGTATTAGCTGCACAAGAATTTGGGTTACCCGTAGTTTCGGAAGTATTTGCAGATCGTAATTACCAAGCAGATGGAACGCTGGTTCCACGTTCACAACCAAATGCTGTAATCAGCGATCCTGAGTTAATTGCGAAAAGAACTGTTGAAATGATTAAGAATCATTCAGTAACAGCAATTACAGGGGAAACAGTTTCATTACAAGTGGATTCGATTTGTGTTCATGGTGATAATCAAAAGGCACTTGCCATTGTTCGAAGGTTAGTTGATCAACTAAAGTTAGATTCAATTACAATCAATAAGGCAAAATAATTGGTAAAAGGGGTGCTATAAATGGATAATAAAACAACACCAACTAACAATCATGGTAAACAAATGCGCAGTGTTGCAATGGGGGCAGCTTTCCTCATGGCTATGGCTGCCGTTGGCCCTGGTTTTCTAACCCAAACGGCGACGTTTACTGGTAAATTAGGTGCCAATTTCGGTTTCGCAATTATTATATGTATCATTATGGATGTTGTCGTCCAATTAAACATTTGGCGAATTATCGTAGTCTCTGGTAAAAGGGCTCAAGTATTAGCTAACGAAGTCTTCCCAGGATTAGGATATTTATTATCCACCTTGGTTGCTATTGGTGGATTAGTTTTTAACATTGGAAATGTTGGCGGAGCAGGGCTTGGGTTGAACGTATTATTCGGTATTTCTCCAGAGAACGGGGCAGTGATTGCCGCTGTAATTGCAATTTGCATTTTCATTGTTAAAAATGCTTTAAAAGCAATGGACCGAACCGTTCAAATATTAGCAGTAATTAAAATTGGAATTTTAATCTACATATTATTCGTAACTAAAATTCCATTTCAAGCTGCTGCTACCCATGCTTTTACGCCAACTAAGATTGACTTTTATTCAATCGTAACCATTGTAGGGGGAACTGTTGGTGGATACATCTCATTCTCTGGTGGACACCGCTTATTAGATGGTGGTGCAAAAGGAATTAAAGACATTAAATACATCAATGAAGGAGCTTTGACTGGAATTACGTTAGCATCTATCATTAGAATTATGCTATTTTTAGCCGGGCTAGCTGTGGTAATGGAAGGATTTAAACTTGATCCAGCTAACCCAGCTGCATCTATCTTCCTACATGCAGCTGGTAACTTCGGATATAAATTCTTCGGATTATTACTATTTGCATCAGGGATGTCATCAATTTTAGGATCAACTTTTACTTCTACTTCATTCTTAGATTATGCAGTAAATGAAAGAACAACTGCATTATTTAAAAAATACAGAAATTCAATTGTCATCAGCTTTATCGTATTTTCAACTCTAATTTTTTACTTTATTGGGAATCCCGCTAAAGTATTAGTTTTAGTAGGTGCATTGAATGGATTCGTACTACCAATTGCACTATGTATCCTATTAGTGGCTGTTAGAAAAAAATCAATTATGGGCAAAGCTTACCACCATCCTTTATGGTTAACGATAACTGGATGGATTGTAATTGCCTTTATGGCATACGCTAGTGTTGATACTTTATTTGAATTATTTTAGATATTAATTTTAACTCGCTTAAGTAAGATAATTATTTAAGCGAGTTATTTATTTTTTAAGTTAAAAGCATATAGAACGTTTTAAGGCAAATGATTAACTTCCGATAATATATATTATGTAAAGTAATAAAACAAATATCACCCTGCTAAATTAAAAAGCATCTTCAGTGAATTATGTAATTCACTGAAGATGCTTAAATTATTTTCTAAGGCGTTTTCCTAAGGAAATAATTGTTTTATTTTTCACGATTAGATCCATAATAAATACCTGAACTAAAACAGTGACTATTTCTTTAATGAATCGAGAAATAAAAATCACATCGAATGGAACATGGTTTAAAATCACGACCCAAAGTGTATTCAGAAATAAATTAACAAAGATTACTACGATTAATTGAGAAATGATAATGGTTTTAAGGGTTGGCTGACGATTGAAGAAAAAAATGCCAAAAACAAACCCAGTTATGATTGCTGATAACGTAAATCCTGGGAAATAAATTTGCCCAGAAATTAACGTTAGAAAAATATCAGCAAAACCGCCGATAAATCCGGCCCAAAACGGTCCGAACCACATTGCAATTAAAAAAGTAGCAATGAATGCAAAACTGAACTGAATCTTATTAGGAATTAAGTAAAATGTAAATAAACTACTTCCTAATATCAACCGAATCGCAGTTAAAAGCCCTAAGATGGCAATTCCACTAGCGTTAGGTTGCGTAAATATTTTCTTTTGGGTATGCAAAAGAGACATCTCCTAAATAGAGCTGCCACTATTAATGGTGGCGAATGCGGGACTAACATCGCAAACGCATCGTTTTTCGTCCAAAGTTCACATTCCGTTCCAATGGCACTTGACGCGCTAGTCCCTACTCCAAGTATTTTATAATAAAAAATTATTATAATAATATTATTCTACTCTTTCATCACTTACTAATCAATAACACCCTAACGATTAAAGTCACGCATCCAAGCTAATGCAAGGGACTTATTACCTAAATGTGCCCCAATTACCGGGCCGAAGTAGCTTTGCTCAATATGCACATCAGGTCGGATTTGTTTGATGCTATCTGCCCACATATTTCCACCTGCGGGATCGTTGCCATTAATTATGAGAACTCGAATCGGATAATTTAAATCCTTAGTTTTTTGAGTAAAGATACTTTCGGCGCGCTTCAGGGCCCGCTTTCTAGTTCAGACTTTATCGAATGCAACGATTTTATCACTTTGGTTATCAAATGTTAGTAGTGGCTTAATGTTTAATAGACTGCCAACTACCCCAGCCGCATTAGACAGACGCCCGCCCTTAACTAGGTTCTTTAAATCATCTACCACGAAAATTTCATCAATTGTTGCTCTTAATTGATCTAATTGTTTTAAAATATCCGCAACTGGTTCACCGGATTGAGCCATTTGAGCAGCAGCAATGGCTAAGTTGCCCATTAGCTTGACCGTAATTTTAGAGTCGTATGGATAAATCTTAATGTTATCGATGCTTGGAGCTAGTGCTGCAATCTGGTTATACAACCCTGAAATCGTACTTGCAAGGTGAATGCTAATCACGGCATCATAGCCCTCATCTGCTAATTGATCGTATAGTTGAATGATTTTACCCGTCGCCGGTTGAGCAGTACTAGGAAAGTCTTTTGCTGATTGTAATTTATCATAAAATTCATCAGTGTTAATATTAATCCCTTCATCGTAGGTTTTGCCATCAATGATGACTGAGATTGGTAAAATATGAATATTATATTTCATTAGCTCATCTTTAGAAAGATAAGCGGTACTATCAGTCACAACTGCGATTTTCATTTATTATCCATCCTTTAAATTTTTACAACTAACTTTAATTATACCATTAATCATGCTTTCAAATAATCATCCCGCTATTTTTTTGTTATAATACAGTTATATCTTAATATCGAAAGTAAGTGATTGAAAAGTGTCTTTTGACGGAAGTTTTACCCACGCTATGGTAACCGAGTTAAGTGCTCAATTAACTGGTGGCCGGATTTCTAAAATCAATCAACCCTATCCAAATGAAATTATTATTACCATCAGATCCAATCGAAAAAGTTATCCTCTACTATTATCGGCAAACCCTAGCTATGCTAGAGCTCAAGTTACTGCCATCCCATATGTGAACCCGCCCGTACCGACGAACTTTAACATGACGTTAAGAAAGTACTTAAGTGGTAGTGTTTTAACTAACATCACTCAATCTAATAATGACCGGGTGATTCAATTCCACTTTACTGTCCGGAACGAAATTGGTGATTTAAAATCAATGGTATTAATCATCGAAATTATGGCCCGGCATAGTAACGTAATTCTAGTGGACGGTTCTGATCGTCGAATTATTGATGCCATTAAACGAATTGGCCCGGATAAGAGTCGTTATCGAACGATCCTTCCTGGTGATGAATACGTTAACCCCCCTAAGCAGGACTTAATCGATCCGTTCCAATTCAATGATTGGAATCAATTAAGTGAATTAGTAACTACGTTCCCCAATCGCGATGTATTGGCTGGATCCCTACAAAAAACATTCCAGGGACTGGGCCGAGATACCGCAGCCCAACTAGCTCGCTTTTTACATGCATCCAATGCCCTTGACCAACAGTTTAAAACGTTTTTTAATCAGTTTGACCACCCGGTTCCGACGATGATCGATGCTAAGAAACCGATTTTTTTACCATTTAAACCAATCGGAATTGATGCCCCATTGAAACAATACGAATCACTAAGCTTATTATTAGATCATTATTACCAGACTAAGGCCCAACGAGATCGCGTTCGTGAGCAAGGTGGAGTATTGATTAAGGTCACTAAAAATGAACTTAAGAAAAATCGGAATAAAATTAAAAAGCTAGAACAAACGTTAGCTGATACTAAGCATGCTGACGACTATCGGATCAGGGGGGAAGTCTTAACGACCTACTTAAATCAAGTTCATAATGGGAGTACGACGATCGAACTCCCTAATTTCTATGATAATAACGCCCCGATTAAAATTAGTCTATCACCGGAAAAATCCCCCTCACAAAATGCCCAGTGGTACTTTAAACAATACCAAAAGAAGAAGAATGCAATTAAATTCGTTCACCATCAGCTCGACTTAACTAACGCTGATATTGACTACTTTGATAATATTCTGTCACAAATCGAACTAGCAGCACCTAGTAATTTGGTTGATATTAAAGCTGAATTACAACAAGGGGGCTACTTACGCGACCATGAACACCAGAATAAGAAGAAAGCATTAAGACAAAAAATCAGTCAACCGGAGCAGTTCAAGGCTAGTGATGGGACCGTGATCCTAGTCGGTAAGAACAACTTACAAAATGATCGGTTAACCACTAAAACAGCTGATAAGCGTGATACCTGGTTGCATACACAAAAAATTCATGGCTCCCACGTAATCATTCGCTCGTTCGATCCTAGTGACCAAACCATCACGGAAGCTGCCATCTTAGCCGCATACTTTTCAAAGGGGCGTGATTCAGCGAACGTTCCTGTTGACTACGTCCAAGTCAGACACGTGAAAAAACCACATGGTGCAAAACCTGGCTTTGTCATTTATGAAGGACAAAATACGATATATGTTACCCCAACTAAAGCAATGGTTGATCAACTACGGGCAAACAATGATCAATAACTAAAAATGGTCATCCCTGAAATAAATTTCAGGGATGACCATTTAATTTTAAATTATTATTTTTCAGGATCGAAATTTATTTGTGCTCCGACCTCTTGATTTGTCGTTCCAACGATTTGATCGACCTTTAAATCAATAAATGGGAACGTAGGCTTCATTTCAGCGGACGGAACAAAGGATAATTCATTGAATGCCCGATCTAAATCATCCGCACTGAGGTGGTTAGTATATAACTTGACTAACATTTTGATCCAATTAACGTTTGAAATCCGGTTTAAAAAGATGGTCTCAATAATTCGAATTGGACGAATCCCAACCACCTTAAAGTGATCATGGTCTGCTAATACCAAGATTTGGACTAGCCCCTTCCAATATGAGCTACTAATTAATTCCTTAGCATCAGTGATTAAGCCCTTCAGCTGTTGTTCATCAATGTCATATGGAAATGCCAAGTGTGAAATGTCCTTTAACTCGTTATTTTTACCGGAGGCTAATTTCACGGTATTGATAAAGCGAATTTCATCCTTAGTCACAAAGAAGTTCATCGCAAAACTGGTTTTTTGGGGAAGGGTAACGCCCGTTTCTTGATCAGGTGGAAGCACCACGACCTTTAGTTCTGGATATTGCCGTAACTGCCGAACTAGGTAGTGCCGATTTCCAGGAACCACCACGATCGCCGGCTTTTCAATTTCAGCAATGTTCAAAATGGCCCCAATTTGAATGGGCTCAATGTATTGTTTGTCACTGAGCTGGGGACTTAACGAAACTGAATTAGGGTTATTATTCATGATAATCGTCTTGTAACCTAATCGATGCATTTGAATTAATACTTCTGAAGTGTAGTAATCAGCGGCGGTATTCGGTCCCAGTCGATTACCGCCCCGCCCGATTACTAGGGCTGAACGATCAGATAGTTGATGGGACTCATTTTCCAATTCAAAACTACTGTAAAATGAGCGAATCGTTGGCGACTCTTCACCAGCAGATGGTTCGATCATTTTATAGGTCGGTAAACTATGTTCACTTTGTGAAAACGCCCTTACTTTGTCTAAATCAACCTGCCAAGCAGCTGCTAACATCCCATCACCAAAGCCACTCCGGTGGGCTGTAATTAATGCATCCGCGGTCAATGGTCGATCCAACAATAAATTTTCCACGGTTAACAGTTTTTTTAACCGCTTAAAGTAAAATGGGTCAATTTTAGTGAGCTCAGAAAGGTCTTCGACCGGGTAATTCCGTCGGAGAGCTTCAATCAACACTAAAATTCGACTCGCCTTGGGATGAATTAATTGGCTAATCAATTCATCATCGCTTAGCTCCTCCATGTTGGGCAATACATCCCGTGGATTGAACTGCGAGCTACGCATTGCCTTTAAGAGCGCCTCTTCAACCGTTCGGCCAATCCCTACCGCTGAACCGACTGACTTCATCGATTGGTCTAGGTGTTGGTCAACATGCTTTAAACTATCGAACGGCCATAGTGGAATGCGAATTAAGATGCGGTCCATGACCGGTTCCATAAAGGTGGTTAGCTTTGCATAGTCGTGTGGTAAATGAATGTCGGCAAAGCCATTCCCTAACACCAATTGAGCGGCAACGTAGTTCAATGGGTACCCAGTTGCAAGCGTAGCTAATGCAAACCCACGGTTATAATTCGGCGTGACCTTAGTTACAAAATAGTCATTAGTATCGGGATTGACCGCAAAACTGACCTCACAAGCCCCCACGATTGCTAGTTGATCAATGACTTTTAACGCTGCTTCACGTAACCGTTGGTAAACAAAATCGGTAATGGTTTGAATTGGTGAAATGGCGATTGAGTCTCCAGAATGGATTCCGATCGCATCAATGTCTTCAATGCCGTTGATGATCAACTTAGTCCCGTTCGGATCGCGAATTCCTAAAACACTTAGCTCCTTGTAACCAACAATACTTTTTTCAATTACGCACCGGTTTAAGGTCGAATCGGTAAATGATTCGGTCAATGCAGAATCTAATTCATCAAAACTATTACAAATCGTGCGGCGGCTATTAATTGATGATAGAACGGGCTTGATAATGATTGGAAAGCCTACTTTGCGAACCAGGTCAAATGCTTCGGTATTAGAATGCACAATGGTTGAAGAAATGATCGGTTCTTGGACTTCCTTCATTAACTGGCTAAAGCGTAACGGGTTTCCAACTAACTTTAGGGCTGCCTTGGACAGTCCCAGTAATTGGATGGATTCCTTTGCTAATATCTTCATCTCATCCAATTTTTGGCACAGGGCAATGGCATTCGGTCCCCCCAGGGTCGGTAAGATGGCATCGGGATGTTCACATTGGATGATTTTGACCAAGTTATCTAGATTAACAGCTTCAATAAACGCACTTGCTGGTTTAATTTCGGTCGTTGCAATCGAGTATGGATTATCATCGATAATAATACTCTTTACCCCGACCCGTTTAAAACTAACGACGGTTTGAAATATGGCCGCATCCAATTCATTTTCCTGGCCCACTTTGGAGGGACCACCCCCGATAATTAAGACCTTATTAATGCTTTGATCGATCAAGACGTGATCACCTCCTTTGTGAACCAATGTTTTCTAAGAATTCGTCAAAAATATCAGATGCAATCGTTGGCCCGGGTTCGCCATCTGGTGAAAACTGGACCGAAAAAGCTGGAAAGTCACGATGCCTTAATCCCTGGACCGTCCCATTATATAGATCGATATAGGTTGTGATCAATTTATCCTTATTGATCGATTTATAATCAACGGCGTAGCCCTGAGCTTGTGAAACATAAATGACCTGGTTCGTAATGATTTTTCTAACTGGATGGTTACTACCGTGATGTTCATTGGTCAATTTATAGACCCTAGCGTCATTAGCAAGGGCAAATAACTCATGGCCCAATCCAATCGCTAGCAACGGGAACTGCGTTTGTAACCTTTGGATGGTCTTAATGATTGATTTAGGCATATCCTCAGGGTTCCCCGGACCGGTAGAGATCACGATCCCATCTGGATCTAAGCTCAAAATTGTTTCTACCGTTGTGTTCCATGGCACTACTACGATATTACAATTACGTTCATCTAGTTTTCTTAAGATTCCCTGTTTCAAACCAAAGTCAATCACGATAATGTTAAAACCATCCCCCGGATTGGGATATGGTTTGGGCGTGGCTACCTGTGATACCTGCTGGTTGGTCAGCACCGTAGCGTTCAATTGATCGAATGCGTGTTCATCATCAACATCGACAATGCTAGCCTTCATGGTCCCGTGCTTACTAATGCGGTGAGCTAATTCACGAGTATCAATCCCGGCGATTCCCGGGATTTCATGTTGCTTTAAGAACGTATCTAGCGATTGCTTGTGTTGATGATTATTAGTGGTATCAGAGTATTCACGGGCAATTACTCCCTTAATGCTGGTCACAATCGATTGATAACTGCGGTGATTAATCCCAACATTGCCAATGGTGGGTTGGGTGAATACAATAATTTGATTATGATAGATTGGATTGGTAATGGACTCCTGATACCCCATCATATTTGAATTAATGATAATTTCACCAGTGGTGGTAGCTAAAGCACCAAATGCTTCTCCAGGATATGCTGAGCCATCTTCTAATATTAAATAACGTTTTGTCATTTTATAATGCTCCTATCGATTCCAGAGTTATTTATTGACAATTTCCACAGCATCACGTTTATCAATTTCTTGGACTGAGACCTTGATTTTTTCATTCTGGGCGCTTGGAATGTTCTTACCAACGAAATCAGCACGAATTGGTAGTTCGCGATGGCCACGGTCTACTAATACTGCTAACCGAATACTATTGGGCCGTCCTAATTCAGTAATCGCACTCAACGCAGCGTTAATGGTCCTGCCAGTAAACAATACATCATCAACTAAGATTACGTTTTTTCCCTCAACTGAGACCCGGTCTTCGCCACTGGCAACGACCGTGGGCGTCTCCTTAGCGCTATCATGTTCAATGTCATCGCGATACTTGGTAACGTCTAATGCTCCTACTGGCACTTCCACGTTTTCTAATTTTTGTAGTCGATTAGCAATTCGCTTCGCTAAATAGACCCCCCGGGTTTTGATCCCAATGATCACTAAGTTATCAATTCCCTTGTTCTTTTCAATAATTTCATACGTAATTCTAGTTAAAGCGCGTTGCATCGCCATTTTATCAATGATTACTTTTCCCATTGTAAAGTCCTTCCTTTATTAAAAATGGTTGCTAATTCGATCACTCGAACAGCAACCATTTTCCAGTGGTTAATATATTATCAGAATATTTTAAAATGTTAAATTTGTCAATGCTATGACCGTTGATGCCGTAATTGTTTAAGTGTTTTTTCAAAAATAGGCGGAATGGGCGTTGAAAATAACATTTGCTTGCCCGTTCGGGGATGTTTGAACCCCAATACTTGAGCATGGAGAAATTGTCCATTTCCAGGGATGGTTTTCCGTGGTCCGTAGAGCGGGTCCCCCACTAGTGGATGGCCAATTGATTTCATGTGGACTCTAATTTGATGGGTTCGCCCGGTCTCTAGTTGACATTCCACCAACGTGTAATTAGCGAAGCGCTCTAGCACTCGATAATGAGTGACCGCATGACGGCCATCAGCAACGATAGCTTGTTTTTTTCGGTCCTTTTTATCCCGCCCAATGGGGGCATCGATCGTTCCATGGTCTGACTTAATTACCCCATGGACTAATGCTACATACTTCCTAATGTTGGTCTTGTCCTTAAGCTGTTTTGAAAGTGATTCGTGGGCTAGGTTATTTTTAGCAACCATTAGTAACCCGGAAGTATCCTTATCAATCCGGTGCACAATCCCAGGACGCAACGTCCCGTTAATATTTGATAGGGGCGTATGGAACAATAGCGCATTCACTAGCGTGTGGTCAGGATGCCCGGGTGCTGGATGCACTACCATTCCCTGTGGTTTATTGACCACGATCACGTCATCATCTTCATATACGATATCTAAAGGAATTGCTTGCGCAATCAAATCTAGCTTTTTAGGCGCGGGGATGTCAATTTGAATTAAATCTCCGGTTCGCACCTCATATTTAGGCTTGACCTGCTCTCCATTAACTAGGATATCACCAGCTTGAATTAAATCCTTGGCGCGGGACCGACTCATTTTAGGTTGTAACTCAGCACTTACCTTATCAATGCGGCCACTTTGATCAGTAATGGTAAATTGTTCAGCCATTAATAATCAACTCTTTTCTGGTGTTTCACTGCGCCATAGCATAATCAATAACAGGATAACCCCCATTGTTAAACAAGCATCCGCAAAGTTGAAAACGAAATTTAAAAACGGCAGGTTCAAATCTACTTGGAACATATCAACGACATACCCATGAATACTTCGATCAATAAAGTTACCAACCGTCCCTGCAAGTAATAAGATAATGGTAATTGTATAACCGCGACTGTGACGGAGCTTGAACAGGTAGTAGAGCATCACTGCAATGGCAATGATTGAAATAATGATGAAAAAGTTTAATTTTCCTTGTAACATGCTCCACGCTGCTCCGTGATTGTGCAGGTTAGTTAGTGATAATCCCCCTGGAATCAAAGTTTCAATTTGGCCCTGTGCCATTGATGCTGATACCCAGGCTTTGATGCCTTGATCAATTCCAATTAAACCAACCAGAAGTAAAATAATAAATATAACAGGCATTGCTAAAGTCCCTTCGTTTAGAATAGTCCGGTGATTTCACCGTTATCCTTGATGTCCATATTTAATGCAGCGGGGTGACTAGGTAGCCCTGGCATGGTCAATACGTTCCCAGTCAATGCTACAATAAAACCAGCGCCGAGCTTCACTTGAAATTCACGAATGTGAATCTTAAAATCGGTTGGGGCCCCATGGACAGAGGCATCATCAGTTAATGAATATTGAGTCTTTGCCATACATACTGGCAGTTGATCCCAATCATTTTGAACGATTTGCTTGAGCTGCTTTTTAGCCTTGCTGGTAAGTTCAATCCCGTCGCCTCCATAAATATTAGTAACGATTTGATTGATTTTAGCCTCGATTGAATCATGGTTTGAATATAATGGTTTAAATTCGTGGGGGGTATCAGCGGCCTTTACCACTTCCTTTGCAAGGTCAATGGCCCCCTTCCCACCTTGGGCCCATTCGTAGCAGGTCACACTTGGGATGTGGAAGTTATCAGTCACGTATTGTTTTAATTGGTTAATCTCAGCTTCAGTATCGCTAGTGAAATCGTTAATTGCAACGACAACTGGTTTCCCGTATCTCTGCATTGCTTGAATGTGTCGACCTAGATTAGCAGCCCCCTTCTTTAGAGCAGCTAAATCTTCAGTCGCCAATTCATCCTTTGCAGCCCCACCATTTAACTTAAGGGCCCTAATGGTAGCAACGATTACCACCACATCCGGCGTCTTACCTAGGCGAGGAGCAACGATATCCATGAATTTCTCACCACCTAAATCAGAACCAAATCCGGATTCAGTAACCGTATAATCAGCGGTGTTCAATCCCGCACGGGTAGCAATAATACTGTTACAACCATGGGCAATATTTGCAAATGGCCCCCCGTGAATGTACGCAGGCGTATGTTCAATCGTTTGCACTAGATTGGGTTTGATGGCATCCTTTAGTAGTAAGGTCAATGCTCCTTGGACCCCAAGGTCTTTAACGTAAACTGGTTTACGATCATAGGTGTACCCAATTAAAATTTGACTGATTCGTTCTTTTAAGTCCTTAATATCACGACTAAGGCATAGAATTGCCATTAACTCACTGGCAACGGTAATATCAAAGCCGTCTTCTCTAGGAACTCCGGATGTTCGACCACCTAAACCAATGACCGTGTGGCGAAGCTCACGGTCATTGATATCTAAAACCCGTTTCCAAGTGATTTGACGGGGATCGATATTTAATTGATTACCGTGGTGAATATGGTTATCAATTAATGCTGATAAAGTATCATGGGCTTCAGTTAGTGCATGAAAGTCACCTGTAAAGTGTAGGTTAATATCTTCCATTGGAATAACTTGTGAATAGCCACCACCAGTGGCACCACCCTTCATGCCCATTACTGGACCCAAAGATGGTTCTCTTAATGCTAGTGCTGTTTTGTATTTCAGTTCACTTAGTGCATCACCCAACCCCACTGCCATTGTTGTCTTACCCTCACCAGCAGCAGTTGGGTTAATTGAAGTGACTAATACCAACTTTCCCTTGGTATCTTGGTTTGCAACTGGCAACGTTACCTTAGCTTTGTAATGTCCATAAGGCTCAATTTGTTGCTCACCTAAACTCAACTGACTTGCAATTTTACCAATTGGTAATAATTCACTATTTTGAGAAATTTCAATATCTGTTTTCACGATTTCCACCCCACTTATTGATATGCGTTTATTATACCATTGATTTCAATTACAGAATTAGCTGGTAGCATAAAAAGATAGTGATTTTGCTGATAATCAAAACTAATTGTAAATTTACCAGCATGGAGATTATTGATATTGTGCATTGGAATCCTTAACCAATTTGGATTCATTACGTGTCCGACCATAAACTGACCATTTTCAATCGTAATTTTTCTGAAGTATAATTGGGCTGCACTAATTAAAGTAAATAGGGTAAAGAAAAAGAGCGTGATCCAAGAAAATTGAGTTACTTCAAGCCAAAAAATGATTCCTAATAGTAATAATATGAACGTCCAACTCCAACAAATCGTTGATGTTAACGGGTTAGGTTGATAAAAAAAGGTTCTTTTAGACGTAGTCATTAAATTAAATCCTTTCGAATGGAGTGTGCTAACCAATGTATAAACTATATACTGATGCTGCTACTTTGAATCATGGTGACATTAAGAATGATCAAAGTGCCGGTGGTATTTTAATTTTAAATAATGGTCATCAATTACAAATGAAGGTCCCATTAAGGGATGCTCATGATAATCATACCGCAGAATTCACTACTTGTATTGCGGGATTAAGGGCTCTAATTGAACAAATTCCCGCAGCTAAATTGAGCCATACGATTGTCTTTTACTACACAGATAGCAAGATCCTAGCAGACAGTCTAGATAAGCAGTATGCTAAACATTACCAACCATTTGTGGATTCCATTTTAGCACTAGAAGCTAAGTTTCAATTAGTAATGAACCAATGGATTCCAGAAGCACAGAATATGGGGGCCCATGAATTGGCCCAACAAGCCCTGCATCAATTTAGGTAGGTCTCAATCGGTTTCGTATAAGCATCCCAATCAGGATAATTAGGGTCAATCACTTCAGCTGCTAATAATTTAGCAATCATTGGACCAGTCGTTAATCCTGATGATCCTAATCCGCCACCAATCAACACGTTATCTAAATTGGGTAAGTAACCAAAAAACGGTGCAAAATCATCAGTATACGCCCGGGTCCCTATCCTGACCTCCTCGATATTTTGAGTGGTAATGGTAGGCATCAATCTTTGAGCACTAGCTAATAAGTCATTGATAACTTCACTGCTTGGCTGTAGGTCAAAGCCCTGATCATTTTCATGGGTAGCACCAATAATTATGTGTTGATTATCAATGGGGATAAAATCGCGTTCCCCTTCGGGCATTAAAACCGGCATTGGGCTTTTAGCAACTGGATGCTTTAAACGAAGAGTGATTAACTCACCCTTTTGGGGACGGACGTTTAAGTTATACTGCAATGGAGCTAGCGTTTTTTGCATCCATGCGCCTGTGCATATTATTATTTTTGAATATTTTTTTATTTTTTCTTTTGTTAAAGTAACTTTTTGCTTTTTACTATGCAAATTACGCTGTTCAGCAATCCTTAAAAGCCGTTCTCGATAGCGTTTCCCATCAATCCAGGCCCCTCCAGATACGAATACGCCCGGATAATGATTAGTAACCATTGGAATCAATTCGTTAACTGTATCCGCGCTTAATTTTTGAATCGTTCCCATCAATGGAGCCATCTGTTTACGCTCGATGGCAAGTGCTATTAACTCATCTATCCGCTCCATTGAATCCCTAGTAATAATCGTCCCACTCTGATGATAAGTGGAAACGTCCATCCTAGTCTCAAGGGCGATTTGTTTAACGACGTCAGCACCCATTCTTGCCAATCGGTACCAACGCTGGTTACGGCGTTTGGATAGCCATGGGGAAATAATGCCAGCAGCTGCCTTAGTGGCCTGTCCAGTCCCATCATCAAATAACGTAACGTCAAAATCCCGCCATTTTTCACAAGTAGCTAGATAATATGCAACGGTACTTCCGATAATTCCACCGCCAATAATGGCAATCTTTTGATTAGTCATTTTGATGCTTCTTTCTAAAGTCTGGGCGCCCCCAATATTGGAAGTAGTCGGTCCGAATGGATCCATTATAGAGCTTTCGTTTCTTGGTCGCCTTTTCACCATAGTGTTGTTCAAATTCCAAATCACTAGTTAAAAAGTACTTCGACCAGGTTGTAAGGGGTTTAAAGACCCGTCCCATTTGGTGGTATAAACGAATAATGCTTTCCTTATCACTCATTCGTTCACCATACGGTGGATTAGCGATAATGACCCCATTAATTAAATCAGTCTTAAAATCTTGGACCGCTAATTGTTTCGTTTGAATATCATATTGTAAGCCCGCTTCTTGTGCATTGCGGTTGGTTGCTTCAACCATCTTCCCATCAATATCAGAAGCAAAAATCTGAAGTTCAGTATCGTAATCTGCTTGTTCGTCAGCTTCATTACGGACTTGCTCTGCAAGCTCTTCGGATACCCAATCCCAACCTTCACATTGAAAATCACGATTGAACCCAGGAGCAATGTTTCTAGCAATCATCGCTGCTTCAATCGCTAGGGTTCCCGAACCACACATTGGATCCCAAAATGGCATGTCTGGTTTCCAATTCGTTAACATAATCAATGCTGCAGCCATGTTTTCCTTTAAGGGTGCAATTCCCTTTTCAACCCGATAACCACGCTTAAATAAACTATTCCCAGTGGTGTCTAGGGTCAACATTACATTATCCTTATTGATCACTACTTCTAATGGAAACCGGGCGCCAGTTTCTGGAAACCGTGTTCGCCGGTGGTAAACATCCGTTAGCTTACTGACCACTGCCTTTTTAGCAATCGCTTGTGCGTTAGGCACACTGTGGAGTTTAGAATTACGCGAACGGCCCTCCATTGGAAACTCAGCATCCATTGGCAGCAATGTTCCCCAGTCTAGTGCCTTTGTTTTTTCAAATAGTTCATCGAACGTGTAGGCTTTAAATTCACCCACTACGATTTTAATTCGATCAGCAGTTCTGAGCCACACGTTAGCAGTTAAAATATCCTTTACATTTCCTTGAAACCGAACCCGACCGTTTTCAACTTGGGTTTGATAGCCCAAGTCCCGTAGTTCTTTGCCTACTAGGGCCTCGATTCCAGCAGCACAGGTAGCAATTAAATTAAATGTTTGCATTATATTATTTGAGTCCTCCTTGAAAAAATGAATAAAAAAGGGGTGAGAGTTAAACTCTCACCCCTTCCTGATGGTGTAAATCCCTGTAAGCCATGTTTTGTGCTCAATTAAAATTTCAGGACAAATTAATTGAGTAGTAATCATCTATCTGAGAAATAAAATTTCTCCCCCATGCTTGGTTCAATTTCCGTACATGAAGCTCCCCTACCGTAGTTTGGGTTTCCCGCTCGAGGGGTTTACCGCGTTCCACCAATTAAATTTCTTTAATTGTTTCGTCACTGTGGCACTTTACAGAGTATTAAAGCATCGCCTAAGCATTAGCTCGTTTCTCCGCCATCATTACCAAATGGTAATGCCTCGGCTTATTTTTTCGCCGAGCACGAACACTACAGACATCGCAGCCTGTGCGAGAGTGGACTTTCCTCAGCTGATACGAACCAGCCGCGATTACTCAGGATTTACACCAGGTTATAAACTTAAATTAGAAACGATGGGAGTCAGAATTTCCATTCCCCATTTGAGTTCCAAAAACACGTCGTTCCAAGTTCGATAGCCGCTTTAGAATATCGATTGTCGTCGCATTATTCATGATTGGCGCAGTACTTGGATCAAAGCCTTGTGAACTTTCGTTACTAGCTGGTCGATTATTTGATGTGTTATCTTGACCCATTGCAAGCTGACGATTAAGCTCATCAACTTGACTTTTCAACCGGTCATTTTCATCCCGTAACTGTTGATTTTCACGATCAAACGTATCATAATCCTTGATTACGTCATCCAAGAAACTATCAACATCATTAGGATCATACCCGCGCATCTTTTGTCTAAATTCCTTATTCAAAATCTGCTTAGGAGTAAAATGAATTTCTTCCATCGTTTGTTACACCTCACGAATTTATCAAGCACGAATAACATTATACCAAAAAAAAATCCTATTGAAAACTATTATTTTGGTTTTCCTGATATTCATTAGCCGCATCTTGTAAATCATCAAAGTCCACCATTTTTAAATCGTATTCATGGTTTTGCATGTAGTTATGAATGGCTCGATAATCATACTGGGCTTTACCTTGTTTTTCTACATCATAAATCATAACTGCCCCATCTGTATGCTTCAACATAAATTCTTGATAATTTCTTAATTGTTGAGGTGAACGATACGGCTGTGCACTTACATTTGCTGTAAAATCAGCAAGGGCCCTTACTCGGCTTAACTTTTGCTGATTATTTTCATTCCATTGATTACCAAACTCAGCAAACGGGGTCATTACGGCAACTTGAAATTCACCGGGATATTGTTGCTTTAATTTACTTGCCGCTTCAACGCTCCACTGCTCAATGCCCATTTGACCACCAGTAATGATCCAGTCATAACCAGATTCAATTGCTTCAACAATAATGTCATTTAAGACAAGCTTTAATACCGTTAATTTAGGGTCTTGATCATTAAAAACCCCTAGTTCATAACTACGATATCCAGTCAACCAAAGTCGCTTCAAAAGCCCACTCCTTTCAAAAAGAATTTAAAAACACTTCTGTAATTGGTATAATAATACCTAGTGAGTTATTATCTCTATTTTAACACGCCAAAGCTTGGTTAAATAAAAGATTGAAAGGTGGTCATATGTCAATTAACTATCCTGGGGGCACCAATGCTAATCCATTTTATCCATCCCCAAACCATAAGCCTCAAATTGACAATTATGCTGATCGGGGGATGACGTTAGAAGCAGACCTCAATCAAAGTAATCGATACTACCTTGAAAGGGAAATTGCAGTTATTCATAAAAAACCCACCCCAATTCAAATCGTCAAGGTCGACTACCACAAACGTTCAGCTGCGGTAATTAAGGAGGCATACTTTAATCGTGCTTCTACTACCGATTATAACGGGATTTATAAGGGGCGTTATATTGATTTTGATGCAAAGGAAACTAAAAGCCAAACCGCCTTTCCGCTAAGTAATTTTCATGAACATCAAATTGAGCATCTGCGTAAGTGCGTTAAACTTGGTGGCATCTGTTTTGCACTTATTAAATTCGTAAGAACGAATGAAATTTTTTTATTTAAAGCGACTGATTTATTTCAATTTTGGGATGCTCAACATAATGGCGGCAGAAAGTCAATTCCCAAGTTGACAATTCAAGAGCTTGGTTACAATATTAAATATCGATTACAGCCGTTAATTCCATATTTAGATGCTGTTGATCAGATAATGGATTAATTAAGGAGTTTTTTAATGTCAGACAACAATCAAGAATCCCGAGTAAATCGTAATCGATCTACGTATCACAAGGGTAATAAACACATTATTCGTAAAGTACTATTAAGTATCGCCGCTTTTTTCGTGGTCATTATTGCATTAGGGACTGGATTATTCTTTTACTATGCAGCTAGTGCCCCACAGGTCACTTACAATGCACTCTCTAGTGATAATTCGACTAAGATATACGATTCTAGTGGCAAGGTTATTTCTAGATTAGGGGCTCAGAATCGTGAATACGTTAAATCAAAGGACATCCCAACCACCCTAAAGGAAGCTGTCGTGTCGATTGAAGACCGTCGTTTTTACAAGGAAGGTGGAGTCGATCCGCTAAGAATTATTGGAGCCGCCTTTGGTAACCTAACCGATTCTTCCCTCGGTTTACAAGGTGGGAGTACATTAACCCAACAACTAGTTAAACTCTCCGTATTTTCTACTGCCGCTTCAGATCGGACCCTAAAGCGAAAGGCTCAGGAAGCATATTTAGCAATCAAGGTCAATCGTCAATACTCAAAGGACCAAATTCTAGAATTCTATATCAATAAAGTCTATATGGGAAATAACGTTTATGGGATGAAGACAGCAGCTGAGTACTACTATGGAAAATCACTTAAGAAGTTAACGCTTCCTGAGTTCGCATTGTTAGCGGGGATGCCACAATCACCCAACAATTATAATCCATATACTTACCCTAAATACGCTAAGGAACGAAGAAACCAAGTCCTAGATGCGATGGTCCGAAACAAAGAAATCTCACAAGCGACTGCCGAAAAGGCCCAACGGGTCAGTATCAAAAAGGGCCTCGCCAAGACCCACCGTAACACGGATGTCACATCAGTTAACGAAAAGTATATCGATGCCTATTTAAAGCAGACCCTGCAAGAATTAAAGGCCAAGGGCTATAATACTAATTCTGGCTTGAGAATTTACACGAACCTGAACTTAAAAAACCAAAAATACCTTTATAACCTCGCTAATAAAAATCCATCAATTGCATTTCCTAATAACCAATTCCAAGTCGGTGCAACAATGATGAACTCAAACAACGGAAAAGTGGTTGCCATGTTGGGGAACCGGAAAACTAAGGTTTCATTCGGTTTAAATCGAGCAGTGCAAACGGATCGGTCTAGTGGTTCAACAATGAAGCCATTAATGGACTATGGTCCAGCAATTGAATATCTCCACTTCCCGACCTATCAAACCGTCCAAGATACCCCATTTACCTATCCTGGAACCACTACCAAGTTAATGGACTTTGATGACCGGTATGAAGGTGATATTTCCATGCGGCGCGCATTAGTCGAATCTAGAAATATCCCCGCCATTCGGACCCTCCAAGAAGTCGGCATTAGTCGGGCTACGCAATTCTTAAAGGGGCTGGGAATTACCCAAAAGAGCCCATTCCAACTACAAAACGGAATTGGTGCTTACATTTCATCGGAACAAGAAGCAGCCGCATATGCAGCATTTGCTAATGGTGGAACTTACTATAAGCCTTACTACATCAATAAAATCGTTGAGGCAAATGGTGATGTTCACAAATACTCTCAACAAGGAACTAAGGCAATGTCATCTGCGACCGCATTTATGATTACTGACATGCTTAAGGGCGTTATGACTGACGCAAACGGTTCAGGGACCGCTGCTAAGGTCGATGGCCTTTATGAAGCTGGAAAAACTGGAACGACGCAATATCCTGATAACTACCTAGGATCAGTTCCTAGCTATTCGTCAATGGATTCATGGTTCACGGGATATACTAAGAACTATTCCATGTCGATTTGGACCGGATATGATAAGCCATTAGAGCCGAACCACTATGTCTCTGAACAACAATCCACCATTGCTCAGCAGATTTATAAGTATGAGATGGCTTATGCTTCGCAAAACCTACCTAACGTTGACTGGACTAAACCTAACGACGTTGGTGAAATTGAGCGGAATGGAAAAATGGAATATTACGTAGCGGGATATAATACCGGTGATATGAATAATGATTCATCATCCAGTAGCGCTAGTTCTTCCTCATCAATCATTACTTCTAGGTCCAGCAGCACTAGTGACTCCAGTAATAGAGATAGTTCAAATAATACTAATAATTCATCAGGACGAGCAAGTAGCGATATCGAAAGCAAGCCAAATGATGACAGTAGTTCTTCTGATAGCAATAGCTCCAGTAGTTCTTCTGATAGTAGCAGTAGTTCTAGCAGCAGTAGTAGTAATGATAATAATGATCAAAAAAATAACAATAATAATTAACTAAGTAAAAGGGACATCCAAATCAATCGACTTGGGTGTCCCTTTACTTATGGATTACTTAATTTTAAAGATTGGGATTTCTGGTCCGTCATCATCATTAATTGGTGCTTGACGACGGCTGTGCCCCTGATAACGATTTAATTCTCGTTCGACACCATCAGCAGTTCGAATGTTCTTTTTCTCCCAATTGATCAAAATCCGGTCAATATACTTTAAATTATAAACCTGGTTCAAAACTGCTTCTCGAAGTGCTAATTCAATTAGTTCTGGTGAATAATGACTTTGATCTAACCAGCCACTAATGGTCTCCAACTCAATTGGCGATAATTCACGGCCAAATTCGCGCTCAATACTAACAAAGACGTGTTGACGACCATTAACGCTCATACTCTCCGTTTGACGGTGATTAGCATCGTTAGTACCATTCATTCCACTCACCGGTTGATAATCTGGGTCACTGGCACTTAATTCAGACAGTTTTTCATACATCAAGTCAAAATTATATTGATCAAAATCCTTACCATCCCAATCCTGCTTAGTTTCAATCGTCATGAGCTTCTTTTGAATTAGGTTATGCAAAATTTGATAAATTTCATTGTCATTAATATTAGTCGCACTACTAATTTGTTCAATGTCAGGTGCCATCACTCCACGGTCGAAAAACCGCTTAAATTGCAAATAAATCACCAATTCATTTGCATTCATACCAATTTTAGCATAGTTATCGATTAAGTAGTTTGGAATGGTAGTTTGGCCACCTTGAATTAGCCGGTTCACAAATTGATCCATCAACATTCCTCCTTTAATTTAATTGAAAATAAAAAAGTAGCCAGTGGCTACTTTTCATTGTTATGGGTGTAAACGATTCAATAGTCTTGGGAATGGAATCGTTTCTCGAACGTGATCCTCTAATGTTAACCAAGTTAGAATTCGTTCTAAACCTAGTCCAAATCCAGAGTGCGGAACACTCCCGTACTTTCTTAAGTCAAGGTACCATGAATATTCCTTAGGATCTAAGCCGGCGGCCTTAATTTGATTCAATAGGTAATTATAATCAGTCGCTCTTTCAGAACCACCAATAATTTCACCATAGCCTTCAGGCGCTAATAAGTCGGCACAAATCACAACATCTTCACGAGTGGGATGGGGCTTCATGTAGAATGGCTTAAGTGCCTTTGGATAGTTCAATACGAAAACTGGACGATCGAAGTGATCAGCTAAGTATGTTTCTTCTGGTGAACCAAAGTCATCGCCCCACTTAGTGTCGAAATCAGCTTTTTGAAGTAATTCAATTGCTTCATCATAACTAATTCGTGGGTATGGAACATGCGTGTAACGCTTTAGCGTTTCTACATCGCGGTCCAAAATTGATAGTTCATATTGGCAATTATCAATTACACTTTGCACTAGATAAGCAATGTAGCGCTCTTGAATATCCAAACTTTCCTCTTGGTGCATAAAGGCCATTTCTGGTTCAATCATCCAAAATTCAGTTAGATGCCGGCGGGTCTTTGATTTTTCAGCACGGAAGGTCGGTCCGAATGAATACACCTTCCCAAATGCCTCAGCCCCAGCTTCTTCATATAACTGGCCACTTTGTGAAAGATATGCATTCGTATCGAAGTAGTCAATATGGAACAATTCAGTCGTTCCCTCAGGAGCACTCCCCGTTAAAATCGGGGCATCGAACTTAACGAAGCCTTCCTTTCCAAAGAACTCATAGGTTGCGCGAATTACTTGATCCCTGATTCTTAGAACCGCAAATGGCCGTTTAGAACGTAACCAAAGGTGCCGGTGATCAAGTAAAAATTCAATTCCGTGTTCCTTGGGTGTAATTGGATAATCTTCAGTTTCGGATAGCACTTGAATGTCTTCAATTTCCATTTCATAACCGAATTTAGACCGTTCATCCTTATGAATAATTCCAATTACATACATACTAGTTTCTTGTCTTAACTTCTTAGCTTCTTCAAACAATGCTTCTGAAACATTCTTTTTTAAGACGACCCCTTGAAAGAAAGCGGTCCCATCCCTTAATTGTAAAAAGGCAATTTTACCACTAGAACGTTTATTGGTTAACCAAACCCCAATTTTAACCTTTTCATCAACGTGTTTGTTTGCGTCGATAATGTTAATCTGTTGCATTAAAAACTCCCCCATCATTAAAAATTAATTTGCTATACATTTATAATCGTTTGAACTACCTTTCCATTGTAATAGTCCAAAGTGTAATAACATAGCTCCTTTGATTGGTTCAAATAACTAACGATCCAAACCGGTTTATTATTAAATAGCGATGGCCCCGCATTTAGAACTTTTTTAACCTGGCCGGCTGATTTAACCCGTTGAATGGCATTTGCCTGAGAAATGCCACGGCTTACATTCAATGCTGTCGTCTTCCCGTTATCCTTATTAATAATAACATACAGACTTGCATTGCGATCGTTAGTTCCTTGCACTGTGTAGTAGGTCTGATTCAAAGTAGCCGTATAAAAATGATCGACGTTTTTAATTCCTGCCACCCGGCGGGCAATCGTAATTGATTGCTCCCTGGCGCGACTTATGGGGCGTTGCGCCCTAAAGATAAGAATACAAAGGGCAATCAATAATAATGCGACCACGCTAATGATGATCCGTCTAGCCTTGCGACGGTGTTGGTGTCGTAACAATTCTCTTTGCATAGCGAACTTCCTTTATTCATTTACATTACAATAACATTATATCAAATCCAAAATCGAATTGATTTATTTTTTAACAAAATTTTTAAAGAAATTAGCAATTGCAAATAATAACCGCTCATTATGAATTGAAGCGGAGGTAAATTGATTAGTTAGACTATTCAAAATGACCCGACCGAATGGTTTTTTAATGATCCGTGAATCTAAGATCGCCACGAATTGGTTCCGATCAGTCAATGCTAGTTCTTGATTCAGTTTTAAAATGGCATTGGGGAGTTCAAATTGATTAAATGAATCGTGATTAGTCTGCTGGATTTGTTCTAAAATAAAATGATTGCGCTGTGAATCATCTTGAATCATTGGTAAATCAGCAATTAGAACCGCTGCAAACTGACGAACCACTAAGTGGCTAATCTTCAGCGTCTCAATCGAGCCTAACACCATCAATTGGCCATCATTTAAAATGTTTTTAATTAACTTCGCTCGATTACCACTAATGTCCTCAGCCATTAAATTGTAATGTTCACCAACATGTTTTTCAGTTAATGCAAAGTAGACCCTGCGTAATAACTGCTTAGAATTAAATAGAATAAATGTTTTCTTCGGACCGTCAGATAATAACTTTAGAAGCAAATTAACGTAGTAATTAACTGCTTCATGCCCGTAATTATCGCTTAAAATCGGTGAATTATCAACAATGGTCAGCGGATATAGTGGAAGGTTACTATTAATTTGAATCAATCGTTTATTCTGAGCCGATAAGCCTAGTCGATCGAACGTGAACGCAGTGACCCTAGAATCAATTCGTAAATTATCAACAAATAAAACGGGCGGAAAATATTTATAGAGTGCCTCTTGTAAGTCGTGTTCGGGACTCAATCCCTCTTCGGTCAAAAACGCGTTATTATAATCATGCACTTGATTAGCAGTAACGGAAATCAATAGTTTGGAACTATCTTGTTGAATCCGTTTCAAAAATTCATGATTCATTTTAATTTCACGCGTCATTTCCAGTGTCAGTGATTGAAAATGATCGATCACTGATTGTTCAGCAAGCGAATAACCCTGCTTGGGACCCGCAATGATTCGGTTCGCATTTTCAAAACAGGCCTTCCAGTTTTTTTGGATCTCTGCAAAACGCGGTCGTTCAAAATTACACTCATCCTTAAGTTTCCCGCCATCAATGATGCCATGGAGATGGTTATCGCTTCCATTAATAAATTCGCGACCTAAAAAGCGTGTTGAGACCCGCTTTTGAATCGCTGCGAGGCTGTTCGTAATTTTATCCAGAGTCCCCATAATATGGCGTAATGATTTTTTAAATTGCTTTTGATGCCCAACAATATCAATCACGCTTAGGGTATGCGTATTTTTAATGGTTCCTTGTAACTTCCTGATCAGAACGTTGATGTGGTTTAAACTAATCGTAATCTTATTGGCCCTTAAAATACTGTTCGGTAATTCTAGGGCATTATCAATTACTAGAAATGGCTTTTGATTTTGTTGGCTAATCTGCTTAGCATGCATCAATAGGTAATCGTGAGTCGTAATCAACAGGTTCGAATACTTATTATAGTTTCTTGCGCGGCGTAAAAAATCAACACGATAAAAGGGTTGACTGGGCCGAATCGATTTAATACCACGGTGGTTAATTTCATTTACAAATGGTGAAGCTTGCACTGAACTTAACTCGCTCAAATCCCCAGTCGTGGTCATCGTTAACCACACTAATACCTGTGCTTTCATGAACTGAAATTGAGTGGATTGATCGACCACGCGCAATGAAACAAAGAAACGATTTAAATCGATGTAGTTATTGGCCGACTTTAAAATCGAAAAACTAACTGGAAACGGCGCCAACTGCTTAATAACTGGGACCGTTTTATTTACAAAATCAATCTCGCTATCCTGACTACCAAGGCTTACAATAATTTTTTGATTCCGGTTATGACTTAAATAGGCCAGGGGTAATCCATAGCCAAATTTTTTGCCCATCCCCTTATTCGTTGCCACAAATAAATTATCTGGCTGCGAATTTCGATAGTTTTCATAAATTAAATTCATTAGTTTCACTTGCTCTGGAATAAACTTAATTTGATGATCAAATTCATCCATTTTTTGATGGTCATTAAACGGAAATGAGTACTTCTGTTTGTTCAACTGTCGATGATTCCGATTAAATCGTCTTAATACCAACCCATGGTTACTCATTAGGTGGTCTGGCAGGCCCTGTTTAACGTGGACCTGGGATTGATAGATCGATTGAATTAACTGAGCAGTATTTTTAGGTAATTGTAAATTCAATCCCATAATTGATTTCAAAGTCTGCAATGGCAATGTTTTCAAGCGTTTAACTAACACTAAAAACAAATGTGCAGTAGCAATCGCATCACTACTAGCGGCATGGGGATGGTCATGGACGATGTTAAAATAGCTAGTCAGATCCCGTAAGCGATAACTAGGGACCATTGGTAATAAAATCTGGCTTAACGTCACGGTATCGATTGCCTTAATTGGCAGCTGCAAGTGCCCAACTCGTTTTAACTCCTGATTCAAAAAGGGAAAGTCAAAATTAACATTATGAGCAACAAAGACCGTTCCAGAAAGCATCTTATAGATTTTATCGGCAACTTCTGCAAACGTCGGTGCAGACTTAAGCTCTGCATTCGTAATTCCGGTTAGTTTAGTAATCCTAGCTGGCACCTTAGTTTCTGAATTAACGTCCGTAGAATATACGCGAATAATTTTATTGTTCTGCACGAGCGTACAACTAAATTGAATAATTCGGTTGTCGTCATGGGTATTATTACCAGTCGTTTCTAAGTCAACGACCGCAAACACGGTATTAGCATTCATCAAATTCACCAATCTTATTCGTTCAAATTTTAACCTAATCATATGATACTACATTTAAAAGATTTATTCTAAGTTTAAAGAACCAATTAATTATTAACCAACCTACTTGTTTTTCGTGTTTTTAAGAATTAAATTATGCTATCATAAAAATGATTTTAGAAAGCGAGCGATTAAATTGAAAAAAGAAGCGATTGGAAAAAGTCATGCTAAAATTATCCTGATTGGAGAACACAGTGTGGTCTATGGTCATCCCGCCATCGCATTCCCAATTGATAGCATTCCAATGACCGTCACGATCAGCACCATTACGAATGGCATTCGCATTAACAGCGAATTTTATAAGGGCAGCTTAAAGGAAGCCCCGGTCAACCTATTGGGCATCAAGCGTTTAATTGAGGCCGTTTGTAAAAAATTAGCAACCGGTCCAGTTAATATTCAAATCAATTTTACTAGTGAAATCCCTTCAGAACGGGGAATGGGCTCATCAGCAGCGGTTTCCATCGCTTTGATCAAAAGTCTTTATAACTACTTTGAGGCCCCGTTAACTAAACAGGAAATGTTTGAACTAAGCACCATTGAAGAAACGATTACCCATGGTAACCCTAGTGGCATTGATACCGCCACCGTCAGTTCAGAAGCCCCGGTCTGGTTCATCCACAAACAAGCCCCTGGGCCCATTAAGATGAATTTAGACGGCTATTTAATCATTGCTGATAGTGGCATTCGGGGACAGACCGACGTAGCGGTCAATTCAGTCCGCCAAATGGTCAACCAAGATCAAAATGCCAGGGCTGCCATTGGCAATTTAGGGCAACTAACCACGGAAACGAAGGCGACACTAGAAAAAAATGACCTTAACCACCTTGGGACGCTATTGAACCATGCTCAACAGCAATTAGATTATCTGGGGATCAATATCCCCCGGACCGAACATTTAATTCAAGTCGCCAACCGCAGCGGATCACTAGGAAGCAAGCTTACTGGTAGTGGACTAGGGGGCTGTATCATTGCCCTTGCCGATAACCATGCCTCAGCGTTAAAAATTGCAAACGCCCTTGAAAATGCTGGAGCCGTTAATACTTGGATCGAAACCCTTTAAGGAGACAATCATGAACAATCATCTGGTTTGGGCCCGTGCTCATACTAACATTGCACTAGTTAAATACTGGGGAAAACTAGACTCACAATTGATTATCCCCCAAAACAGCAGCCTTTCGCTCACCCTTGACCACTTCTATACGGATACGGGGGTCAAATTTGATGCCACCCTTTCGATCGACCAACTATGGATTGATGGTAACCAGGTGCCAATGGAGCAAAAGGTGAAGGACTGCTTAGATGCCGTCCGTAGTTTAGCCGGCTTTCATCAGGCAGCAATCGTTAAATCATATAACCATGTCCCCAATTCAGCTGGGCTGGCTTCTTCAGCATCCGCATTCGCTGCACTAGCCACCGCTGCTTGTAAAGCTGCTAACTTAGTCTTAAACGGAAAGCAGCTTTCGCGAATCGCACGTCGCGGTTCCGGTTCTGCGACCCGTTCGATTTTCGGCGGATTTGTAGAATGGCATGGTGGTAATTCGGATCTAACTTCGTATGCTGAAGTGGTTGCTGATCCCGTTGAACTCGATATTGAAATGATTACGGTCATCTTAAGTCGCAAGCCGAAAAAAATCAGTAGCCGCGACGCGATGCAATCATCAGTTGAAACCTCCCCCTACTATCCAGCTTGGCGCAATCAAGCGCATCTAGACCTAATAGAAATGAAGCGAGCAATTAATACTAATGATTTTAAAACGATTGGCCACATTGCAGAAACCAATGCAATGCGCATGCACGCATTAACGTTAAGTGCTGACCCTAGTTTTACCTATTTAAATGCGGACAGCCTAGCCGTAATTGAGCTAGTCCGATCCCTTCGAATGAATGGAATTGACTGTTATTTCACAATGGATGCAGGGCCAAACGTTAAAATCATTTGTCAGCAACTAAATGAATCCATAATTATAACCCACCTTCAGCAATTATTTGCTGACGAAAACATCGTTGTATGTAAACCGGGGCCTGGTGTTAAAATAATTAACGACCCCAGAAAATAGAAGGGAAATGATTTTTTGATAACCGTTAAAGCACCCGGCAAACTCTATATCGCTGGTGAATATGCAGTAGTGGAGCCCGGTAATCCAGCAATTATCATCGCAGTTAATCAGTTCATCCAAGTTAAAGCTACTCTGGATGCAAAAACTAATTCAGCATGGTCAGACCAAAGTCCAGATTACAATCTTCAATGGGCTAATCACAATCACCAAGTCGTATTCAACCACCAAAATAAACGGTTTAGCTACGTGGCCGCTGCAATTAAAACCACTGAACAGTACTTAGCTGATCATAAAGTGCCTGTACAAAATTATCATTTAGAAATTACCAGTCAATTAGATAGTCAAAGTGGGCATAAATACGGACTAGGTTCATCAGCAGCGGTTACCGTTGCAGTCGTGGACGCAATTTGTCAAGTGGCTGGAAAGCCAGTTGATCGATTAACGTTATTTAAATTATCAGCAATCGCCCACCTAAGCGTGCAAGGCAACGGATCGTTAGGAGACGTTGCGGCTAGTGTGTATCAGGGCTGGATCGCATATCAATCGTTCGATCGGCAGTGGTTATTGAATCAATTAAAGACCCAATCAATCGCAGCAGTAATTGAATTGGATTGGCCTGGTTTAATGATTCAACCGCTCACCCCACCAGCAGACCTAAAAATATTAATCGGGTGGACGGGCACGCCGGCTTCAACCGCTAGCCTAGTTGAATGCGTCGCTGCTAAAAAAAACGCCCCCTCTAATTTTTACCAACATTTTCTAAATGCTAGCCACCAGTGTGTCAATCGATTGATTCGAGCCTTTGAAGAGCAAAATCTCGAAACCATTAAGGGCCAAATTAATGTCAACCGTAAATTATTGAACGAACTAGGGCGTAATACGGGGGTCCAAATTGAAACTCCCCAGTTAACTCAATTATGTCAAATCGTGGATTATTATGGTGGTGCTGCTAAGTCTTCAGGTGCCGGAGGCGGTGACTGTGGAATTGCAATTATTGATCAGAAATCCGATTCAAACCAAATTATTACTCAATGGCAGCAGGCCCATATTCATAAACTAGATTTACAAATTAGCTATCGTCACCAGGAGGAATCCCATGATCAGCCGTCACTCACATCGCAAAAATGAACACGTATCATTAGCAGAAAAATTTTTTACAGATTCAGCTAATGCTGATTTTGACCGGGTCCGCTTAATCCATCACAGCCTACCCGAAATCAACAGCCACCAGGTGGATCCAAAAACCACCCTTTTTAATGGTCAAATTAAAATGAAGTGGCCGTTTTACATTGAGGCAATGACGGGAGGGAGCGATGAAACTGGTAAATTGAACCAACAATTAGCTCAAATCGCTGCACTAACTGATCTTACAATGGCAAGCGGATCGGCAAGCGTTGCTTTAAAGGATCCTAAGACCCATGAAAGCTTTCAAACGATTCGCAAAAACCTTCCCAACGGGAATGTCTTTGCAAACATTGGCGCGGGACACTCATTAGCGGATGCCCAAAAAGTGATTACATTGCTGGATGCTGATGCATTGGAAGTTCACATTAACGTCGCTCAGGAAATGATCATGCCAGAAGGTGACCGTGATTTTCACTGGATGAACGAACTCAAAAATATCGTTATGAACGCTCCCAAACCAGTTATCGTAAAGGAAGTCGGATTTGGGATGGATCAACAAACCATTAGCACCCTAATCAACATAGTGGGTGCGAGTGCCATCAACATTAGTGGCCGGGGCGGTACTAATTTTGCCACCATTGAAAACTTTCGCCGCAAGCACAAGGAATTTTCATACCTTACGAATTGGGGCCAAACCACTGTGGAATCGTTGCTAGAAGCCCAAGCTTTTCGTGGCCAAGTAGATATTATCGCATCTGGTGGGGTTCGCAATCCACTAGATATCGCAAAGGCAATTGGTCTGGGTGCTAATGCGGTAGGCATTGCTGGCGCCATTTTAGACCAACTGATTCAAAACGGGTTTGCCGCGACCGTTGAAATGATCAAAGAATGGCAAAATGGTCTGATTACAATTATGACCATGCTTGGCTGTCAAAATGTTTCGCAGCTGCAATCGCAGCACCTATTGTTAGATAATGAGTTGGTTAATTACGTCCACCAACGCCAAATTAAATATTAATAAAAACACATTCAATTTTAAATTGAATGTGTTTTTATTAATTACGAAATTACGAAATTGCGAAATTTCGTAATTTCCCTTTTTTGCAATTTCGTAATTTCGCAATTTCCCTTTTTTATAATTTGAATCGCTAAATAAAAAGCCCTGCTTACCGCAGAGGCATTTTATTTATAATAATGAATTACCTATTTAACACTAAACCTTAGTCCCTTCGGAAAAAAGTTCTTAATGGTGCCATTTACATTTTTACCAAAGCCAATGGCCTGCTGATTACAAATCAATTGATACCAACCCTTAGTTAATGGGGACTGGGTTACTACCTGAAACGTATCGCCATGTACATATGCCGCCCATTGATGATGATCAATTTGGACCGTTTTTTTCATTGCTTGCGGTTGAATAGCCAATGCGAGGGCATAACTGGGTTCAAACCGTTTCTTTTTAAACGTTCCCAATAACAATCCCGGCCGCATTACCTTTAGCCCCTTTAATTGAGGCGTTTTAGGATTAAGCGTATATAATTGATCACCAAAGCAAATTAATTCTGTCGGTGTGAACTGATCAATATTAGTGCTAATAAAATCATCCCATAGCTGTTGTTGGTCACGACTTAAGTTCCTTCGCTCCACCTTAACTTTCTTTGGTGATTTAATTGCTTGCGTTAGGCGCAATTTAGCAATGAAATGTCCTTCACCCTTAAAAAGGTGTGGAAAGAGTCTAACTGCATTGGCAATTGCCGGATTCCCATTGGCCCACTCTGGTTTAGCAGCTACCATTCCATCATATTTTTTAATGGGCACCATTTCAAGCGGATATTCGTCCAATAACCAGGCAATAATTTGCTCGTCTTCTTCTGGTGCGAACGTACAGGTCGAATAAACTAACTCACCACCAGGTGTTAACATTTGCACAGCATCCCGCAGAATTTCTCGTTGACGGACCGCACATTCACTTGGATAGTCAAGATTCCAGTACTGCATTGCATCGGGATCCTTATGAAACATTCCCTCTCCCGAACACGGGGCATCGACTAATATTTGATCGAAATAACCTGGAAAGTGTTTTCTTAAATTCTGCGGGGTTTCATTTAAGATCATGGTATTTTGAGCCCCGAATCGTTCTAAATTCTCAACCAATACTTTGGCCCGCTTATGGTTAATTTCATTTGAAACTAGCAGCCCGGTATTTGCTAAGAAACTAGCTAAGTGCGTGGATTTACCGCCAGGAGCGGCACATAGATCAAGGACTTTCATCCCCGTTTTGGGTGCTGCCACCTCACCGACGTACATGGCACTAGGTTCTTGACTGTAAACCGCCCCACTTTGATGGTCCACGGATTTCCCGTTGACCTTACCGTAATACCCCCACTGACAATGGGGCACCGGATGACTCAAATCCACTTCGGTTGGTAACGCCTGTTTAAGTGGATTAATCCGAAATGCATGGTTAACTGGCTGGTCAAAGCTATTGAAAAAAGCCGTTGCTTGAGCCCCCAGTAATTGTTGATACTTTAATTTAAATTGTTCAGGCAGTTGCAAAATAAGATTCTCCTTAAATTTGATTCGATTTAAAATGATGATGAAATTAAGCTCATTATAGTTCAAATATTAGAAGTGAGACAAGGATTGAAATGATAATTAGTATTGACATTTTAATCCGTTGTGATTACTCTAATAAATAATTAATTGAGACGATTATAATCGTCAATTGATAGCGTCGCATTAGGAGTAACTTCTGTGGACCTAGCTAATCCTGGGCCATTATTCATGAAGTCCACCCTAAACGGACCGCTTTAATGAATTTTAGTTGAATGTTTGAATGGAATTTGGGTTTGAAAACTACCAAATTAGCGGGCTTGTTTATGAGCTAAAATGAGATTAACTATTGATGTAAACCGCTAATCGCTTTGTAACCTAGAGGGGTAGGGAGTTAATCTATGGCTAATTCAAAAAGGATTTCCTTAACTAGTTTAGTTCTAATGATTTTATCAACCACATTTGGGTTCATTAACATCCCAACTGCATTTGATCAGATGGGGTATGCCAGTATTATCTGGTACGTTGTAGGCGCATTAGCGTTTTTTCTCCCATCTTCATTTATGTTCGCTGAATATGGAGCCGCATTAAAAGATGAATCTGGTGGCATCTATTCATGGATTAAATCTGGACTCGGCGAACGATGGGCATTCATTGGGGGATTCGCGTGGTTATCTGCGCTTGAGATTACCATCCTGTTTAGTGTCCCTAATCTATGGGTTTCGCTATCAGCCACCCTGTTCGGACATGATACAACTCAGCGTTGGCACCTTTTGGGTTTCAATAGCACGCAAACACTGGGATTACTATCAATTTCATTTATTTTGTTAGCTACCATGATCGCCACTAAGGGATTGGGTAAAATTACCTGGATTGCCTCTATTGGTGGTTTTCTCGGGACCCTAATTGCATTTATCTTTTGTATCTTATCGATCGTAATCATTTTTTTAAACCATGGTCACTTAGCCCAACCGATTGATGGCTTTAAGAGTTTGCTAGTCTCTCCTAACCCTAGCTTTCAAGATCCGATTGCTACCATCTCATTTGTCATTTATGCTATTTTCGCCTATGCAGGAGTTGAGTCGCTTTGTGGCGTCATTAACCATTTGAAAACCCCTAGCAAAACATTTCCCCGTGGGGTCGTTATCTCAGCGATAATCATTTTTATTCTGTATACGATTTCAATTATTCTTTGTGGATTCGTTGTGAATTGGAAACTAGTGATGGGCAAAAATAGCGTGACCTTAGGCAATGTAATGTATGTTCTAATGGCTAACTTGGGGATGACCTTAGGGCATGGAATGGGATTGAGCCAATCAGCAACCATGGTCTTGAGCAATAGCTTGACTAGGTATACCGGATTTTCAACCCTAATGGGTGGGGTCGGTAGTTTCTTTGTATTTATCTACTCACCGTTAAAATCATTCATGTTCGGCGCCAATAAACGAATCTGGCCAAAGTGGGCGCTCCATTTAAATCCACATGATATGCCAAGCCATGCCATGTGGATTCAAAGTACCGTTTTAATTGCGATTTTATTCTTCATTTCATTTGGTGGTGATAGCGCAAAGGCCTTCTTCCAAATTTTAACTGATATGAATAATGTTTCAACCGCTTTTCAATACATTTTGATCGTCCTTGCGTTTCCATTCTTTAAACGCATTGAAAACTTAAACCGCCCCTTCATATTTTATCATCAAAAAAGAAGCACTTGGTTCGCCACCATTTTAGTCCTGTTCGTTCTATCGTTTGGAATTATTTTTAATTTTATCCAACCAATTCTTGACCATAGCTACATGACCGACTTCTGGACATTCTTAGGCCCAGTGGTCTTTGGTGGTGGAGCATGGCTCTTTTATGATTTAAGAATTAAATCTTTAAATAACTGAAGTTAGGATGTAAATAATGACACAAAAATTAATTGCCCTCGATTTAGATGGCACTACCTTAAATAATGATTCACAAGTATCTGAAGTGACCAGTCAAGCAGTTCAAAAATTAACTGCACGCGGACACATCGTAAGCATCGTTACTGGCCGTTCCACCCGCTTGGCACTACCTGCTTACCAACAGTTAAAATTAACAACGCCGATGATTAATTTTAACGGTAGTTTAGGACTCATCCCAAACCATGCCTGGAGCGGTGAATATGAATTTCCAATTCAGCGAAAGGTAATTTTGGACCTTTTAGCTAACCGTGAAAAATTAGGAATTAACATCATTGCCGCCGAGGATAAAAAATCCATTTTATCAAGTGGCCCAGCTAGTCAAAAGTTATTCGAAACTTCGTGTGGGTTCTTCCCAGACCAATTAGCACCTGGTCAAATTTTAAACCCACAGACGTTAATCCACAATCCAATTGGATTAGCGATTGACTATAATCAAGATAAGCTAGCCCAACTAGAGAGCTATATTAATGATGAATACGGTAATTACATTGAAATTGCCCATTGGGGAGGCCCACTTTCAGTGCTCGAAATTAAACGCGCTGGAGTAGATAAGGCATACGGGGTAAAGTACCTTGCTAAACAGTTCAACATTGATAAATCAAATATCATTGCCATCGGTGATCAAGTCAACGACCTCCCATTATTAAGCGCCGCCGGCACTAAGGTCGCAATGAAGAACGCTGTTGATTCGGTCAAAGCAATCGCAGATGTAATTACCCCATTTGATAATCAGCAAAATGGCGTCGCTAAATACCTAATGGAAACGTTTAATTAGGCATTAGCATCCCCAAAAATTTGGGCGGCTTTAACTGCCCGTTGCCAGCCAGCATAATAGCGTTTTCTAGTAGTTGCGTTCATTTTAGGATCGAATCTAAAGAACTGACCCACGGTTGCTTTAATGTCATCAATATCGCGCCAATAGTTAACGGCTAACCCGGCCAGGTAGGCAACCCCCAGCGCCGTGGTTTCAGAAATTGCTGAACGTTCGATGGGCAAATTTAAAATATCGGCTTGAAATTGCATTAAATAGTCGTTGTTAGCGGCACCACCATCTACGCGTAACGTTTTCAACGCGAGCTTAGTATCGCTAACCATCGTATTAACAACATCCTTCGTTTGATAGGCTAAGGAATCCAACGTTGCTCGAACAAATTGTTCACGACTAGTTCCCCGCGTTAACCCAAATACGGCCCCCCGGGTATTTTGATTCCAATACGGTGCCCCCAATCCGGTAAATGCGGGCACTACGTAAACGCCACTATCGGGTGCATTTACAGCCATCTGCTCAGTTTCCGATGCATGGCCAATAATCCGCATTCCATCTCGCAACCACTGAATTGCAGAACCAGCCACAAAAATACTGCCTTCCAGGGCATAATTGACCTTGCCATCGATGCCATATGCAATCGTCGTCAACAATCCCTTATCAGAAATGGTGGGTTTTAAACCGGTATTCATTACGATAAACGCACCGGTCCCATATGTATTCTTGACCATCCCTGGTTCGAGTGCTAATTGGCCAAATAATGCGGCTTGTTGGTCCCCAGCGATCCCAGTAATTGGAACCTGCACCCCTGAAAATGTGAAGTTAGTGGTATAGCCAAAATTATGTGATGATGGCCTGACCTTCGGTAACATCGATACTGGGATGTCTAATATATCTAAAATTTCTTGATCCCATTTTAAATCATGAATGTTAAATAGCATCGTTCTGCTGGCATTTGAATAATCAGTTGCGTGGACATGCCCACTGGTTAATTTAAATAATAACCAGGTATCGATCGTTCCAAAGTAAAGCTCACCAGCATTAGCCTTTGCCCGTGCCCCCTCGACGTGGTCTAAGATCCACTTAATTTTAGTCGCTGAAAAGTAGGAATCAATCACTAATCCCGTTTTTTGGTGAATCATATCTGTGTAGCCAGCCTGTTTTAAATCATCGGCAATTTGGCTAGTTTGTTTTGATTGCCAGACAATGGCGTTATAAATTGGTTTTCCAGTGTGTCGATCCCAAATCACGGTCGTTTCGCGTTGGTTAGTAATCCCGATTCCTTGAATTTTGTAAGGGGGGATTTCAGCTGAGATTAACGCTTCTGACACCACGGTTTGCACTGCACTCCAAATTTCATTGGCATCGTGTTCCACCCACCCCGCCTTTGGAAAGTACTGTTTAAATTCGCGCTGTGCTTTTTGTAAGATATGCCCATTGTGATCAAAAATAATTGCCCTAACGCTGGTCGTTCCAGCATCAATAGACATAATATATTGTTTATTGTTCAATCGAATTACCCCATTCATAAATTGTTAACTGGGTCTTATTATATCACGATTTAAAGGGCTAGTTTTCCAATCGATTAATCGTTATAATTGTAAATGTTAAGAGAGGATGGTTCATAAATGAATTCAATTCCATATTATTCTGCCTGTACCAGTATTTTAGTTGGAAAATCGGCCAGCTTAGACGGATCGATTATGATCGGTCGAAATGAGGATGCTAAATCAGCCTGGCCCAAACATTTAAGGGTCCATCCCAAAAAGCAATTCCAGACCTCACAATGGTTTCAATCTAACGATAACGGCTTTAAAATGCCATTACCACAAATCAGATATCAATATGAAGCGACTCCCGAATGGACCGCAAAGTATGGCTTGTTCGAAGAAGATGGGTTCAATGAATTTGGGGTCGCAATGAGTGCAACCGAAAGTACCTATGCTAATCCGACCGTTTTGGGGTATGATCCATTGGTTCCTGATGGCATCGGTGAGGAGGCCATGGTCACGGTGGTCTTACCATATGTCAAAACCGCTCGCCAAGCAGCAAAACGACTGGGCACCATCATCGAGCAATTCGGTACCTGCGAAAGCAATGGAATCTTATTTGCAGACCGTCATGAAGCTTGGTATATGGATACGGGGTCTGGCCACCACTGGGTCGCAATTAAAATTCCTGATGATTGCTATGCAGTCGTCTCCAATCAAATGGCCGTCCAAAAAATCGATTTCAATGATCCTGACAATTACATGTGGTCTAAGGGTCTTCAATCGTTCGTTGACGTTAACCACTTAAACCCAGCACTTGATGGAAGTTTTAACTTTAGAAATATTTTTGGGACCCATAGTCAATCAGACACTTACTATAACACCCCGCGGGTTTGGTATGGACAAAAAATGTTCAATCCAGAAGTGGAACAACGACCTGATAGTCAGGAGATGCCAATGCTTAGGACCCCGGCCCATAAAATTTCGATTGACGACGCACAGGCATTTTTAAGTTCGCACTTTCAAGAAACGCCATTTGACCCCATCGGGAGTGGCTCCAATGCTGATAAAAAGAAATACCGTCCAATCAGTCTTGCTAAAACCCAGGAATCTCACATTTTACAACTGCGGCCTAACTTACCGCAAGCAATTGGTAATATTCACTGGCTTGCCATGGGCGTTGCTGCTCAAAGTACCTACGTCCCATTTTTAAGCGGCTTTAACACTGTTCCTGATGAGTACCAAGTTGGTGGAGCCCAATATGACCCTAAATCAGCCTACTGGATTTTTAAATTAGTCGGCGTCTTGGTCGACCCCCACTATCCGCAACTTGGTGAGCTCCTAAAGCAGACGCAAGAAGAACTTTCAATTCGGTACCGCCAGTTAATCTTAGACGCTGATCGTCGTTGTCATGGGATGTCACATTCAGAACTAGTCACCCTAGCCAATGAAGTTAGCACCAATGCAGCTAAACTGGCGCTTAACAGGTACCAACAACTAACCGCACGACTAGTCGCAGAATCCACTGACTTGTCACCTCTGAACTACAAGCAAGATTTAAACCTTTAAACCAAAAAACACCATCAACCCAATTGAGTTGATGGTGTTTTGGTTTAATTTTAGTTTTAAAATTAACGACGACGGCGTGATGCTGGAATCCGTGCAGACTTACCACTAAGGTCACGTAAGTAGTAAAGCTTAGCACGACGAACTTGACCGAATCTAAGCACTTCAATCTTAGCAACCCGTGGTGAGTGAAGTGGGAAAATTCTTTCCACACCCACACCACTAGAAGTCTTCCGAACAGTGTAGGTAGCTTGGATACCGGCTCCACGGCGCTTAATTACAACCCCAGTGAATAATTGGATTCTTTCACGGTCTCCTTCAACAACCTTAACGTGAACACGAACAGTGTCCCCTGCACGAAAATCTGGTAAATCAGATTTTAATTGATCAGCATTGATCTTTTCGATTAAACTATTTTGGCGCATAAATATATCTTCCTTTCAACTAGCACTCATGTCGATGTTTCCGGCAGCGGAGTACCGTTTTAATTGGTATTAAATACAACAAAAACAATATTATCATAGTCAACCCAGAATGTAAAGGTGCTTAGTCATAATCCGGGTCTGGATTTTCCTCCATTTTCACCTGTGCTAATAGTCGCTTTTGTTCAGCAGTTAATTTTTGATAGTCAATTAATTCAGGACGTCGCAATAACGTCTTCCTTAACGCCTCTTTTTGTTGCCATTCAGCAATTTTTTGGTGGTTCCCACTAATTAATACATCTGGGACTTTCATCCCCCTAAAATCGGCCGGACGGGTGTATTGAGGATATTCCAATAACCCGGTGGAAAATGAATCTCCAGGAGCTGATTCTTGATTCCCTAACACCCCAGGCAACAAGCGGGCCGTGGCATCGATAATCGTCATGGCAGGTAACTCACCGCCGGTTAAAATAAAATCACCCATTGAGTATTCGTCAGTTACCACCGTTTTAATTCGTTCGTCATAACCCTCATAGTGTCCACAAATAAAGGTTAAATGATCTGCAGTTGCTAAATCTTCAGCTGCCCGTTGGTTAAATTGTTTTCCAGCCGGATCCAATAAAATTACCCGCCCGCTTGAATAGTCAGCTTGTTTTGCTGCCGCTTGGGTCGCAGCAAACGCATCCAAAATCGGTTGGGCCTGTAATAACATGCCGGCACCACCGCCAAATGGATAATCATCAACATTATGGTGCTTATTGGTCGAATATTTCCTAAAGTCGGTAATGTGCATGTCTAAGACCCCCTTTTCAATTGCCTTACCAACAATTGATTCACCCATAGGACCGTTAAACATGTTTGGAAAGATACTAAGGACATCAATGCGCATTATTCTAACCCCTCCAACAAATCAATTGTGACCCGCTGGTTTGCTAGGTCAACTTTTTTGATTACGTCTTTTATTTTTGGTAAAAGTAACTCTTTACCATTTTCGCGAGTAACAATCCAAACGTCATTAGCAGCGGTATCCATAATATCTGTAATGGGTCCCAAATAGTTCCCAGCTAAGTCATAAACCGCCAATCCCAGAATTTGGTGGTAGTAGTACTCCCCTTCTGCTAAATCATCCTCGGATAATTGGGCATCCGTAATCTTTAATGTCGATGGTTTCAAAAATTCAATGTCGTTAATGGAATCTAAGCCTTTAAAGTGTAAGATCACAAAGTTCTTTTGAGTCCGCACCTTATCAATGGTTAATTCAACCTGCTGCCCATTATTTAAAAACGCAGTGACTTGGTTACCAATAAAGAACCGGTGCTCTGGAAAATCAGTGGTTGAGATCACCCGGACCTCGCCCCGAATTCCCTGGGTATTTACAATTTTGCCAATATTATAGTATGAAATAATGATTACCTACTTTCTAAATAGTAAAAAAACCCTTAAATAAAACCAGTGGTTTTATCTAAGAGCTTTTATTTTTGACCGTCTTCAATAATCAATCTAACCCGCTTATTACCATTTACCCGAACACTGTAAACGATGGTCCGGATTGTCTGAGCGATATGGCCCTTTTTACCGATAATCCGTCCTACATCCTTTGGGTTGGTCTGTAAATGATATTCATAAAACCGGTCAGTTTCATTATGCTGAATAGTAACGTCATCTGGATATTCCACCAGTGGCTTAACGATTGTTTTAATTAACTTGTCAAAATTAGTCGTCATTACTAATCACTTATTTCTTAGTAGATTTTGATTCGTGGTACTTCTTCATGATTCCTGCATTAGATAATAAATTACGAACAGTATCTGAAGGTTGTGCACCCTTACCTAACCAACTCAAGATATCGTCTTCTTCAAGCTTTACTTGTGATGGCTTAGTAAGTGGGTTATAAGTACCAACGATTTGGATGAAGCGACCATCACGAGGACTTCTTGAGTCTGCGACAACGACACGGTAGAAAGGACGCTTCTTTGAACCCATTCTTCTTAAACGAATTTTAACTGACATTCAAACACCTCCTATATTTCTTTTAACAAATAATAATATACCAAGATTTCGATAAGATGTAAAGTGTTTTTTCTTTACACCACTTATTTTTTTAAATCATTATTCAAACGGACTGAGTAATAACTGCTTAGATTCAGCCGTTACGTAGCTATTATTGTGTAAAATAAACGCCTGAACCGACTGATAATCATTAAAATCGACCCGTGCTTTTACCATTCCAGTAGCTAATAGTTGTTTTGCAATTCCAATCAGTTCCGGTGTGATTTGATTGGGCATAAATGGATTATCATCGTCAATATCTTGCCAACGATCCTTTAACACACCCATTGCACGCTTAATTTTTGGATCACCGTTAAATAACATTTTTAGTGTTGTTGGTTCTAATAATGGCATCGCCATCCCCCCTTAATTAATTTGACGGTCAATGGATACCGCCGTTCCTGGGTAGTGCTCGATCAGCGAAAAATCACGTTTAGACGTCGTTAAAATCCAGACTACGTTTTTAAATCCGTAGTCATTTAATTGTTTTTCGCCCTTGCCATCAGTCATGATGATGGTTAAAGTATCAATCAACTTTGAACGATGTTGATTCAAAAAGTGAAAGATTGCTTGAAAACTAGTCCCCCCACCACCAATCCGTTGGTAATGAAGCTGTTGTGCGTTACTAGTCAGATAGCGAGCGTTAAAGTGGACCTGCGAATCAAAACTATAAATCGTTACTTCGATGCTCTCCTGGCTTAAAAAGTGGCCAATTTCATTCAACAGGTCCGTAATTTCTGAATCGCCCATTGAACCCGAATTATCAATAAATAAATTGATACGTCTAACGGTATCACTAACCTTCCCGGATAATTCCATCCGGTACGCCTGGCGACGGTTAAAGCGAGCTCGTGATTCAAGCCGCCCAAATGGCGTGGTTCCTAACCCCACTTTCAATAACTGGCGCCAGTTATTAATTTTAGGCGCCATTGCAGCGGCCGTTAAATTGGCAACCACGTTGCCAGGCAGCGTCCCGCGTTGCTTATCCGGCGTTTGCTGCCAAGCAAGGTTGATTAACTGCCTTAATTTGCCTTGTTGTAACGGGCGCTCTTGGTCGCCGAATTGCTGCCATCCCGCATGGGAATCATGCTGATTAGTCTGGGCTTGAATCATTTGTCGTGCAACTGTTGCGGCCGAACGATTACCACGTGGTTTCAATTTACGGAGTTGTGTTAAATAGTAATGCGAGCCCATGTCAGCTGCTAAATCGCTACCTAACTGAAAGTTTAATTGATCCAACGTATTAGCACTTTGCCGTCCTAAATATTGATCAACTACAATATCACACGCTAATTGATTGAGTGTATCTGCCCGTGGGTACATCAATGGATGGCCGAACGAAAGATGCAGGGCCACCTGCCTTAAAATGCTATCCAATTGGTCAACGGTCAAATCCGCATTAATGAAGCGGTCGGGATTGATCAATAATTCGATTTGATGGTCAAGCCAACCAATTCCAAGCGCACCGTTAAATAACGTTGCAAAGTGTCTTGGTAATTGTAATAACACTTCTCCGTAAAAACGGCTAGTTTGCTCGATTTTGATAATCTGCCCACCCACGATGGAATCAATCAATTGCTGCTTGTTTCCAGTCGGTTCCTGCAGACGGGCCAATTGTGATGCGACGTCCATTTGACCACCCCCTAAAGCGTATCAAACCCAATTTGTTCCAAGCGTTGATATAACGCTTTAAAGCCGGCTGTCCCATTTTGCGCGTTTTTATAAAGTGCTGCCAGTTTATTGGAATCAGTTACTAACGCTAATCCACATGCATATTGACCATCTGGATTGATTAGTTGCAATAACTGATCCAAGCGTTCAACAAAGGGGGGCTCTAGCCCCTGATTGCGCTCTAAAGCCGCTTTAATCACGGCCACCCGGCCCACTTGGTCAAGCGCCATAAACTGTGTCCTTGCATCGGACCATTCGCTGGTAAAGACATCCCTTGAGACCACCTGTTGGTCCGCTTGATTCAAAAACGTTTGAAGGGCGACCGCTGTTTGGGTCCCGATATCACCAGCAAAAACATCCAGTTGAATTGCCTGGCGTTCACTACTGGATAACTTTAATAACTGTTGATAGTTATTGGATAATCGTTCCCATGCCCGGGGCGTCGGAAATAAATCATCACCACTGACCTTAGTGCTCAACATCTCAGGATGCTCAGTTAGATAATCAATAATGCGGGGGTGAATCGAATGTGTAGTAGTGGCCCAATTGAGCCAGTCATTGATGTCAGTTCTCATTACTAACCTAACCGTTCGGTCCTTGATCGCATCGTCGCCACTTACCACGTGATAATCACGATCGGCAAAGTCACTCATGGTCGCATCGGGATTTTCAGCAATAATAATGTGGACCTGTTCGGGAAGTTTTAAACTGTTGATCGACCGCTGCAAGACTAAGTTCATTAACTCACTTTGTACGCCCTGACTCCCCCGGTTAAATTCATCCAAGAACCAATAGATTGGGACTTCGGGGTGCCGCTCTGCAAATTGAATGATTTCAATCAACTGGTGGGAATAACCAAATTGAACGTCGGCTAACTTACCATACTGCTTAGTTTGGACGAATGAATCAGCAGTGAGCGGGGGCACTGGAATTGCTAAATCCCCCTTTTCGGATAAACTAACGACGGTCGTAAACAATTTGGCATTATTTTGACGTGCTAAATCAGCCACCAATGCTGACTTCCCAATTCCAGCATCCCCAACAATATTAGGAACGTTTCCACCGCTAATGACCACGTTTACTGCCGTTAGTAATTGTTGATAACTTAATGCCATTTCAATCCCTCCCTAAAATAAAATAGCCATTGCACAAAAGCGGCAATGACCATTAAACTACTTCTTCCGCTTTTTATTGCGGCGTTTCTTATTCTTTTTCATCTTGCGGGCCATGCGCTTCATTGCCATGTTAGACAACTTACCACCGATGCCACCACCCATTGCGGAACCATTGACACCGATGCTATTCATCATGTTTTCCATCCCGGCCATGTTCCCGTTTGACATCTTATTCATCATTTTCTTCATCGAATTGAACTGCTTGATCATCCGATTGACTTCTTGAATAGGTCTTGCAGAACCCCGTGCGATCCGTCTGCGTCTCGATGGATTTAAAATATCCGGATTTTCCCGTTCCTGAGCGGTCATCGAATAAATAACCGCTTCAATGTGGGCAATATCCTTAGGGTCCATATTAACGTTCTTTAATGCGGGGTTATTCGCCATCCCTGGAATCATTTTCATGATGTCTTCGAGTGGACCCATCTTTTGAATTTGTTTCATTTGATCCAAAAAGTCATTAAAATCAAAGGTGTTCTCACGCATCTTTTCGGCCATTTCTTCAGCCTGTTTTTGATCATAATCCTTTTGGGTCTTTTCAATTAAGGATAGAATATCCCCCATCCCTAAAATTCGTGAAGCCATTCGATCAGGATGGAAGACGTCTAAATCAGTTAATTTTTCACCCTGTCCAACGAATTTAATTGGTTTATCGGTCACCGCCCGAATCGAAAGAGCGGCTCCACCACGGGTATCACCATCTAACTTAGTTAGGACCACTCCGGTAATGTCTAATGCGTCATTGAACCCCTCAGCAGTTTCAACCGCATTTTGTCCGGTCATTGCATCAACGACCAATAGAATTTCATCTGGATGAACCATTTCCTGGATGTCCTTTAGTTCATCCATCAATTTTTCATCAATTTGCAGCCGTCCAGCCGTATCAATGATCACATAATCATTATGGTCTTCCTTAGCTTGAGCCATTCCCTTTTCAACGATTTCACGGGGATCCACATCGGTCCCCATTGAAAAGACTGGCACTTCAACTTGGGCCCCGACCTGTTGCAGTTGGTCAATGGCAGCTGGCCGATAAATATCGGCTGCAATTAGCAACGGACGAGCCTTTTGTTCGTCCTTTAACTTTAATGCTAATTTCCCAGCAGTCGTCGTTTTCCCGGCCCCTTGTAGCCCCGCCATCATAATGACGGTCGGAATCTTATCTGATTTATTGAGCGGAACCGCAGTTTCACCCATCATCTTAGTTAATTCTTCATCGACAATTTTGACGATTTGTTGGGCGGGATTTAATCCCTCTAAGACATCCGCACCCTTGGCACGTTCTTGGACCTTTTTAACGAACTTTCTAACCACACCGAAGTTAACGTCGGCTTCTAGTAGTGCCAAGCGAATTTCACGCATCGTTGCGCGAAGGTCGGACTCACTGACCTTCCCCTTCCCACGGAGATTTCGCATGGCTTTTTGGAGTCGTTCGGTCAAACCTTCAAATGCCATTATTTCACCACTTTCATTCTTCTTCTATTTTTTCGAGATCATCCACTAACTCCACTAGCTGTTGATCATTCGCATAGTGTTGATGGATGTATTCCTTAATTCGATCCGTCTTTTGATTCCGCGAAACAAAATCATAGTAAAGGTGGAGCTGTGATTCATACTTTTCTAAAATTAATTCGGTTCGTCTAATATTATCATAAACCGCCTGGCGACTGATGGAAAACTCCTCGGAAATTTCTCCTAGGGAATAATCATCGACGTAATAGCGTTGCATGTAGCTATTTTGTTTCTTCGTCAACAGGGGCCGATAAAATGACAACAGGGAATTAATCCGGTAATTCTTGGCTAATTCCAAATCCATTCCTCCATTTGGATAATTGCACTCCATTATAGAATACATAATTAAAAGGAACTTCGTCAATTATTTTAACAGTCCCTTGAACAATCCATAAACAAAGTCACTGGCATCAAATGGTTGTAAATCGCCCACCTTTTCACCCAGTCCAACGTATTTGACCGGAATGTGGAGTTCGCTTCTAATGGCTAGTACGATCCCACCCTTGGCGGTGCCGTCAAGTTTAGTTAGCGTAATTCCAGTCACGTCGGTCACCTTCTTGAATAACTTTGCTTGACTCAATGCATTTTGACCGGTCGTCGCATCTAATACCAACATCACTTCGTGGGGTGCCATTGGAATTTCACGGGTTAAAATCTTCTTCATTTTAGCCAATTCATTCATTAAATTGACCTTATTTTGCAACCGTCCAGCAGTATCGACGAACAACACATCGTATTGTTCCTTTTTAGCCTTTTGAACCGCCTCGTAAACAACCGAAGCGGGATCACTTTTCTCGGGCCTTTTGACAATATCAACCTGATCCCGTTGTGCCCACACATCCAATTGCTGAATGGCACCGGCTCTAAACGTATCAGCAGCAGCTAATAGGACCTTTTTCCCCTGGTCACGATACAACTTTGCCATTTTCCCAATCGTAGTCGTTTTCCCAACCCCATTGACCCCCACAAAGAGGATTACGGTCGGCCCTTCCTTCGCAAAGTTAATGGTATTCTTTTCACCATTTCCGTTTTGATCATATAGCTCAATTAACTTTTGCACGACCACATTTTGAACTTCGTTCCTAGATTTAACGTTTCTTAGCTTTACCTCATCCCGTAACTCATCGGTGAGGTTTACCGCCATATCAAAGCCAACGTCAGATTCAATCAACGTATCTTCGAGGTCTTCAAAGAATTCTTCGTCTACCGACCTAAAGTTAGCAAATAATTTATTTAATCGTTGACCAAACGAAGACCGCGACTTAGCTAAGCCGTGTTCGTATTTATTGGTTTCTTGATCTGCAGTTGGTTCTGCTGATTCTACTGCATCTGATTCCACTTCATTTGAATCATCAGTATCGGCAGCTGCTTTTGAATCACTAACGTCCGATGCTTCACTAGTGGCCGTTGGTTGCTCACTTGAAGTGGATGTCAATTCCGCCTCAACTGGGGCTTGTTCATCATGTTCTAATGACTCCTCTGCACCCGGAGTGGTCTCATTAGATTGAGTCTCTTGGCTGGTCTCTGATGAAGCAGAAACGTCATTCCTTGCAGAATCAACATTCGATCGTTCAATCGAAGCGGACTGCTTTGATTCCTCACTTGCTTCAGACTCCACCGCGTCAGTCGTCGTTGATGATTCAGCATCTGATTCACTTACAGCACTAGTTGCTTCCGCAGATTCAACCCCTGTTTCACTAGCTGAGGTCGCTTCAGATTGTTCCACACTCACTTTTGCATGGGCTTGGTCAATAACGTTACTTTCACTATTGGGTAGAGTGTCATTACCCGATTCACTTGCACTACCAGTATGGTCAGCTCCAGTGGATGCTGGTGCTGGTGATTGCGATTGCTTCTTTTTGTTCCGTCGTTTGAAAATGTCAAATAATCCCATTTATGTCATCCTTTCGTTGTTTGGGCCCTCTTTAAATCAACAGTTAACACCTTGGAAATGCCAGAATCTTGCATCGTTACTCCATAGAGATTATCGGCATAAACCATCGTTTCCTTCCGGTGCGTAATTACAATGAATTGGGTCTGATTCTTAAGTTTTTGAATATAACGCGCAAATCGATCAACGTTCGCGGGGTCCAAAGCTGATTCCGCCTCATCTAAAATGGTGAATGGCACCGGCCGCAACCTTAAGATGGCAAATAATAACGCAATCGCCGTTAACGACCGCTCCCCACCAGAAAGTAACGTCATACTCCGAAACCGCTTTCCAGGGGGCTGTGCCATTATCTCAATTCCAGTCGTTAATAAGTGGACGGGGTCCGTTAATTTTAACTTCGCATCCCCACCCCCAAAGATTTCCTTAAACGTAGTCGCAAATGCTTGTTGTAATTGGTCAAAGGTATCCTTGAACCGTTTTTTAACGGTCGCATCCATTTTACTCATTGTTGATTCTAATTGCTGTTTGGACTGAATTAAGTCATCAGCTTGTTGCTTTAAAAATTGGTAGCGTTCATTGACCGCTTGAAATTCAGTAATCGAATTAACATTGACCGGCCCTAAGGCATTAATTTGGCTCTTTAACGTTGTCATTTGCTGACTAAGTGTTTTTACATCCTCAGTCACTGGCAACTGGACTAGTTGTTTAAACCGTAGTCCGTATTTTTGAATCGCTGTGGTCTTAATGGCTTGGAGTTGGTCGGTCGCCGATTGCATTGCCCGCTGTAGCTTTTCAGAACTGGTCTGAGCGCTCAATAAAGCATCCTGGGCCTGATCAATTTGCGCATCAATTGGTTGAATTAGCTGCTTCAGCCGTTTTAATTCTGTTTGGCCCGCCGCAATTTGTTGATTTAAATCAGCCACTGAGCGTTTCAATACGCTAATTTTAGTATTTAAATCAGCATTGGTCAATTGGCCGTTAATTTGATCGGTTAGCGTCTTAATGAGTTGATTCAACTTGATTTGTTGGGCCTGATTATCAGCTAAGCGTTGCTTTAATTCCTGCATTCGTTGATCGATGTGTTCAAGTTCAGACTGCGCTAACAATAATTGCTCACGATTGCTTTGTTGGCTTGATTGAACCCGTTGCTTGCGAGCGTTTAAATCAGTAATTTGTTGATTAACCACCTTAACTTGAGCTTGATTCCGTTCAATTTGGGCATTGAGTGATGCTAATTGAGCTTTAAGATCGTCATCTTGGTTAAGTTTCAAATTATCAGTCAAAGTCCGCAAGTTGATGCGTTGGGCGGCAACGTCACGCTGATGGCCATCAATTGATGATTGAACTTGCTTCAATTTACCAGCTAGCGTTTGAACTGATTGTTGAAGCTCTAATTTAGTCTGCCCATACTTTTGATCATCAGCTTGCAGTTGCTTTAACTCAGCTTGGGCAGCCTTGACCTGCTGTTCCAACGTTAGCACTTTTTGGTTCGCTTTAGCGACGGAACGTTTCAATTCATTGGCCTGTTCCTTTTGGGTCAGCATCCCGTTGAACTGCTTTTGCGTCGCTCCACCGGTGATTGAACCACCCGCATTCACCACCTGCCCGTCTAGGGTCACGACTCGATAACGGCGCCCAATTGCAGCGCTGATTTGTGTAGCTGCCCGCAGGTTATTTGCAATTAACACGTTGCCCAACAACGCCTTACGCACTGATTGATACTGGCTAGGCAATTGCACTAATTGACTGGCGACAGCCACGTATCCATCAATTGATTGAATTTGGTTTATGGTCGCTGAAGGAATCACATGCTGATTCAAACTGTTGATCGGTAGCAACGTAACGCGCCCCAAACGGCGGCTAGTCATGAACTGAACTGCTGCTCGAGCGCTTTGATTATCACTGACCATGATTTGTTGAATCCGATTGCCAAGCGCAGTTTCAATCGCTTTAATATAAGGTTCGTCCACATTGATGAACTCAGCGACCGCACCAATAATCCCATTCAGTTCGGTCCGGTGGTTCAATAGGTTCCGACTCCCCTGGAAATAGCCCCCGTGTTGATTTTGATATTCAACCAGTCCGTTCAACTTAGCACGCAATTGTTGAGCACTCTTCATTTCAGCATACCACTGGGTTTGGGATTGATTTACAGTTGCTTGTAGCGTTTGCAATTGGTGGTCGACATCGGCGAACCGGTTCGTTTGTGCAGTTAATTCAGTTTGTTTGGCAGCTAACTGCGCAGCTAGTGCCTGCTTTTGGTGTTGTAAATCTTGAATGGCAGCATCGGCGACCGAAATGCGTTGATCAATCATTTGCTTTTGACGGTCAAATTGTGCATTATCCTTATCGGCATACGTTAAGCGGTTCTTAGCAGCACTAGCTCGTTGCAATAAATCTAAATACTGTGCCCGCAACTCATCCAATTGCTTGGCATATTCTGCATCCGTAGCCGTTAGTTCGGCTACCTCTGGTGCTTGCGATGCAGACTGGAGATCATTGATCGTCGCTTGTTGCTCATTTTGTTTTGCTTCAACGGTCATGATTTGATCTTCTAGCTTAGAATATGCTTGCATCAAATTAGCTAAGTTTTCCTTAGCAGCGCTTAATTGTTCCGTTTTAAACGTGGATTGTTGGGTATCAAGTTGAATTTGGGCGCGATCTTTTTCAATCTGGTTACTATTCTTTAATAATTTTGCTTGAAATTGATCTTGTTGGCTGGTCAATCCGTCAATTTGTTGTTGGGTGGTACGCTTTTGTTCACGAAGGCCCTCAATTTGGCTGGTCAGTTCGCTTGCTTGCCTCTGGCTAGCCTGTAACTGGGCTTCATCAGTGGAATACTCCTTTAACAACCGGTTTGCATCGCAGGCCAGATGCTTTTGATGTTTCTGTGCTAACGTTTGGCTTAACGTTTGGTACTTAGTAGCGGCCTGACTCTGCTTAGCTAACGTTGTGACTTGGGATTCCAACTCAAAAATGATGTCGTTGACCCGGCTTAAATTATCATTAGTTTCCACCAATCGTTGATCAGCGACCTGTTTTCGTTGACGGTACTTAAAAATCCCAGCGGTGGTTTCAATTATATTGCGCCGTTCCTCCGGTTTACTGTTAAAAATGGCCTCAACGTTTCCCTGTGAGATAATCGAAAATGAGCCTAAGCCAATTCCGGTATCCATTAACAGGTTATTAATATCCTTTAATCGACACTCTTTATGGTTCAAATAATAATAACTATCGCCATTACGAAATAGCTTTCTGGTCACTGCGACCTCGGTATAATCGGTGTTTAAATAGTGATCAGAATTATCAAAGGTCAGGGTCACTTCAGCTCGGTTCAATGCTCGATGGCTCTTTGAACCCGAAAAAATAACATCCGCCATCTTAGTACTCCGGAGATGCTTAGCAGATTGTTCCCCTAGGACCCACCGAATCGCTTCGATTACATTACTTTTGCCACTTCCGTTCGGGCCCACGATGGCTGTTAAACCGTTTTGAAAATCAATCGTTGTTTTTTCAGCAAACGATTTAAAACCAACTAGCTGCATTGATTTTAGTTTCAAGTTAATTCTCCATCCTGTCCAAATCTATTTAAAGTACTTTAAAGCCTGCTTTGCGGCACCCTGTTCAGCATTTTTCTTTGAGTGCCCAGTCCCTACGCCATATTCCTTTCCATCAATGGTAACGGAAATTTTAAAGCGGCGGTGATTTTCAGGGCCGTTTTCATCTAAAAGATGGTATTCAATTGCGACCGGGCCGTTTACCTGGGCCTTTTCCTGAAGTTCGGTCTTATGGTCAAAAAATTCGTCGAACCACCCCGCATCCAATTTAGGAAAAATGACCTTTTCACAAAACCGGATCACCGGTTGCATTCCCTGATCTAAATACACCGCCCCGATGAACGATTCAAAAATATCACAAAGTAACGAGTCCCGGTTTCTAGCGTTTGCTTTTTCTTCACCGTGCCCCAAGCGAATGTAGCGGTCAAAGTGACATTCCCGAGCAAAGCTACTAAAACTTTGTTCATTGACCATTGCCGCTCTCAATCTAGTAAGTTGGCCTTGAGGTAATTCGGGATACCGTTTAAAAATGTATTCTGAAACCACCAATTCATAAACGGCATCCCCAAGAAACTCAATTCGTTCGTAAAATCGTAGATGATGACCCGGATGTTCGTTAACGAACGAAGCCTGGGTAAAGGCCTCATCTAATAATGATTCATCATGAAACTTAATTCCATAGTTATCAGCTAATTCTTTATCAAATGCTGCATCCATTTCATTCAACTCCTATTTATTGATTCAATAAAAAGCGATTACAAAATGTAATCGCTCTACTAATCATATTTAATTTAAGAATGACTAACAATATAATCAACGGCTTCGTCAACCGTATTTAATTTTTCTGCATCATCATCATCGATATTAGCGCCAAATTCACTTTCTAAGTTCAAAACGAATTCAACAAAGTCAATTGAATCAGCATCTAAATCACGCTTAAAATTTAAACTGCCAGTAATTTTGCTCCGGTCAATTTCAAATTGATCAGCAATCATATCAGCAACTCGATCAAAAACCTGGTCCTTTGTCATTATTATATCCCACCATTTTAGTTATTCTTTGCTTCTTGTTTAATCGCCTTCATTGCGTCTGCATGGGCGTTAAAGTAATCAACAATTTGGCCAACCGTATTCGACTCGACCATTGTATGAATCTGGCCCAATGTATTCCGGACCGTAGTCGCCTTGCTACTTCCGTGCATTTTAACGACCGGGGCTTTCACTCCAATCAAGACCGCCCCACCATACTTAGAATAGTCTAACTTAGTATTAATTTCCTTAAAGGTATTCTTTAATAAATAAGCGCCCAATTTATCAGTTAAGCCACCATTCATTATACTACTTTTAATTAAATTTAGCATCGTCAGTGCAGTTCCTTCGGTACTCTTTAAAGCAGCATTCCCGGTAAAACCATCGGTAACCACCACGTCAGCAGCTCCGTTCAATAGTTCACGGGACTCAACGTTCCCAATGAAATTTAAATCATGGTTAGCAGCCAATAAATCATGGACTGCACGATGCAACTTATCACCCTTGTCAGCTTCAGTCCCATTGTTCAATAAACCTACCCGGGGATTCTTAATTCCCAAGACGGCTTTAGCGTAGTAATTCCCCATGAACGCATATTGATAAAGATGAAAGGGTCTTGAATCAGCATTTGCTCCAACATCTAACATTACAAACTTACTATTTGGACCCTCGACCATAGGTAACGTGGTCGTTAACGCTGGCCGCTCAATCCCCTTAATGCGCCCAACGATGAATAAGCCAGCCGTAAGGAGCGCACCAGTATTACCACCGGATAAAAACGCATCTGCATCACCATTCTTAACAGCTTCAGCAGCTTTGACCATGCTAGAATCCTTCTTCTTCTTCACTGCCCTAACTGGTTCTTCACCCATTTCAATTACTTGCTCAGTATGAATGACCGTAATCCGCTCGTTATTGGCGATTAGTGGTTCCACTTGATCCTTAGGGCCGTATAATTGAAAATGCATATCGGAATATCGATCCCGTGCCATTTCAACCCCTTTAACTACTTCAGTGGGGGCATAATCGCCGCCCATTGCGTCAACTGCAATTTTCATTTCTATCTCTCTCCTAATCTAGTGAATCGGTTAATGATTCATCGTTTAAGTACTTTACTAATGGTAAATTATCGGTCAACTCGTTCCAATGCGGACTGTTAACAATTCGCTTAGCCTCTTCTTGAGCGTAGGATAACATGACCAGGTCAGCCACTGGATCACCGATTTTAAATTGAACTTGGCCGGATTGTTGTTTCCCCATCACATCTCCGGACCCCCTCAATTCGAGGTCCTTTTGGGCAACTATGAATCCATCCGTGGTCTCGACCATCACATTCATCCGTTTTTTACCGACCTCAGTCTTTGGATCAGCAACCAATATACAATACGACTGCTGATCACCACGGCCAACCCGGCCGCGCAACTGGTGTAATTGGGCCAGCCCAAAATGATCGGCATTAAAAATCATCATTAATGATGCATTGGGGACGTCCACGCCCACTTCAATTACGGTCGTTGAAACTAAAATTTGAATTTCACGGCGCTTGAACGCTTCCATCACCGCATTTTTTTCAGCATCCTTCATTCTACCATGAAGTAAACCAACCTGAAATCCCGGAAACGAACGTTGAAACATCTCAAGCATCGTTTCGGTACTTTGCATATCGGACTTATCAGATTCCTCAATTAATGGTGCAATCACATACATTTGTTCGTGGTGACTTAGATGCTGCAATAAAAATGGAAATGTTGTGGAAACCTGCTTACTATTGATCCACCTAGTCACAATTGGTTTCCGTCCGGCTGGTAATTCGTTGATGACTGAAACATCCATTTCACCATAAGTAGTAATCGTCATTGTCCGTGGAATGGGGGTGGCTGTCATAGTTAAAACGTTTGGATCGTCGCCCTTTTTACGCAAAGCAGCTCGTTGGTTGACCCCAAAGCGGTGTTGTTCATCAATGATTGCTAACCCCAGATTATGGAAATTAACTTCATCTTGAATTAGCGCATGGGTCCCAATCACCAGGTTAATTTCACCGTCCTTAATTCGTGGTAAAATTTCACGACGAACCGCCGGCTTAGTATCACCAGTCAGTAAAGCAATGTTAACTGGTAAGTTTGCAAAAATTTTAGCTAACCCATTGGCGTGTTGTTCGGCTAAAATTTCCGTTGGAACCATCAAAGCGGCCTGATATCCAGCCGTTATGGTGGCATAAATGGCGATTGCGGCAACAATCGTTTTTCCGCTCCCCACATCACCCTGTAATAGCCGATTCATTTGAGAACCGTCCCCTAAATTGTGTAAAATCTCAGTGACAACCTTATTTTGAGCACCGGTCAGTTTAAATGGTAAGGCGTTAATAAATTGATTAATTGCAGCAATATCGTAATTAATTCGGATGCCGGAAAAGTGATGATCACGCATTCGTAATAACTGCATGCGCATTTGAAAAATAAAAAACTCCTCAAATTTAGCAGTCCGTAACGCTAATTTAGAGGCCCGCAGATCAGCTGGAAAATGCATATCATGCACCACTTGCCGGTGTGATTCCAAACGGTAGCGTTTCCGCAGTGATTCTGGAATGAAATCCTCAATTTGAGCTTGATATTTTTCATAGGTAGCTTGAATTAACTTCCGAAGCGTTTGCTGCTTGATCTGCTTATTGACCGAATAGATGGGCGCCATTTGATTAGTCGCATTGCTAATGATCTTCATCGCCGCCATTGCCATTTGTTGACGATCAAATCGACCGTAAACCACGAGTGGTTGATTGACTGTAATTTGTTTAGCTAACCAGGGTTGGTTAAAAAAATTCACCCGAACGGCCGCGTGCTCAACTTGCAGTAGAAATGTCAATTTTGATTTTTTATATCCATACCGATAAACGCTCGGTGAATCCACCACCACGCCTTTTAACGTCACTTGAGCTTGTGGTGGCAGCGTTGCTAACGATTGAATCTTAAAATTATCATAACGAAACGGAAAGTAATTTAACAAATCGTTAATCGTTTTAATTCCTAAACTATTCAACACGAGTTCCTTTTTAGGACCGATGCCCTCCAGGGTGCTAACAGAATTATTCAAACTATCGATTTTAAATCACCTCCGAATAAAAAAATCGGATTAGAATCCGATTCGTTTTAATTAAACTAATTATTCAACGGATACCAAAAATGGATAAACTGGTTGGTTCCCTTCATGAATTTCAATTTCTAGGTCTTCATCAATTTTCATGATGTTATCCTTTAATTTCTGTGATTCACGCTCATTGGCACCTTGACCATAGATAATGGTAACGGCTTCGCTATCTTCATCCAACATGGCAGCAACCATCTGAGTAGTCGCATCAATCATGTTCGAACTAGTAACGGTAATGTTACCATCCACAATTCCCATGAATTGATTCTTCTTAATATGCACTTGATCTAATTCAGTATCCCGAACGGCCCTGGTCACTTCACCACTCTTTACGTAATCCAAATTGGCCTCCATTGCAGATTTAATATCCGCTAATTTAGCGCTAGGATCATATTCAAGCATGGCCGTCATGCCCTGTGGAATCGTCTTTGTATGGACAATTGTGGTCGGAATGTCTGCCACCTTAGCAGCCTGCTCAGCAGCTAAAAAGATATTGCTATTGTTCGGTAAAATCACTGCCCGGTTAGCGTGCGAATTATTAATGGCATCAACAATGTCTTGGGTACTAGGATTCATGGTCTGACCACCACTGATGATATCAGTTACACCCAGGCTATTAAATAACGTCCCAATCCCGTCCCCACTAGCAACCGCAATTACAGCTGTATCGTTAGGGCGTTCAATTTCTTGTTCGGCCGGCTGGTCGTCAGTATCTTGATTGATAATGTCTTCTTGTTGTAAGCGCATGTTATCAACCTTTACGGTGGCTAAGTCACCAACTTGTTGCCCCCATGCTAAAACCTTTCCCGGATGTTCGGTATGCACATGAACCTTGACGATTTCGTCATCATTAACAACTAACAACGAATCACCCAGCTTAGCTAGATAATCATAAAATGGCTGGTATTCGAACTTTCGTTCCACTTCCTTGCCATGACCAATCCTGACCATAATTTGAGTACAATAACCGTACTTAATGTCTTCTGGATTAATTTCACTTTGAACGCTCTTATGATGCTTAGCATCAATCATTTCGTCCATTTCTTGACTGTCAGGCTCGTTTTTTTCAATCGATACCTCACGCCCATTCAAAGAATCGGCAAACGCCTTTAAAATAAATGCTAGCCCCTGGCCACCTGAGTCTACGACCCCTACCTGTTTTAAGACTGGTAATAATTCGGTCGTTTGTTTTAATGCATCATCGGCAGCAACACTCACTGCATCCATTAACGCTGCGACATCCAATTCTGAATAGACTTGTCGACTCTTTTCAGCAGCCCCTCGAATCACGGTCAAGATGGTCCCTTCAGTTGGCTTCATCACGGAACTATAAGCAGTTTTAGTGGCCTCCACTAATCCATCATTAAGGTCCCTTGCATCTAAAACCCTTTTACCGGCGACCGATTTAGCAAATCCCCGAAAAATTTGGGACAAAATCACGCCAGAGTTACCACGAGCCCCCATTAAAAGACCCTTAGCCAACGCTTCAGCCAAATCCCCCACTGAATCAGCACCGGAATTGGCAACGTACTTAGCACCGCTTGCTAATGATAAATTCATATTAGTCCCAGTATCACCATCTGGCACCGGGAACACGTTTAAAGAATTAACAAAATCAGCATTATTTTTAAGCGTCGCTGAGGCCGCCTTGATCATTTTTCTAAATTGATTACTGTCAATTTCTGTCACACTCAAATCGATTTCCTCCTAGACGAGGAGTTCAGGTCAGTCCTAATCATTTAAAACTTGAACCCCTTGGACTACAACGTTAACGGTGTTGGCAGTGATGCCAAGCATGGTTTCTAGATTATACTTCACCTTAGATTGAACGTTTCGGCAAACTTCCGAAATTTTAGTCCCATAACTAACGATGATGTTTACTTCGATTGCAATCCCGCTGTTTTCTTGTCTGACTACTACTCCCTTAGAGTAGTTATCATTTTTTAAAATACTATTTACATTATCACGGAGCTGGTTTTTGCTAGCCATGCCCACAACCCCGTAGTTATCAGTAGTCGCACTTCCAACAACGGAAGAAATGACATCACTACTAATGTCAACGACTCCATACTTTGTCTTAATTTTAACGGCCAATGTAATAGCCTCCTTAAAAGATTCGAATCTATTATCTTATAATTATTAATGTTACCACAAGAATCGCAAAATCCAAAGAGTTGGTAATCAATTTAATTGAATATGCTGTCAAGTAAATATACTTGAAAGAAAACTATTGCAAAGCTGCTCATAATATGCTAAATTATTGTAGTGGATTAAAACATTTATAAAAATAAATACAAGGAGGCATTCTCATGGCTAAAGACTTTATCAGCGGTAAGAGAACCCATTTTGGTAACAAGCGTTCTCACGCCTTGAACTCTTCACGTCGTAGCTGGAAGCCAAACTTACAAAAAGTTCGGATTTTAGTTGATGGCAAACCTAAGAAAGTTTGGGTTAGTGCCCGGACCTTAAAATCAGGTAAGGTTACCCGCGTTTAATCATAATTATAAAAAAAGACCAGCGAATGCTGGTCTTTTTTTATTGGTCGCAACTTTGAATTACCGCGATGACGCCTTGGTCGAATGTAAAGTGCCCCGTCTCACCAACAAACTCGTTACTAGCTAGTGAAACTGGATTTTGAATGGGGTATTGATTTAACTGGTACCGTTCATCAGCTAAGGTTAGCGTCATTTTAGTTAACGGAACAAAGGCTAAGTATCGTTTACCAGGTTCCTTTTTAATCTCATGGGTTCCAGGTAAAAAATAACTAATGGTATTTTGAGCATCGATCAATCTGATTCGTTGTGCGAACGGTCGAAAGCGCATTTCTAACACCATGAAAAAATTGGCTAAGAAATGATCCAGCCGGCCCCCGGTCACCCCATAAATATCGATTGAATCAGCCGCAAAGCGTTGCAATGCCACCTTCAATCCCAATTGGGTATCGGTATCGTCTTTTTCCGGGTTAGATTGGTGAATCTCGCTTACGTGTTGTTTTACGAGTGCCAATTCTGCTGAATTCATTGAATCGAAATCACCAATTGCATAAATCGGATCGATCCCCAACTTGATCAAACGCAGGGTTCCGCGGTCAACTCCGATCCAATCACCATCAACCTGATGCTCCTTAAGCGCCTTAGGCCAGTTAGCTACTGGGCCGCCACCAAGTAGGTTTAGATGCGTCATTATTTAGTCGCATCCTTAATTGCTTGCACTTTACTTGCAGGATCATCGGCACCGAATACATATGAACCAGCAACAGCAACGGTAGCACCAGCTTCGTAAGCACCCTTAACGGTATGGTCATTGACCCCACCATCAATTTCGATATCAAAATCATAACCTGCTTGCTTTTTAATTTCATTTAGTTGCTTAATCTTCTTGACCGTTTCAGGAATGAACTTTTGACCACCAAAACCTGGGTTAACGGTCATTACTAATACTTGATCGACCATGTACAATACCGGTTTGATTGCCTCTACTGGCGTTCCTGGATTAATTACGACTTCAGCCTTAATGTCGCGGTTCTTAATCATTTGAAGGGCCCGGTGAATGTGGGGCGTTGATTCAACATGAATCCCAATTAGATCGGCACCAGCATCCGCAAAGGTGTCAATGTAGCGTTCTGGATTTTGAACCATCATATGCACATCTAAAATCATTTTTGAAATGGGTCTAATTGCCTTAACCCAGTTTGGGCCATATGAGATGGCAGGCACGAACATGCCGTCCATAATATCAATATGGAGGTATTCAGCGCCCCCCTTTTCAACCTTTTCAATGTCACGTTGTAAGTTAACATAATCTGCACTTAAAATGGATGGAGCAACTTTAATCATTTTCATTTCCTCATTTCTTTTTATTATAAATTGGCTTCCGATTTTTGATCATCTCAACCAGTTGTAAGTAATCATCATAACGACTCTTTAAGATTTCACCATCATCGACCATTGCCTTAATTTTACAACCCGGTTCCTTAACGTGTAAACATTCACGGAACTTACACCCGGAAGCATTGCGAACAAACTCCGGAAAGTAATCCTTAACCTGACGGTAGTCAATCTCAAAAGTATCGTAAGAAGAAAACCCTGGTGTATCAGCAACTAGCCCGTCTGCAATCGGAATTAAGGTGACCTTCCGGGTCGTATGCCGGCCCCGGTTTAACGCCTGTGATATCTCACCGGTCGCTAAATGGAGACTCGGCAATATTTTATTTAACAGCGTTGATTTTCCAGCCCCAGTCTGGCCCATAAAAACGGTCACCCGGTTCGCAAAATAATCACGGAGCGGTTCGATTGGATCGTTATCACTTTGTTGATCCGGACAAATCGTGACGTAGCCAATTTTTTGGTAGTCATTAGCAATTTGTCTAATCTTAGCAAAGCGTTCGGGAGTCAATAAATCGATTTTAGTAAAATAAATAATCGGTTTGATCTTACTGATGCCAAGCGCTACTAATTGACGGTTCAATAGGTTCAAACTAAATTCAGCTTCCGTCGATGCAGTCACCACCACCGCTTGATCAATATTGGATAATGGTGGCCGAACCAATGCATTTTTCCTTGAATCCACCTTTAAAATATAGTCATTTTCAAACTCTACAATATCACCAACGATGGGCTTAATCCCGTGCTTTCTAAAATTTCCACGAGCACGAGTCCGATATGTCTTACCGTCAGCGTGCACATCAAAAAAGCCACTTAGTGATTGATAAATTCTTCCAGTTGGCAATTCACCACCCCTTTTATTAATAATTATACTAAACTTTGGCACGTTAAAGAACATTAATTAATATTTTTAACGTAGTTAATCGTCTTCCCATCCCGTACAATTTTATATTCTCCAGGTGTCTTACCATCCAATTTAAATGGAATAATGAATTTGGTATTTTGATAGATGGTAATTCGGCGGTACAAATGACTCAAAGAATTATTAGCATCCTTAACGTAAATATCAATTTCATTTGACTGGTGATCATCAGATTGATACGGTAAATTAACGTTCACGTTCAACGTATGCGGCCCATTTTGACTTCCAGATGTCTTGGCACCCTTTGAGACCGAGATAATTACATTATCGCCATTAAACACGGTTAATCCAGAATCTGGATTTTGGTTAAACACCATGCCAGCTGGATATTCATCGTTATATTGATAATCAAACGTTGGGTTCAACCCCATCATTTGAACGTAACTAGCGGCTTCGTCCTTAGTCATCCCCACTAATCGTTTCAATGTAAATTGTTTAATCCCATCTGAGACTACAAACTTAATCTTTTTATTATGGGGGCTATACGAATTTCCAGGAATGAAATTTTGTTTTAGGATTTTACCACTACCAAACGTATCCGAACTAGCAAGTTGTTTTTCAATTTTAAACCCACGGTCACTTAGTTCTTTGGCAGTCTGCTCAAAATCCTGGCCAATATAATTATCCAAACTAATTTTATCAACCCCATTACTTAACACTAGCGTAACGGGATTACTCCGTAAGACCCAACGATTGGTTTGGGGGATTGATGAAAATGCATGTCCAATTGGAACGTTATTAGCATACCGATATTGAATGGATTTCACTTTCAAACCAGCTGAATGCAAGCGTTGAATCGCCTGTTGCTTAGACAACCCCGTTAACGACGGCACCTGGGCAAAATAGAAATGGATCACTAATCCAAACGTCACCAATATAATTCCAACTACGCCGACCCAAGTGCTCCAAAATAATCGAGCGGGATGGTGGATGCCCCGTTTTGATGGCGCACTCGTAGTGGTCCCGCTTGCCGTATTGTCAAGGGCATTCAACTCGTTAAAATTCATGATTTTAGTCTCATCTTCATCATCGAAGCCCATCTTGGGGACGAAGCGTTGCACGTGCTTTAAATTAAGCGCCTGATTTAATGCGGTTTGCATCTCAGCAATCGATGCGAACCGATCATTTGGATTCTTAGCAGTTGCCCTGAGGACTACGTTTTCAACCGCTAATGGAATTGCCTGATTAGTCGCATTAATGGGTGGTAACGGTGACTTAGAATGTTTTAAGGCAATTGAAACCGGATTATCACCATCGAAGGGGACCTTACCCGTCAAGAGTTCATACATAATGATTCCTAGTGAATAAATATCCGAACGTTTCGTTGCCCCCTCACCACGAACTTGTTCCGGTGAAAGGTAGTGAATGGAACCAATAATTGAATGCGTTTGGGTCAACGTCCGTTCAGTGGTAAAAATGGCAATGCCAAAATCAGTGATTTTAACGTTCTCATTTTCATCAATTAAAACGTTTTCTGGTTTTAAGTCCCGATGAACGATGTTATTTTGATGGGCTACATTTACTGCTAATAGAATCTGATTCATTATTTTTAAAACATTTGACACCGCAATGGGAGAATAATTATGAATGTAATTCTTGAGGTTCATTCCCCGAACGTATTCCATGATGGAGTACTGCACCCCATCGGTTTCTTCAAACCCATACACCTTAACAATGTTAGCGCTGCTCAACTGACTGATTGCCAACGCCTCACGTCTGAATTGGGCTTTTATTTTGGGATCATCCCTAAAATCAACCCGTAAGAATTTAACGGCAACGAGGCGGTTCGTCTTAATATCCTTGGCAAGGTAAACATCAGACATTCCACCCTGGCCAATTTGTTCAATCAATCGATAACGATGATTTAATAGCCGCCCACTAACCATGATTATCAACTCCTTGATCAGCCCGTGTCTCAATGATCAAAACCGTAATGTTATCAGAACCACCGTTTTGATTAGCCATTTCGGTTAGTTTTTCACACTTTTCAGCAATTGATCGATTGGACTGCAACACCAACTTAATCACTGATTCAGATACTAAATCGGTCAATCCATCACTACAAAGTAAAAACTGATCACCAATTAAAATCCGGCCATCAGAAATCGTAGGCTCAGCATTGCTAGAAATACCCAGGCTACGAACAATCACATTTTTATATGGATAGGTCGCAGCGGCCTGTTTAGAGATTTTACCAGCCTTTAGTAACTCGTTGACGTAGGAATGATCTTCAGTTAATTGGGTGAGTTCGGTATTGCGAAATAAATACCCCCTACTATCCCCAATGTTACAGATTACATAGTTTCTTCCGGTGTTAATAAAGCCCACGAACGTGGTCCCCATGCCTTTTAAGTGTTGATCGTGCATTGAGATTGCCAGGATTTCTTGGTTTTCAAAATCAATTTGATTTTGAAACCACTTGCTGGCATGCTTTACGGTTTGAATCTGTTGATTGGTAAAGCGCTTGCCAATCCCATCCACTGCCATTTTAGAAGCCACTTCTCCGGCCCGGTTCCCCCCGATACCATCTGCAACGATTGCCAATATATTATTTGATTGGTCGTAAAAAAAAGATGCGTTATCCTCGTTTTTGGGCCGAATCTTACCAATTATCGATTTATAAGCCACTTTTAACTTCATTCAATTAATCACCTGTTTTTACTAAATTTGCAACAAAGAAGCCATCAGAATCAAAATCATCCGGATAGATTCTAATTTCACCCGGATTGGACTGCACACTATTTAAGTCAATCGGCTTCCGTTCAAATTCGGGGTGCTCCACTAAAAATTGCTCTAAGACTGCGTGATTTTCCTGGTCAATGATCGTACAGGTGCTATAAGTTAATTGACCGCCGACTTTTATTTTAGGAGCAATTGAATTTAAAATTGCCAATTGAATTTCAGCCAAGTGTTTAATATCTTGAATTGATTTTTCATACCTAATCTCCGGTTTCCGACGCATCAAGCCTAACCCCGAACACGGTGCATCAACTAAGACCTGGTCGAATGTTTCATTTGCATAAATTGAATCTAATTTTCTAGCATCCAAGGCTTTAGTTTGTACATAATCATTCAAATGCATCCGCTTTGCATTTTTAACGACCTGCTTCAAACGACTCTCGTGGAGATCTAATGCAACCACCCGCCCACTTTTTTGACGGGCTAAGCGTTCCGCAATCTGGGTCGTTTTGCCACCAGGTGCTGAACAGGCATCCAAAATCAACTGATTGGCACCAATCGGCATGGTTTCCACCGGTAGCATCGCACTTTCATCTTGAATTGTCATCGCCCCAGTTTTAAATTCCGGTGCAGAATTAGCCGATCGGTTAGATAGGATCAATCCCGCTTCGGCTAGGCTACTATTGGTAACGTCAAATCCACTTGCATGCAATTGAGTGGCTAGGGCATCCCTGGTCTCCATTGCCGTATTGACCCGCACTGATTGCTTAGCGGGTTGATTCAATGATGCTAAAATGCTAGTGGTCTTGGTCATCCCCACCTGTTCAATTAGTTGCTCAATGATCCACTTAGGCACACTAAATTGAAGTTGCATCCGTTCCAACGGATCCTTAATCTGAGCTGGATCTAAGACACCATTACGGTCAATTTGGTGTAAGACGCCGGTAACCATTTTACGAATTCCATCGTGTCCCATCACCTTAGCAATGTTAATTGATTCGTTAAAGATTGCCCGTTTCGGAATGCGGTCTAAGTACTCCATTTGATACAAAGCGGTTTTTAATAGCACTAACACCCATGGTTGCAGCCGCTTTTGCTTTTTGATGAACGGAGCAATTTGATATTCCAACGTTAATTTGTGTTGAATGACTCCATAGACAATGTTGGTCAAGAGTTTTACATCCCGTTCATCAAGGGTACTATTTTGAATGATTTGATTTAATTGTAAACTGGAATATGCTCCCTGTTCGATCTTGGTTAAGGTGGCAACTGCTAACTGCCTTGGATTATCTTTTTTAGTCATTACTAATAATTTGCTCCCCAACTTGAATGCTTTGCCCTGCACCATTCAAGTAATCTTTAATTTGTTGCTTCGGTTTACCAGCTGGTTGAATGACATCTAGTTGTAACGTCGTCGAATCCCCAGCCGCAACCACAAGCTGCTTTTTAGTCTTAGCTACCACACAACCAGGTGCTAGGTCCGTGGTTTCAGATCGTGGCGTGGTTTGCCATACCTTCGTCCGCTTACCCTTGATGGTCGTAAATGCACTTGGGTCTGGACGTAATGCCCGGACCTTCGCATCCACTAAGCGGGCGGGTTGATTAAAATCAAGCCGTTCCTCGCTCCGCTTAATCGTTGGTGAAAAAACAACTTGCTTCGGATCTTGAGGGGTCCTAGTCGCAGTCCCATCAATCAACTTTGGAATCGTAGCCAATAGCATCTTACGACCTAAACCGCTCAATTTCTTAAACATTGAAGCGGTGTCATCGTCTGCTTCAATTGGAATGGATGATTGTGCGATCACATCACCAGCATCCATTGCTTTGACCATGTCCATGATTGAAATGCCGGTTTCAGCATCCCCATTCATAATGGCGTATTGGACCGGGGCCCCTCCCCGGTACTTTGGTAACAATGACCCATGCACATTAATTGCAGCCACTTTCGCAGCCGCCAGTAGTTTTTCAGGTAGGAACTGTCCGAAGGCAGCAGTGATGATTAAATCCGGCTTTAAATTAATAATTCGTTCCATTTCATCACTGCCACTAATCTTTTCGGGCTGGAATACCGGAATGTTGAATTTAATTGCGGCCTGTTTAACTGGTGAGGCCGTTAAGACCCGCTTTCTCCCCACTGGTCGGTCGGGTTGGGTCACAACTGCCTTAACGGCATAGCCGTTTTCAACTAGTCCGGTTAGGATCGGTACGCTGAATTGGGGTGTTCCCATAAATACAATTGATGTCATTTTAAATCTACTCCTTACATAAAACTGACTGGTTCGGAATCAATCGAAATGTAAATTCCATGCCGAATCGCAGTTTGATATTTGTTCAACACGTGTTCTAGTGCTGATTGTAATTTTGGTTCATGTTTATACTTGATTAGCAACTGATAATAATATTTATTCTTAATTCTAGAAATTGCCGAGGGCGTGGGACCTAAAATAATGTCACCATTAGTCAGCGTCTGCCTTAAGTAACGGTCAATTTCATAGATGACCTTCGCCGATTGATTCTCAAACTTAGCGTTGGCAGTGATACGCACCGTAAAGAAGTACGGTGGGTAGTTTGCAATGTGCCTAATTCGCATTTCAGAACGGTAAAAGGCCTCATAGTCCTGTTCCTTAGCCAACTGAATGGCCTTATTATCAGGATTATAAGTCTGGATATAAACCTCACCCTGCTTTTGAGCTCGGCCTGCCCGGCCACTGACCTGCGTCAATAATTGAAATGTCTTTTCATTCGCCCGAAAATCAGGTAGATCCAACGAAGTATCGGCATTTAACACCCCAACTAACGTCACGTTCGGGAAATCAAGCCCCTTGGCAATCATCTGGGTGCCCAGTAAAATATCCGCCTGCCCACTCCCAAATTGGGCCAATAAGCGTTCGTGGGCGCCCTTGCGTTTAGTGGTGTCAACGTCCATTCTAATTACGCTAGCATTAGGTAACAACTGATTTAATTGCTGTTCAACTTTTTCAGTTCCCGTCCCAAATGAACGAAGGCGCTGCCCATGACAATTGGGACAGCGATTGGGAATTGGTTGCTCAAATCCACAGTAGTGACATTGCATCCGATGCCCCTTTAAATGCAGGGTCAACGAGATATCACAATTGGGACACTTTAAAACAAATCCACAATCACGACACATCAAAAACGACGAATAACCCCGCCGGTTCAGCATTAAAACGGTCTGTTCCTTCCGGGCTAATCGGTGCTGAATTGCAGTTAACAGCGGTTCTGAAAAATCAGTCTTACCATCATTGATTAATACATTACGCATATCAACGACGTTGACCGTGGGGAGTGATTGATTATTAATTCGGTGCGGCATCATCAATAGGTGGTAGACGTCCTTTCCGGCTCGGGCTCTTGACTCGAGCGAGGGCGTCGCACTGCCTAAGACCACTGGACAGTGATTATAAGCTCCCCGCCATTTAGCCACCTCACGGGTATTATAACGGGGAGTATCCTCTTGTTTATAGCTACTGTCGTGTTCTTCATCCATAATGATGACCCCGATGTTTTTTAACGGCGCAAAGACTGCAGAACGGGCGCCGACTACCACTTGAGCATCCCCAGCATTAATGCGCCGCCACTCATCGTACCGCTCACCGATTGAAAGGCCACTATGTAGCATTGCTACCATGTCACCAAAGCGGCCCTTGACCCGGTTCACCATTTGGGGAGTCAATGCAATTTCTGGAACTAGCATCAAAGCTGTTTTTCCAGCTACCAATGCCTTTTGGATTGCCTGGAGGTAGACCTCCGTTTTCCCGGAACCGGTGACCCCTTCCAATAAATACACGTCTGCAGTTTCATTTTTGATCGATGCAGCAATTTGATCAACCGCTTGTTTTTGGTCGTCATTTAATGCTAATGGATAGTTTCTGGCAATTGAATGTTTCGAGGGATCGCGTAATACGGTCACCCGTTGTTTATTAACCCAGCCTTTTTTAGCGGCAGTGTTAATCGTTGAAATGGGGATTTGCAACATACTGGCGAGTCGAGGCTGTTCAATTGGTTGATCAGGATGCTCGATTAACCACTTCAATAGTTTTTGTTGGGCAACCGCATTAGCAGCAACTTGTTCTAATACAGCTTTTAATTCGGCAACGGATTGTGCAGGCGTAATTTGGAGGACCTGTTTCGCCCGGGCCTGGTTTTTGACTACGTAGTCCAGCGTTAACTGTCCGGTCCGAACTGCATCGATAATCGCCTTCAATTGATCAGGATTGAATTGATCCTCATCGTACTCCAATTCACTTTGTTTCCCGAATAGCGCTGCAATTGAGGGCTCCAATGGCGCCTTATTAATCCGCAATACCTTGGTCGCCTTAGCTCGCATCACGCTCGGTAGCATCGTCATGATGCAACTAATCCGAAATGAAAAGGTCGTTTGAGCTAGCCATGCAGATAGTTTTAACAACTCATCATTAACCACTGGGGTTAGGTCAATGATCGAGTCAATTTGCTTCATTTTACCATCGTAATCAACATGATTGCTAAACCCCACAATAAAGCCCTGCACCTTACGCTTACCACGGCCAAACGGAACGACCACTCGCATCCCCAGCTTTAGATCGCCCGCTAATTCAGATGGAATCTGGTAGGTATAGGGTTGATCAGTCTGCATGGTGGGTACATCCACTAATACTTCAGCGAATTTCACGGTACATCGCGTCCTTTCCTATTTTAAGTCATCAGCGACCATATTCACAAGCCGTTCCGCAATTGCTATTTTCGGCAGGACCGGCGTTTGGACTGGCTCATGCCCCGCACGTAAGAACGTAACCTGATTATTGTCACTGCTAAATCCAATTTGGGGGTTAGCAACATCGTTTGCCACCAATAAATTAAGCCCCTTGGCGTGTAATTTTTTAAGCGCATTTTGCCTTAAATCATTCGTTTCAGCGGCAAATCCCACCGTATATTGATCAGGACGCTTAATTTTAGCAACCGCCTTTAAAATATCAGCTGCTTCTCTAAACTGGAGGGTAAATAAATCTGATTGGGCAGCTTTTTTAATTTTTTGCCCAGCGACATGAACGGATTCAAAGTCAGCTACCGCAGCGGTCATCACTAACACATCCGTTTCAGGCATTAATTTCAACACGGCTGTTTTCAATTCAGCACTTGTAACTACTGACACCACTTTAATTCCATCCGGAACTTTAACCCGCACATCAGCACAGATTAAAGTCACATCGGCTCCTAACCGTGCTGCTGCGCTAGCTACTGCAATTCCCATCTTGCCAGAAGATGAATTAGTAATAAACCGAACCGGATCAATGGGTTGCCGGGTCGCACCGGCAGTGACTAAGACCCGCTTCCCCTTCAATTTTAAATCAGCAGCAGGAGTGGTTAAGCGTTCAATCAACCGGAACACGGTTTTGGGTTCCGCCATTCGCCCCTTGGCCTGGTATCCTTCGGCTAAAAAACCAACTACTGGATCAACAATTTTACAACCGTCGGTCCGTAATTGCTCTAAATTCCGCTGCGTTGCCGGATTAGCAAGCATTTGATCATTCATTGCTGGGACGATCATCTTGGGGGCACTAGTGGCAAGTAGCGTTGTCGTGGCCAAATTGTCAGCTAAGCCATTTGCTAATTTGGCAATTGTGTTGGCATCAGCGGGCATGACCAAGGCTAAATCACTCCACTGTGCTAATTCAATATGGGTAATGTCAGAATCGTGCATTCCAAAACTATGATCAGTTAATACCGGGTGTTTGGATAACGCTTGAAAACTAAGTGGTTTGATAAAATCCAATGCTCCGTTAGTCATCACCACTCGAACGTTAGCGCCCGCTTTGACCAATAACCGGGTCATCAAAAGGCTTTTATAAGCAGCAATACTCCCCGTAACGTAAAGGGCAACGTTTAAATTTTGAATCATTTAATTCCTCCATATATTAAAAAAGCCCTTGTGAATTTCACAAAGGGTTCTCTAGTAAAACAATTAGTCTAACGATCAATTTGTACAACGCCCGCTGCAATTTCTTCGAACGCCTTTCCAATTGACTTTTGTGACTTATATTCTGATAACAATGGCTTAGCACCGGCATCTAATTCGTGGGCCCGCTTACTTGCCAACATAATTAATGAATACCGAGAATTCACTTGGGTCAATAATTTATCAACTGATGGGTATAGTAACATTAATCTTCATCTCCTAACATTGAAAGGTAATCAGGCATTACACGAGTAACCTTCAATCGTTCGCTGCGAACGATGTTTTTAATATTGGTAACTGCATTTTCCACCTTATCATTCAAAACGGCATAGTCATAATTGCGCATCATCTTGATTTCACCAACGGCAGTATGAATTCGCTTATTGATAACATCCATTTCATCGGTCCCCCGACCAATTAATCGATTTCTTAATTCTAATAAGTCAGGTGGCGTTAGAAATACAAAGACGCCCTCTGGTGAATTAGCACGAACTTGCATGGCACCATTCACTTCAATTTCTAAAAAGACATCCCGCCCTGAATCAAGGGTTTGATTAACGTATTCCAGTGGTGTGCCATAGTAATTGTCAACGTACTTAGCGTACTCTAACATTTCACCATTCTTAATTTTTTCTTCGAATTCTTCCTTTGATACGAAGAAGTAGTCAACACCATTCTTTTCCCCATCACGTGGTTTCCTAGTCGTCATGGAGATTGAATATTGAAAATCAACATCTGGTTCATTAAAAAGTGCTTTTCTAACGGTTCCCTTACCAACGCCAGAAGGCCCTGATAACACAATTAACATTCCTCTTTTAACCATTTTTAAATATCCCTTCAAAATAAGCTATTATTTATATTATCACTTTTTTTAACCAATTTATCAACCCATTAATTTAGATTAAACGTGTTTCTTTTCTGAAGCCATCTTAAGCATTTCATCAGCATGTTCTAATGTTAATTTTGTCACCTTTTTACCAGCTAACATTCTTGATAATTCAGTAACCTGCTGATCATGGTCCAGTTTTTGAATTGTGGTTTTAGTCCGGTTGTTAATCACCTGTTTTCCAATAAAGTAATGGTGGTCACCAATTGCTGCAACTTGTGGTAAATGGGTGATGCAAAGGACCTGTTCAGTCTCAGCAATCGCACTGATCTTTTCGGCCATTGCCTGTGCAACACGACCACTAACCCCGGTATCAACTTCATCAAAGATAATTGAAGTTACCCCCTGTGCGCTAACAAAGATGGTTTTTAAAGCCAGCATAATTCTGGACAATTCACCACCGGAAGCAATTTTGGCTAATTCATGAAATCCTTCTCCCGGATTAGTTTGAATGTAAAACGCCACCGCTTCAATCCCATTGCTAGTAAAATGGTGGGTGGCATTGGGCGTAAAACTAACCTCAAAGCGCGTTTGTTCCATGTATAAATCTGCTAATTGTTGGTGAATGCGTCCTTCTAATTTAACTGCAGATTGATGGCGAAGCGAACTCATTTGCTCACCTAACTGCTGTAACTTCGTTTCCACAGTTAATAATTGTTCATCTAAATCATTACTATCACTTTGATCCGCTTCGGTTTGTTTTAATTCTTTACTAATTTTTTGATAGTAATTCAAAATTTTTTCAATGGAATCTCCATATTTACGCTTTAGTTGGTAAATCAAATCCAAGCGCGCTTCAATGTCCGCTAAGCGATTTTCATCGAACTCCTGTAAATCAGTTTCCCGAGAAATTTGATTAGAAGCATCCTGTAAGGCGTAGTAAGCATTCTGCAAGTCTTCACTAATCGCTTGATAGCTGTCATCGTATTGCTCAATGGATTGCATCGAATTCATTGCATCACCAATCATATCCAACGGGCTAATGGTTTCATCCCCATTAATTTGAACAAAGCTCCCCTTTAACGCATCGCTAATTTTTTGATGATTTAACAGCTGATCACGTTCCTTCACTAATTCGTCTTCCTCATTTGGTTGTAACTCAGCTGCATTAATTTCATTCACTTGAAATTGGAGCATATCAATATGCTGTGCCCATTGTTGTTGATTATTATTCTTATCTTCAACTAGCTGCTTGAGCTTTTTAAAACGACGGTAATAATGCTGGTATGATTCCAAAATGGTTTTGATGGGTTTGCCGATGAACTCATCCAAAAGATGTAGGTGGCGCTCCGGTTGCAATAATTCCTGGTGGTCATGTTGGCCCTCAATATCAACGATGGTCTGCCCAATCCGTTTTAAAGTATTGGTATTGACTAACATTCCGTTAACTCGACAAACATTCCGCCCATTTTGGGTAATCTCACGTTGTAAAATCACACTACCATCATCATGATCAATGCCTAGTTCATCTAATAAGCGGTAGGTCAGCCCGTCAGCTGGAAAGATAAATTGACCCTGTAAGACCAATTTATCGGCCCCCGATCGAATCAACGATTTAGAACCCCGCCCACCGGCAAGTAGGCCAATTGCATCCATTACGATTGATTTCCCAGCACCGGTCTCCCCGGTCAGCACCGTCATATGGTCCTCAAAATTGACCTCAATATGATCAATAATGGCTAAATTCTTGATGTTTAATTCCTGTAGCAATGGAGAAATCCCCCTATAACAAAAAAAGACTCAACGATTAAGTCCCTTTATTTTACCACTAGTTGATTTATTTTGTCTCTAAATTCGATAGCCGCTGCATCTGAAACACAGATAATCAAAACGGTATTATCATCACATAGGACCCCGAAGACGGAGTCGTAGTTCATTTTCTCCACTAACGAACTAAGAACGGCCCCGCTACCTGGAGAAACCTTGATCAAAACGTTCTTGTCCTGAACAGCGATTGAAATTAAAGAATCATCAACTGCTTGTTGGAGTTTTTTTTCGATATTAATTCTTTTTTCTTGTGGCAAGCTGTATTTATAGCCACCTAAACGGGAGGGCACTTTTACTAACCGCATTTCCTTGATGTCTCGAGAGACCGTTGCTTGAGTTACTTTGACCCCCACTTCATCAAGCATCTTAACGAATTCTGCTTGATTCCGGATTGCTTCTTTACTAATTAATTGTTTGATCATGTGTTGGCGATCTCTTTTTTTCAATTCGGAACCCCCCATTCCTAATGTTACTTTTTAATATTTAGTGCTTCATCTGCATTTTTTAGGACTTGCGCAACAGACACGTCTGGTGAAATTTCTGGATGCTCAACGGACTTTAAATGAATTAAGAATTCAATATTACCCTCGCCACCCTTAATTGGTGAAAAGTCTAATCCTAAGACTGAATAGCCACTGGCAACTGAAAATTGGATAATATCATTCAATACGTCAACGTGCACTTGATGGTCACGAACAATTCCATGTTTACCAACGTTTTCACGACCAGCTTCGAATTGTGGCTTCACTAGCGCAACGACTTCCCCTGCCGGTTCAATGATTTGCTTCAATGGTGGCAAAATTAAATGTAGTGAAATAAACGAAACATCAATTGAAGCAAACTCAGGACGACCATCAGTAAAATCTGCTAGCTTACTATACCTGAAGTTAGTATGTTCCATTACAATTACCCGGGGGTCATTTCTTAACTTCCACACCAATTGATTGCTACCCACGTCTAATGCATAACTTTGCTTAGCACCCGATTGCAGCATTACATCGGTAAACCCACCGGTCGAAGATCCAATATCCAATACGATGCGGCCACTAACGTCAATTTTAAATACCCGGAGTGCCTTTTCTAATTTCAAGCCACCACGACTAACGTACGGTAGCGGTTTTCCCTTGATGTGTAATTTAGTATCAACGGGAATCCGTTCCCCGGGTTTATCCAGTCGTTCCTCATTTTTACCCAGAACTTCACCAGCCATTACGGCCCGCTTGGCCTTTTCTCGTGAATCAAATAATCCCTGTGCGACCAATAAAATATCTACTCGTTGTTTTTCCATTCTTATGCTCCATTAAAATTGAAAATAAGAAAAAAACGATGCCAATAAAGTGGTATCAACGTTTTTTTCTGCTTGCATTTGCTTTAAAGCTGAACGTCCCGCTTCAATTGTCTTAGCCAATTGCTGATAGGAACGATCAAGCCCCATTAAATTCGGATAGGTGTTTTTATTTGCATCCTGGTGGACCGGTTTACCAAGTTGATCGGCACTGCTGGTAACATCCAAAATGTCATCATAGATTTGAAACGCAAGCCCGAACGATTTAGCAAATTGATCCAATAAGGGTTGGCAATCACTGCGGTTTGCAATGAGCCCCCCTGCCCGAACTGCATATAAAATTAAGTCACCGGTCTTATGACGGTGTAATTTTTGTAAATGTGCTAAAGCTAATTGATGTTGTTCATAATAAATATCATCAGCCTGGCCCGCTACCATCCCGGATGGACCGGCTAATCGACTCAATTGGTCCACCAACTCAATTTTAGTCGCTGCTGGTAATGAATTATCAACTAGCCACTGAAAGGCAAGTGTCAACAAACCATCCCCAGCCAACGTAGCCATTCCTGCACCAAATTTAACGTGATTAGTCGGCAGTCCCCGTCTTAAGTCATCGTCATCCATAGCTGGTAAATCGTCGTGAATTAATGAATAGGTATGCAATAACTCAACGGCACTGGCAGCTTTAAAACTCGCCTCATCTGGTTGGACTTGAAATGTTTCTAACACCGCAAGCGTTAACAACGGCCGCAGCCGCTTGCCACCAGCAGTAATCGAATAAAGCATTGATTTAGCCAACTGAGCTTGGTCCACATCTACCGGGACCCGTTGCGCTAGGAACGTATTAATTTGAGGCCGCAAACGAGCTTCAAAATCCATTAATTGTTTATCAACACCCATTATAATTACCCCTGATCACGATCAAATGGTTCTTCTTGGTTGTTTTGGTTCATAACCTTAGTTAACTTGTTTTCAGCATTGTTAAGTGTTGATTGGAGATCGCCACTTAATTTAATCCCAATTTGAAATTGTTTGAGGGCCTCTTCCAAGGGAACGTTGCCCTGTTCTAGTTGTTGAACAATTTGTTCTAATTTTTTCATATTTTGTTCGAATGTTGGTTGTTCACTCATTATCTAATCCTGCTCCTTAGCTTGAATTTGTTTAATTTCGGCGGTGGCGTTCCCATCGATAAACCCTAGTGTGATTTGGTCATTTACCTTTAAATCACTAACTCTTTGAATCACGTGCGTATCCTTTGAAACGTACGAATACCCGCGACCCATGATTTTCAATGGACTTAGGTGTTCCAAGGTGTTAACGAGTTTTTTAAATTGGTTTTGCTTGTCATTAAAGCGGTTGTAAACGGCGGCCTTCATCCGTTGATTTAATAAATTAAGCTGATTATTTTGAGCCTGCACCAATCTAATTGGTGATTGGTAACGTAAGTTATAATTTAGTTTTTCTAACCGCTGACGGTCCAGATTCAATTGATTTTGAAAGCCATTATTCAACCGATCACGCAAGTTATCTAATTGTTGAACGTAGCTTTCATATAACCGTTCTGGTTGCCGAAAGACATATGAACCCTTGATATTATTCAACCACTGTTGATTCCGCGCTAAGTAATTATGAAAGGCGTTGAAAATCCGCTCATGGGCATTTTGTAAACTAAATAACACATCGGATAACTTAGGAACAGCCATTTCAGCAGCAGCCGTCGGTGTTGCAGCACGTTGATCAGCTACAAAATCAGCGATCGTTGTATCAGTTTCGTGTCCGACCGAAGAAATCACCGGAATGCGACTTTCAAAAATCGCCCGAGCCACTCGTTCCTCATTAAATGGCCAGAGGTCTTCAATCGAGCCACCTCCCCGTCCAACGATCAAGGTATCAAAGTTCCCCAATTGATTGACCCGTTCAATTTGTCTCACAATGTCATCAGCAGCCTGATCGCCCTGAACAATCGCTGGAAATAAAACTAATTGAGCAATTGGGAACCGGCGCCTAGTCGTAGTAATAATATCCTTAATTACCGCACCGCTTTCCGATGTAATCACCGCAATTCGTTTTGGGAGCATTGGCAATGGCTTCTTATACTGGGGATCAAACAAACCCTCACTGGCTAGTTTATTTTTTAATTGTTCGTAAGCCTGATATAGTGCTCCGATTCCATCCGGTTCCATTTTATCAACGTATAATTGATAGGTCCCAGTTTTTTGGAAAACTGATATCCGTCCCCGCACATTGACCTTCATTCCATCCTCTAGCTTAAATGGGAGCTTCGCAAATACCGACTGCCACATTACAACGTCCATTTTGCTATGATCATCTTTTAATACAAAATATTGATGTTTTGGTCGCAGCCGGAAGTTAGAAATTTCCCCTGTAATAAAAACCTGCCCTAAATATGGATCAACATCGAACTTCCGCTTAATGTAGGTATTAAAGGCCGTTACCGATAGGTATTTATTATCATTAATCATTTTTAGCACTCCATGATGCTAATTCAACGGTTTGCCGCATTAAAATTGCAATCGTCATTGGCCCCACACCACCAGGAACAGGTGTAATGTAACCAGCAACCTTTTCGGCGGATTCGTAGTCAACATCCCCAACTAGCTTCCCAGCTTCGTTCAAATTTTGACCAACGTCAATTACGGTCGCACCGACCTTTAAATCTGCTCCTGAAACCATATGGAGCTTTCCAGTCGCAGCCACCACAACGTCTGCCTCCTTAATATAGCTTTTAGCATCTTGTGAATAGTGGTTCAAGACCGTTACGGTAGCATTAGCATTGATCAATAGGGCTGCCATTGGCCGACCCACAATTGAACTTCTCCCGATTACAACTGCTTTTTTACCAGTTAAATCGATGTTATATTCAGCAAACATTGCCATGACTCCCTTAGGGGTACATGCTACCGGGTAGTTTTTAGGTTCATTCAAGAATAAATTACCGACGTTCACAGGATGGAAACCATCAACGTCTTTTTCTGGTTTGATCGTTCTAGTAATCAATTGTTCATCAATGTGCTTTGGAAGTGGTGATTGAACTAAGATCCCATTAATTGCATCATCATCATTATATTCATTAACGACCTTTAACAATTCTGCCTGAGTGGTTTCCTTTGGGAGGTGGTTAACGATGGATTCGATGCCCAACTGTTCGGCTTTTTTGTGCTTATTCCGAACGTATCTAGCACTGGCCTGGTCATCACCCACTAGAATTACCGCTAAACATGGTTTAATTCCTAAACTATGTAGCTCGTTTACCATTTGTTTAGTATCATCATTAGTTTTTTTTGCTAACGCTTTTCCATCAATAATTTTTGCCATGTTCCAATTCAACCCCTTGATTTTTTATGCACCAATTCGAATTAACATTATCTTATTTTAGCATAACATAAAAAAGGGTTCGTACTGTGTACGAATCCTTTATAATAAATTAAATTATTATTAAGTTTTTAATAATTAACCACTAACTACGTGTGAAAGGACCCCGCTAACAAAGCGTCGGGAACGATCATCACTATATTTCTTGGTTAATTCGATTGCTTCATTAACCGCAACCTTATCGGGAATGTCATCAACGTAATCATGTTCATAGAATGCAATTCTAAGAATAATTAGGTCCACCTTTGCGATTCGATCGATTGACCACTTGGCGCTTAAATATTCACTAATTTGTGAATCTAACTCGGGTTGATGTGCTAATACACCATCAACTAATTGGCACAAATAATCGGGATATTCCGCTTGGTCATCCTTAACAATTACATGGAAGAACGCTTCCTTATCAGTCTCCTTATTTGCATTAATCGCAAATAAAGTCTGAAAAGCAAGTTCTCTAATTTGGTGTCGATTTAAACTCACTTTTTCTCACCCTTACTATTATCGTTATCTGCAAATAAATCATCAGGATCAATTTTGCTTTCAGAATGAGCATGAACAATCCCGTCCACATGAACGTTAACATCCAATACATCCAATTCGGTCATAAAGAGTAATTGTTGTTTGACCTTATCTTGAATTTCTAGAGCAACCTTTGGTACTGATACCCCGTATTCAACGTAGACGTAGATATCAACACTAACTTGATCACGGTCATTAAAGGAGAGCTTAATGCCCTTCCCAAAATCCTTGTGACCAAATAGTTCGTTTACTCCAGTGGAAAATGAACCACGCATGCGTTCAACTCCTGGAACCTTAACAGCAGCAATACTTGCAATAATTTCAAGCACCCGGGGAGCGATTTTAATCGAACCCGCGCTTTCTTTGCCACCCTTTAATAAAGTGTTACTATCTGCCATAAATATCACCCTTTCATTAGATGCCGGTATTGATATTGTAATTAAGCTCTAGAAATATAAGTCCCATCAGTAGTGTTAATTGATAGCTTGTCCCCTGAGTTAACAAAGAATGGAACTTGAACTACTAATCCCGTCGTCATCGTAGCTGGCTTGGAACCACCTGAAGCGGTGTTTCCCTTGATACTTGGTTCAGTATCGGCAACTTCTAATACTACGGTGTTAGGAAGTTCCACTCCAAGCGTTTCACTACCATATTGAACCACGTTCACTTCCATGTTTTCTTGAAGGTAGTTTAACTCATCCTTAATTTGGTTACCAGGAATGGTAATTTGTTCGTAAGTATCCATATCCATAAATACGTAACCAGAAGGATCACCGTATAGGTATTGCATCTTGCTAGTCGTAATGGGTGCTTGTTCCATCTTAGCACCGGCTCTAAAAGTCTTGTCCTGAACGGCACCGGTTCTTAAGTTCTTTAACTTAGAACGAACGAATGCGCCCCCCTTACCAGGCTTAACGTGTTGGAAACTGATGATCTTCCAAATTGCGTTATCTACTTCGATCGTTAACCCGTTCTTAAATTGTGCAGTTGAAATTGTAGCCATTGTTATTCCTCCTAATAGTAAAAACAATGATATCTCTATCTTAATGTCCTAAATATTATAACATACTTAGTCTAACATTATTAATTTTGCAAATAAAAAGGAGCCTCACGGAGGCTCCTTAGTTATCTTTTATCCGTATTATTTAGCGACAGCTTCAGATACTGGGTATACTGAAACTTGACGACGGTTACGGCCTAAACGTTCAAACTTAACGATCCCGTCAGCAAGGGCAAATAAAGTATCATCGCCACCACGCTTAACATTTTTACCTGGGTAAATGTGAGTACCACGTTGACGGTAAATGATTTGACCAGTAGCGGCCTTACCACCGTCAGGAATCTTAGTTCCTAAACGACGACCAGCTGAGTTACGACCATTGGCAGTAGAACCTCCCCCTTTATGGTGAGAGAAGAATTGTAAGTTCATTTCTAACATATCGATTACACCTCCACGGATGAAATTATTAATTAATTTTTAAGTTAACGTATTGCGAATACTGTTTCGCAATCTCCTTCATGCCTAGCTCAAATGCTGCAAGCAACGTCTGAGCTTGCAATGATTGCTCATCATTATCAATGACTGGCACCCTTACGATTAGCAATCCGCCATTAACGGAATCGCTTTGAACGTCTGGGGTAACACCAGCAACAGCAATTAACGCATTTGTCGTTGTAATGGACAATGCTGATGCCGCTGCACAAACAATGTCTTGACCATACTCGCCTGAATCAGCATGACCCGTTAATTCAAAGCCGGTAATCAAGTCCCCCTGACGGTGGATAATTGTCTGTATCATTAACTGCTCCTTAATTAAGCCTTGATTGAGTCAATCTTAACCTTAGTGTAAGGTTGACGGTGACCCTTCTTTGATTGGGCACCCTTCTTTGGCTTGTATCTAAAGATAGTGATCTTCTTTTCGCGGCCTTGCTTTTCAACAGTTCCTGAAACTGAAGCACCATCAACGAGTGGAGCCCCAACCTTAGCTGAGTCACCACCAACAAATACAACCTTGTCAAAAGTAACCTTGTCACCTTCGTTTGCGTTTAACTTTTCAACGAAGATTGATTCACCTTCAGCAACCTTGTATTGCTTACCACCTGTAATAATAATTGCGTACATCTATGTGCACCTCCTTAAATAATTTGCTTAGACTCGCCGAAATTAAGCGCCGGCAAAACCGAACTTAATACTTAAATCGTGCGGTTGTAGCTGTGGAAGTCCACAAATACAACAACGCTTAGTATACCCCATCTAATCAACTTAAGTCAAGCCACAAAAAAACATTAGCCTAAAAAGACTAATGTTTTTTAATGCTATTCACTAATGTCGCAGGAGAGACTCGAACTCTCGACCTACGGTTTAGAAGACCGTTGCTCTATCCAACTGGGCTACTGCGACATTCAAACAACATTAATGATTATACGAGATGATTTCAAATGTGTCAATCCATAATTTTAATTTACTGGTGATCAATGCTCTCAACCCCGCACTGGTGGTCGAACTCAGTCGCAATCTCTTTTTGCGAAAAATGCAGATCAGCTAACCCTAATTTTAGCAATAACTTCCATGCATGGTTAAAATCAGTCTCACTATGCTTAAAGTAGGCTGCATTCAACATGTTTTTAGTTGCTAAATAAAGCTTACTAAAATCAGTCTGGGTCAATTGTCGCCCTAATTTAGCTAACTGCTGGTCATCCACCAAGATGTTGCGGTTCCAGTTGCGTAAATTAGCAACCAATAAACAGCCTCGTAATACCCGGGTATACTGGACTAATAATTCATCCTTAGTGACTGCTTTGCGGTCAGCTTTCGCCATGAACCAGCCAATTTGAGCGGCTAATTCAGCAAATGATACATCTAAAGCAACCACCGCATTTTTAAACCGGGTCTCCGGTAAGGGGTGCAGTTGGTTGTGTTGTTCGTATTGACGATAATAATTCACCGCGTTGATTAGCATTGCTTGAAAATTCAATTTAACCATCCCTTCTAAATTAGTCGGCATTAATTTGTAAATCAGAAAGGTTCTTTAGGTACCAATCCCTTAAGAAATCGTATTTTAATAGTAATTGGAACCAAGAGACATTGTTATCCCCATCAACAATCTGCATTCCCCAATTCGGATTCACATCTGTCCCATCGTTAAACAGATTTAAAGTGGCCCCGTCTAATTTTAACTGGGCGCCGGTCTGCTTATAAGAAATTAATGAATACTTATCCTTGGCTGAACTGATGAATAATTCATCAATAATTGCGCGGGGTAGCTTCCGATTTTTAAACGCGTGAAAATGCTGATCACTCGTATCTAAAATGCCATAACTAACCTGATAATCATAATCAGCATGCATAAAATCAGCAAATGCAATTAAGGTATTTACTGCGATAATAATCGGGGTGGGGCCTAAATCATCATTTAATGTCTCCACAAATAAATCTAACAGGGCCTGATCATTAAAATGAATCCGTTTGATTTCAAATGATAGGTCAAACAAGGGGTTGCCATAGGTCGTATCAGTATATGAGATTCGATCATTATTGACTACAAACTTAAAAGTAATCCCATTATCTAGTTGAATCAGCCGTTGGGCAACATTGCCCGCAGTCCCGTTCATATCCATTTGAATCATTGAAGAAATATTATTTTCTTCTAACACCCGCGCCATAAAGATTAAATAAAAATCGGCACTAGAATACCTAATTGGAAATTGAACGTAATCGGTATCCATTTTAAAATGAATCAAATCATCGATCGATTTTAACAGTTCGTCCTTATCATCGGTATAAATCATCCGATCTAATAATTTGGAATAATCATCACCGCGCTTCAATCCCGCCTTTAACTGCCGATTGTATTCAAACAATGCAATGCTCATTTTACGATCACTATCCTTCATCATGGCTGCCCCCCTTATGGGTTGCTAAATATTGCATGTAATCATAATACAAGTTTGATTGCACCTCCATAAAGCGACCAAAGTTTTGGAATTTATCACGGATACTTTGCTTTTCGTAGCTAATGATCGTATCTTCTTTATTCAATTCTAAGATTTTAGACTCATTCTTCTTAATCTGCTTAGCACCAGCTGCAGCTTGATCGTCCTCCGCCACTAATTGCTTATACTGATCAGTCAAACTAGTGTGTTCTTCTTTGACCTTCGCAGCATCCCATGGCATTGTAAAGCCGGATTCATTTTCACGAATTGCCACCTTGAGCTGGCTCTTAATGGCATCGCGGTCAGTCTTTGAATCAATTAAGGTCTGTAGTTTTTGGCTTTCGTTAGTGATTTCCATAATATCATCAGAATAGTAGGTCTTATTTTCAGCTTCTAATTTAAACGATTGCCCTAGTTTGTTTAATTCCACATCATTAAATTCAAACCGGACGTTCAATACGTCTAATTCACCGAATAATTTATGGTCCCACCAGTTTCCGAAATACATCCGAAAACGGCCGTTTTCATATTCATTATAGTAAAAAAATGGAAACTCCATCCCTAAGTAATCAATCAATTGATCACTTAGGTAGTGACTCAATTCAGGTTGAATATCACTTACGATTAGTGAAACATCATACTTATCATCCACTGGTTTTTTTGGTTGCATAATGGAATTGAACCGTTCGGCATTAATCGATTGATAGATAGTTAAATCGTCATGATGACGTAATGCATCACGTAATGCATTCAAATGGTAAATCTTAGCGTTCAAACTAGTTTTGAGTTGGTCTGCGCTAGATTCGATTCTATCATTATTCATTGTTTACCCTCGCTCTATTTCGTAGTTTAAGGCTGCATCTTGTAATAAACAAAAATGTAGCCAACTTAAGTTAACTACATTCTATAATATCATAATTTAATTTTTAGGATAAATCTTTTTGCATTAAATTGTATTAAGTTTTCCACGGAAATCAGCTAATGCGGTGTAGCCCTTATCAGCCATGATCCGTTCTAACTCATTGGTCAATCGGTGGTAGACCCCGATTCCTTCAGCTTGGAGTTGGGTCCCAATTGAAACTAACTCCGCACCACAAAGAATGTGCGCAAAAACATCGGCACCGGTCTGGACCCCACCGGTCCCAATCACTTTGATCGAATCGTTCAACCGTTGTCTTAACGCCCGGACGTTCGCAAGGGCGGTTGGTAAGACCATCTTGCCACCCAGGCCCCCAAAGCCACCCTTGGGCTTAATTACGACCGATTCACTAGCAACATCGACCCACAGGCCATTGCCAATTGAGTTAATCGAATTAACATGGGTCAACGGAAACTGGTTCAAAATGGCCGTAATTTGATCAAAATGAACTAGGTCAAAATATGGTGGCAACTTAACCCCCAGGGGCTTCTTAAAGAAGCTGAACACTGATTGAAGCAGGGCTTGGGTGCCCTCAAAATCATATGCCATTTGGGGCTTCCCAATTACATTCGGGCAGGAAAGGTTCAATTCGGTCAATCCCTGATAGTCGGAATCTTGAATCTGGTTCAGCAATTGAATATCGTCATCCGCAGATAAGCCTGCCACCGATAGAATCGTCGGCTTCGCATGGAATTGTAAGACATATTGAATGTAGTAATCGAACCCGTTATTGGGTAGCCCCATTGAATTAATGGAGCCATTTGCTAGTTCGTAGTAACGCGGGGCGGGATTGCCGGCCCGCTTTTCAAGGGTGGCACTTTTAGTCACAGCGCCCCCCACAAATTCATCCTGCAATAATTCATCTAATTCGGTCGTACTTTGACAATGCACTCCCGAGGCGTTCAAGAACAACCGGTCAAAGGGCACCCCGTTGATTTGCCCCGTTAAATCAAACTTACTCATGTTTTATCCCCCAATTATAATGGCTTAATCTCAAATGAACGGGCCTCTAACACATCTAAGAATGCGGCGACTGTGTCTAGTCCAGTAAATAATGGAATTTCATTTTCAATTGCCGTTGCTCTAATTTGGCTTTCATCGTTTGCAGCCCGTTTCGTGTTATCCACCGTGTTAACGACCACCTGTAGTTGATCGTTTTGCAGTTCGGTCACCGCATTATTTTCTGATTCCTCAATTTTATCGATCCGATTAGCAACTAACCCGTGGTCTTCAAAAAATTGGGCGGTTTGGGCAGTGCCTTGAATTTGGAAGCCCAATGCTTTAAAGCGCTTTGCTAGGTCCAGTGATTCCTGCTTATCGGCATCAGCCACCGTAAACAATACGTTCCCATGGTCTGGAACGGTAATGCCAGATGCCACGAACGCCTTGTACAATGCCTTTGAGAAGGTCACATCTGATCCCATCACTTCACCGGTCGACTTCATTTCAGGCCCCAGCGTACTGTTAACTGCTGGTAACTTGCTGAAGCTAAATACGGGTGCTTTCACATGCACCGTCTGCGGTTCTGGAACCAAGCCCTCTTGATAACCTAATTCAGGGAGGGTCTGCCCCAGCATTACCCGAGTGGCAACTTGCGCCATTGGGATATTAGTGACCTTCGATAAGAATGGCACCGTCCGGGAAGCTCTCGGGTTGACTTCGATCACGTATGCCCGATGATCATGAATAACGAATTGAATGTTCATCAATCCAACCGTGTTCAAATCCTTAGCTAACTTGATGGAGTCATCAATAATTTGTTGTTTGATATTTGGTTGCATGTTTTGTGGTGGGTAAACCCCCATTGAATCACCAGAGTGAATTCCGGCCCGTTCAATGTGTTCCAAAATCCCAGGGATTAAGACGTTGGTCCCATCTGAAATCACATCCACTTCGGCTTCCGAACCCACTAAGTAGGAATCAATCAACACCGGATGTTCATTTGAGACCTTCACCGCTCTGTTCATGTATTCACGCAGTGCATCGTCTGAAGTAATAATTTCCATGGCCCGGCCACCCAGCACATATGAAGGCCGAATCAAGATCGGATAACCAATTTCATTTGCGACCTTAACCGCACCATCAACGGTAGTGGCAGTGGCCCCCTTGGGTTGGGGTAACTGTAAGCGATCGATGACTTCACCAAATAACTCCCGATCTTCACCACGGTTAATATCTTCGACCGTCGTCCCCAGAATCTTGATTCCGCGTTGATGGAGTGGTTCGGCTAGGTTAATTGCGGTCTGGCCACCAAATTGAACCACTACCCCCAGGGGTTGTTCATGGTCAATGACGTTCAATACGTCCTCTAGGGTCAACGGTTCAAAGTAGAGTTTATCTGAAATCGAAAAATCAGTTGATACCGTTTCAGGATTCGAATTCATAATAATGGCTTCATAGCCGGCCTTTTGAATCGCCCGAACGCTGTGGACGGTCGCGTAATCAAATTCGACCCCCTGTCCGATCCGAATCGGCCCCGAACCAACAACTAGAATGGATGGTTTCTTGCTTACCACTGATTCATCCTCTTCTTCGTAGGTCCCATAATAATATGGGGTTTGGGATTCAAACTCTCCAGCAACGGTATCCACCATTTTATAAACGGGCAGGATTTGCTGTTGCTTTCTAGTGGCCCGAATCTGATCGCCACTTTGGTCCCATAGCTTACCGATCACATCATCGGTAAATCCATTTTGCTTCGCTAAGCGCAACGTATCACTATCATGGTGCTTACGTAGTTGGTCCTCAATTTCAATGATGTGTAATAATTTATCAAGGTAAAATTCATTGATTTTAGTAATGGCATGGATCTTTTCAAGGGCTACGTGTCTTCTTAGTAATTCACAAATTACGAATAACCGGTCATCTTGAGCGGGCACTAATTGATTCAATAGTTCTTGGGTGTCGACCTTTGCAAGCCGCTCATCAAAAACGTACTTGTCATCAATTTCTAGTGACCGAACCGCCTTTAAGATTGATTCCTCAAAGTTTCTCCCGATTGCCATCACTTCACCGGTCGCCTTCATTTGGGTCCCTAGTCTGCGACTTGCTGCTGGGAACTTATCAAATGGCCACCGGGGAATCTTAGTTACCACGTAGTCCAATGCTGGTTCGAATTCTGCTAGCGTGGTCCCGGTAATCGGGTTGGTAATTTCATCCAGGTTTAAACCAACGGCAATTTTAGCCGCCATCTTAGCAATTGGATAACCAGTGGCCTTAGAAGCTAGTGCCGAAGACCGTGAGACCCTTGGGTTCACTTCAATGATGTAGTATTTAAAGCTATTGGGATCCAATGCCATTTGGATGTTGACCCCACCTTCAATGTCTAGTGCCCGAATGATCTTTAAAGCCACGTCCCGCATCATTTGATAATCGCGATCCGATAGCGTTTGGGTGGGTGAAACCACAATCGAATCACCGGTGTGCACCCCAACTGGATCAACGTTTTCCATTGATGCAACGATCAAGGCGTCATCCTTTGCATCCCGCATCACTTCAAATTCAATTTCCTTATAACCGGCAATTGATCTTTCGACCAGGACCTGGGTCACGGGGGATAGCTCCAACCCGTTCGTGGTAATTTCATCTAATTGGGCGTCGTTGTAAGCAAAGCCACCCCCGGTCCCACCTAACGTGTAAGCAGGCCGAATTACGACTGGATAGCCGACTTCAGCAACAAAGGCCTGGGCTTCTTCTAGCGTTGTTGCAATTCGTGATTCTGGAACTGGTTCATGTAGCCGTTCCATTAAATCTTTGAATAATTCCCGGTCTTCGGCCTCTTCGATCGAATGGAGCTTCGTGCCCAGTAGTTCAATTTTCAATTCAGCTAAGATACCGGAATCAGCTAGTTGCTTAGCCATGTTCAATCCGGTTTGCCCCCCTAGCGTTGGTAGGATGGCGTCCGGTAATTCTTGGCGAATGATTTTTGAGACGAATTCTAGGGTGATGGGTTCGATAAAGACCTTATCGGCAATTTCTTTATCGGTCATAATGGTTGCCGGGTTGGAGTTAATCAAAATCACTTCGTAGCCCTCTTCACGCAACGATAGACAAGCTTGTGACCCTGAATAATCAAATTCAGCCGCTTGGCCAATTACAATGGGTCCCGATCCGATGACCAGGATTTTTTTGATGTCGGTTCTCTTTGGCATTAGTCTTGACCTCCATTATTGTGCTTAATTAAATCAATAAATTGATCGAACATGTATTCAGAATCATGTGGTCCGGGACATGCATCCGGATGGAATTGAACTGAAAAAGCGCGATGGCCCTTTAATTTAACCCCTTCGACCGTTCCATCGTTGATTTCTTCGTGGGTAATCACTAAATCCGTATCCCGTAGTGAGTCCCGATCAACTGCGTACCCATGGTTTTGGGAGGTAAAGTTACACCGGGGACTATTCACATCGTGAACAGCGTGGTTAAAGCCACGGTGGCCAAACTTCATTTTGTAGGTCTTTGCCCCATTTGCTAGTGCAAATAACTGATGACCCAAACAAATCCCCATTAGCGGATAGCGTTCCTGAAGGGTCCGAATCGTATCCAGTGCGTATGGGTATTCAGTGGGGTCCCCAGGCCCGTTGGATAGCAATACCCCAGCTGGGCGAGATTCAATGATTTCCTTAACGGGGGTGTTCCCAGGAAATACGATCACGTTTGCATTTCGTTTTGAGAGGGCTTTGACGATTGATTCCTTCAACCCAAAGTCCAGCAATGCAATTCGAACGCCATCATTGGGGGCTTGGTAAATATTCTTCGTTGCTACTTGCTTGGCCTTAGCTTCTAATTCAGCTTGGTAGTCGCGTTCAAACATTTGATCGATCTTAGCCTGATCTAATTCGCTCACGATTACGGCGGGCATGGAACCCTCTTTTCTAATTTCCTTAGCTAGCTTCCGGGTATCGACGCCGGTTAAGCCGGGGAGGTCTTCTTGTTCGGCATATTCAGCTAGGCTCATTACCGAGCGAAAATTACTAGGTCTGCGGGCTAACTCATGGACGATAATTGCATCCACTGCAGGTTGAAAGCTTTCAAAGTCATCGCTGTTGATTCCGTAGTTGCCAATCAATGGGTATGTAAATACCATTGCTTGCCCGTAGTAACTAGGGTCGGTGATGGTTTCTTGATACCCCGTCATCCCAGTACTGAAGACGACTTCCGTAAACACATCTCGATTGGAACCGAATCCCTCTCCGGAATAAACCGAGCCATTCTTTAACACTAAGTAACGTTTCATTGTAATCCCCCTCAAATGTAATTAATAAACCTGTTTGCCATCAACGAACGTTGCAATCGTCTTCCCATAAACTGACTCGCCAATGAACGGTGAGTTCTTTCCCTTCGATAGGAAGTCATCTGCATCAATTTGGTACCCATGGTCTAGGTCCATGATTGCTAAATCAGCTGGATCGCCAACTCGTAATTGGCCGGCGTCAGTAATGTTAAACGCTTGAATTGGGTTGGTCACCATCCACTTCAACGCAGTGGCTAAATCGACCAAGCCGCTCTTCACAAAATGAGTATAAATTAAACTAAATGCGGTTTCAATCCCAACAATCCCAAATGCGGCGGAGCGCATCGAACCACTTTTTTCTTCCTTGCTGTGGGGGGCATGGTCGGTCGCCACCATGTCAATGGTGCCATCCAATAACCCGCTGATCAATGCCGCGCGATCTTCTGGAGTCCGCAATGGTGGGTTCATCTTCATCATTGGATTATCCATTTCAATCATCGAATCATCAAGGAGTAGGTGGTGTGGTGACACTTCGGCAGTCACGTTCAGCCCCCGGGCCTTTGCAATTCGTAATAATTCGACCGATTCCTTCGTCGAAATGTGGGCCACGTGATAGTGAACACCAGTGGCAGCAGCTAACACCAGGTCCCGTGCTAATTGAGCCGACTCACTTAACCCACTCATGCCAGGTAAGCCTAGGCGTTCGGCAGCAGCCCCCGCATTCATGACCCCACCATGAATTAAACTATCATCTTCAACGTGGGCCACGATTGGTAAGTGAACCGCTTGGGCCTGTTGCATGGCTTGATACATTGTATCAGCAGTTTGGACCCCGTGCCCGTCGTTGGTAAACCCAATCGCTCCTAATGCAGCCATCTTTTGAATATCGGTAATACGATCAGCCGTTAATGCCCCTGAAATCGCTGCGTACTGTTTCACCTTAATGACACCATCGCGGCGGTTACGCTTTACCATCTCAGCAAATGCAGCTGGTGTATCCACGACCGGGTCAACGTTTGGCATTGCAAAAACGGTCGTAAAACCCCCGTGAGCAGAAGCAAGGCTGCCGGTCTTAATCGTTTCCTTGTACTCTAATCCAGGATCGCGAAAGTGCACGTGGACGTCGACTAACCCGGGAATCACGTGGTTGCCAGCCGCATCAAAAGTTTGATCAACTGGTGTATCAACGGTCGAAGCAATTTTAGCAATCTTGCCGTCTTCAATCAGAATTGAGACCAATTCATCGTTCCAACGGGCATTTTTAATTAAGCTCTTCATTAACTATTCCTCCAGTAATCCACGTTGGTTTAACAACGTAGCCAAAATGGCCATCCGGGCAAACACCCCGTTGCGCATCTGGGTAAAAATACGCGATTTAGGAGCTTCTACCAGGCTTGAAGCAATTTCAACGCCCCGATTGACCGGTGCGGGATGCATGATAATAGCACCCTGCTTCATTAATTGAGCCCGTTCTTCAGATAGCCCATAGGTCCTGTAATATTCATTGGGCGTAAATGCTGCGACGGCGTTTTGGTTCAAACGTTCTAATTGGACCCGTAATAACATCACTACGTCTAGGTGGGGCAGGATGTCATCAATCGAATCGCAATAGGTCCCAAATTGATCAAAGTCAGCTGGATACCATTCCCGTGGACCCGCAAAGAAAACGTTGACCCCTAGCCGTTGTAAAATCTCAGCGTCGGAGCGGGCGACCCTAGAATGGGCTAAGTCGCCGATAATGCCGATGTTTAAACCCGTAAATTGACCAAATTCATCGTGAATCGTCATTAAATCCAAGAGGGTCTGGGATGGGTGTTGACCACTGCCATCCCCCGCGTTCACCAGGGAAAGATTGATATTTGGATCACTGGTCAATTGATCGTACCAACCAGTTTGGGAATGGCGAATCACGGCAATATCAACGCCAATTGCTTGCAGGGTCTTGAGTGTATCACCAAGCGACTCACCCTTCTTAACGGAACTATCAGCCGGATTAATGCCGATTAAATCAATTCCTAACTTCTTTTCAGCCATTTGAAATGAACTATGGGTCCGGGTGCTGTTTTCAAAAAACAGGTTCGCAGCATACACCGGTCGGACCAATCGGACCTGTGCAGTCCCTGCTTTAAACCGTTCTGCTAATTCAATCAAATCATTAATTTGAACATCTGTTAAGTCGTTAATGTTCAAGAAATGGTGGTCACTTACTGCTTGAATCATAATTGTGCGTCCTCCTCCAAAATAACCAGTCCAATGGATCATTAATAATTGAATGAATTTGATATCGGTCAAATAAAAAGGACCTCCTAACGATTAATCATCGTCAGAAAGCCCTTTGGTTTGGTCTTACAGTATGTATTCAGTGCGCTATCTACCACACCCATACTATCTCAAACCTTGGCGACTCTCTGGTCAACTCTTAAAGGATATCAATATTCATATGTTGATAGTATTATAGCATTGAATCCATCATAAGACAATCATAAATCAAAAAAGAGGGGCCGAATTGATCGGCTCCTCTTTTTAAATCGAAATGATTTTAACCAATGACTAGATGAACTTAACGAACTTCTTGTTACTGGTCAAATACCTACCCTTTCCAACATAGAAACGGGTAATTCCCTTGTAGTTCACGACCTTGTTAATCTTGATCTTAGAACCTGGTTTGTAGTACTTGAACTTCGTCGTAAAGTGCTTGTTACCATGAATGATGGCACCCTTTGGATTAATTACCCGAACGGTGTGCCGACCCTTTAGGTCTGATTCTTGGTAGTAAGCGCTAACGACATAGTTATGGTTAGCAGTGACGTAGGCACCCTTCCCACCAGGGAGAACGCCCTTAACGTAGTAACGAACCAAACCACTGGCTGAAACGGCAATCTTAGTTATCTTGAACTTGTCGATGTTCTTACCAGCCATGGCGCTAGACTTAGCAATCCGTTGGTCCTTAGCAAACGTTGGATTTTCGTAGAGGTAAATCTTCCGTTTATTGTAGACGTATTCAGAATGCTTAGTTAGGCGCTTGTTAAATGTAGCAACATAACCATCTACGTACCCCTTCGCTTGATTCCGTAGCGATGGGGTTGCAATGGTATCAGCCTTAGCTGCGGCCTTCCCATCTGCATACTGCTTTACATATACCGAATGCCCAGTTGCATAGGCCCTAGCAAAATCACTTGCGTAGGTTGATGAAACCCCGGATGGCAATACTGATGAAGCATTGTTAGAACCGGCAACATAACCATCATAACCACCCTGGTAGGTTGGTTGATCAGCATAGGCCTGACTCTTTCCAGTATTGGCTTTAGCAGCGGCAACCCCCATTGAGTAGTAATTATCACTAACGCTAGCGCTAGATGCACTGGAAGTTGCTGATGAAGACGTAGGTGCAGAATTTGAACTAGCAGTCGAGTTGGCGTTATTAGCACTCGTAGCACTCGCGTTACTACTATTCGAACTGGAACTAGCTGAACTGCTATTAACACTGGATGATGCAGTGCTATTAGCGGCACTCGACTTGGCAGCATTGGATGCACTGGCAGATGCACTAGCACTTGCAGACGCGCTAGCACTTGAAGATGCGCTAGCACTCGCAGATGCACTGGCACTTGCAGATGCACTGGCACTTGCGGATGCACTAACACTAGCCGCCTGACTTGAAGCGGCAACCACACCGGAAGAAATCAACGTTGCAGCACTAGTAGCAAGGTGGTCGTTCGTGTCAACGACGCTTGCCAATGAAGTTGCAATTGAGTGTTCAACACTGACAACTGCTTCGGCGCTGTTAGCAAGGCTTGCTTGAACAACAGCAGCACTGGCGGCAGCGTCCGCAACGGAACGAGCAGAGCTAGCAACGCTGTTGTTCCCAGCATTCGCTGCACTATTTGCGGCCACCGCAGCATTAACAGCGGTGGAGTTAGCACTAGTAGCGGCAGCGCGTGCTGATTGAGCAACCTGATCAGCAGAACTGGTCGTGCTAGTAGCCGAACTAATCGTTGCAGCGGCGGAATTAACCACCGCATTGGCAGCACTAGCAACGACGGCCGCACTGTTAGTAACGTTTGCAATTGAAGCAAGCATTGCATCTGAAGGATGCAGCCGTGCTAATGAACTAGCTTGTTGAGCTTGACTCATGACTTGAGCAGCGGTGGAGTTCAGCGTCTGCACCGTCTTAGTGGTGGTGGATTGAACCGCCGCATCAACGCTAGCAGCAGAACTCGTAAAGCCAGTAATGCTATTAGTTGCAACGGCAGCTGAGCTCGTTACTTGTGAGTCCTTAGCAGCAACACTGGCGTTCGATGCTGCTGAGTAAGCAGCTTGTGCAACCGTGAATGCGGATGTTGCTTGGGCATTCAGTTCATTGGCAGCACCTTGATTAACAAGGGCTTGTGAAGCGGCGGAACTTGCAACTAACGTTTTAGCAGCAACTAGTGATGCAGCGGAACTTAACACTTCGTTGGCTGCAGCAATCCCACTCGTTGCTGAAGTTGCTAGCCGTTCATAAATATCCCCGGCACTCTGGTTCCCCTCAACGTAGTAAGACTTAGCTTGAGCAGCAGTTGAATTGGCGAACGAAGCGTTCGTAACAATCGTTGCAGCAGCTGAGCTAGCAACTACGCCGGCAGAATCCACAAGCGTCTTTGCAGCATTGGCAAGACTGGCTTGCACAGATCCAGCGGAATTAAGGCTAGCGGCAGCACTAGCAGCGGAACTAGCGACACTGGCTTGGGCGTTAAGCACTCCATTGGTCGAGAATTGACTCCGCAAGTTGGCAATCATTGTCGCAGTCGAATTAATCGATTGACTAGCGGCACTAACGGCACCTGAAGCGGAGTTAGCAACGCTGGCGTAACTATCAGCCTGTCCAGTATCAACATTTGCAACACTGGCGACGCTGGCAGCACTCGTCGCAATCGAACCAACCGAACTGGTAACCTTACCAGCGGCATCCGTCCCGGCACTAGCGGCAGTCACTTCACTGCTAATTGCTTGGGCGGCAGTACTTGCCACCTTCATCGCACTTTGGGCGGTACTGTTATCATCAGTAGCAATTGATTGAGCAGCAGCTCCAATCGAGCTTAACGATGTGGCAACGATTACAGCAGCATCCGCTTGACTCCGGTAAATTGCAATCGTTGCAGCAGTCGATTCAGCAACTGAACGGGCTGAACTAGCTTGATCACGATTGCCGGCTTGGGCAAATGCACTGGCAGCGGTATTCGCACTTACTACGGATGCATTAGCACCATTAGCAGCACTCAATGCTGAATCAACGGTCTGACTAGCACTGTGTGCTTGTGAGAATGCTGAGCTAGCAACACTAGCGGCTGATGCAGCCTGGGTCAATGCACTATTGGCAACGACGGCAGCGGAACTAGCAACACTGGCGTTCGATTTAACGAATTGGTCCTCAGGATATGCTGAGGCAAGTGAAGCAGCAGCCGTTGCACTTGCAGTCGTGGTTTGAGCGGCTAAAGCAGCACTGGTAGCCTGTTGCGAAGCAACCTGACTATTGGCAGCAATTTGAATACTGACCGAACTAGTAACACTAGCATCGGCAACGATCTTAGTCACATCCCCCTGTGCATGCTCAGCAGCGGCTGACGCCCTGAGTGCATCGGATGCAGCAGCACTAGCCTGAACCGCGGTGCTCGTAGCACTACTGATTTGATCAGATAATCCATCCGCAGTCCTTTCGGCATTGACGGCAGCTGAAGCAGCTTGACTAGCAACGCTAGCATTCGTAACCACGGTGTTGTAAGCCGATGCGGCCACACTGACCATTGCAGTGGCAATCGCTGCATTTGCTGATGCAGACGCATTGTATCTACCAGCATTGGCGAAGTCACGGGCGTTAGTAGCACTAGTAGCTAGTGATGCATAGATTTGTGCATCCCGATCATTTGCACTGGCAGTTGCATTAGCACTGTTAACCAGTGCGACGGCGGAATTAGCACTATCCGTAGCAGCAATTGCGGCCTGCTTTTGAGCACTGGCAACTGCATTTACGCTGGTCAATTGACGATTAGCAACACTCACCGTTTGAACTGCAGCGGAAATGGCAGCGTTATTGGCAACCGCAGCAGCAATCGAATTAACGGTCCCAGCTGCAGCGCTCCCTTGAGCAACGTCACTAACCACTACCGCAGCTGCTGATGTAGCGATTGAAGCGGCTTGACTAGTTGGGTTCAAGTCACCATTAGCTTGACTTGCATAGCTAGCAGTCTGGTTGAATGCATTCGTAGCAGCACTCCCGTTCCCAGTAGCATCGCTAGCAGCAGCGGAAATGGCTGCACTAGCGGTAGCACTAGCAAGGCTAGCTAGTTGATCGGCAAGGCTTTGATCAGCAATCGCATTTGCAGCAGCAGTGCTAGCACTACTCTTGGCAGCGCTAGTAGCACTAGCCTGAACAGTAGCAACACTTTGTAAACTAGCAAGTCCAGTTGCAGTTGCAACCGCTTGACTTGCGTAGGTGCTTCCAGCATCGGTATCACCAACTGCGTATGCCGAATTAGCGGCACTACTCAAGCTGTTGACGAGGCTGTAAGCACTGCTTGCAGCAGTGGAAGTAGCGATAAGTGAAGCATTAGCAGCACTGGCGGCGCTAGCAGCACTTTGCGCTACGCTGGATTGATAATCAGCATCTGATTGCTTGGTTACAGCCGCATTGGCAGCACTAGTGGCAGTGGCAGCTTGTGCTGATACGAATTGGTTAGAAGCATCGTTAGCAGCAGCGCTGTTAGCATCGGCAGCATCGCTTTGGGCCATGCTTGTGACATGGTCAGTAGCAGTGGCAGCAGAAATGGCTTGACTTGCGTAACTACCTGCAGCACTAGCATCGTTATTAGCATTGTCAGCTTGGTAACTAACCGCATTCGAGTAGCTATTTGCACTGTTGGAAGCAGCTTGGCCACTATTGGAACCAGCACTGGATGCACTAGAAGCAGCGAAAGCAACCTGGTTAGCGGAACTAGCAACCGTTGCAGCACTGGCGGCAACGCTTTGATCAGAAACTGCCCGAGCCGATGCGGAACTAGCAACGTCGGCAGCGGAAATGGCGACGCTTTCGGCATCCGCAGCATTCACACTGGCACTAAGTGCAGCACTAGCGGCACTGATGGCCAACCCGGCAGCACTTGAGGCGACCGAACTGTCACCACTCTGGGCGGCATTCGAAGCGGCAATTGCGGCACTGGCTGCGGCACTATTATCCAAAGCAGCAGTCTGGTTAGCAGCACTAGCAACACTATTGGCACTGTTTGCAACGAAGCTAGCACTGGTGGCAACGCTGTTGGCAGATTCTGCATCAGCCAATGCAGCACTCGCCACGCTCGCAGCGGAAACCGCAACACCCGCAGCACTACTGATCTTCACGTTCGTTGGCTGAGCATTAGCTTGGCTTTCAGCAGCTGAAGCCACGTTATTAGCGGTATTGGCAGCCGTAGCAGTCCCAGCCATGTTGGAAGCAACGGCACTTGCGTTCGCATTGACCGTGTTAGTGGCGGATGCGGCTCCCGCGGCAGCTCCACTGGTCGTAACCGTAGCAGAACTAGTAACCACGGCGGCACTATCAGCAGAACTAGCATTAGCAGCAGCAGATGCAGCGATGGCAGCGAAACTAACGGCACTCGCCATTTTATCGGACAGAACACTGACGGCACTCATATCACTAACCCCTTGACTGGCTGCGGCACTTGCGATCACAGTGGCACTTGATGCGATAAGACTCGCAACACTGGCAACGCTGATTTGAGCATTGGCAGCACTGGCATAACTACCCGCAGCCGAGTTCAATGCAGCGGCTTGAGTGTAGTTTCCAGCGGCGTTCGCAGATGCAGCCTGACTGGCAATGAAGCTAGCCATATTTGCATTCGAACTAGCGACTACACTGGCTTGAGTAGCGTCACTTGCGGCAGTCGATGCCGTCACTGCAACCGAGGCGGCCCGACTAAACTGTTGACCGGCATCTGATTTCAGGCTGGTGATTGCGGCACTGGCTGAACTAACTAGGCTCGCAGTACTATTGATGGCCGCGTTGTTCGAGTAGTTAGATATAAAGCCACTCATTTGAGCACTTTGGGCGTTGGCACTGTTGGAATCAGCATTAATCATGCTATTAGCACTGGTGGCAACACTAACGGCAGTTGAAACCCGGTTTGCATCAGTGTTCGTAGCACTCGTTAGGTGATCAGTTTGGGTGCTTCCACTGGCGGCGTTCGCACTAGCAGCACTGGCGCTAGCGGATTCACGTTGCTGATCGCTTTCAGCCGTGCTTGCGACGAATGAATTTGCGGAACTCAGTGTCGTATTGGCACTGTCCACAGTGGCTTCATCACTAGCAGCTTGACTAGCGGCACTAACAACCACTAGGTTCAACTTAGCGTTTGCACTAGCTACACTGGAAGTAAATTGTGCAGCAGCACTAGCAACGCTGGCAGCTGAACTAGCGTTAACCCCCATTTGCGTTCCGGTTGCAACATCCCCATTTGCATATGCCGATGATGCTTGTTGATAGAAGGTCATTGCATTTTGACTCGCATTCGTTGCGGTAACGTTCGCGGAGCTAACCAAACTAGCGTTAGCTGAAATGTTATTTGCAACGCTTGTGGCAATGCTATTTTGGACCTTCGCATCATCATTAGCACTATTGATGGTGTTGGTTGCACTCGTTGCAACACTAGCAGCGGACTTAAAGGTCTGATCGTTTGGATCATTTACATAGTAGCTATTGATGGACCCAGCAGTTTGACTAGCAACCGATGCCTTCGAACTAACTGCACTATTAGCTGAGCTTGCAATTGAGGCGGTCGAGTTTGCACTGACTTGTTGGGCACTCGCAACTACGGCGTCACTTGCGGTCGCACTATTCGCAGAACTAGCAGCACTAGCTTTATCACTAGCGGAGTTCGTTTGAACATGGGCAAAGCTAGAGGCACTCGTAGCTTGACTAGCGGCACTGTTCAAGTCAACGGTGGCCGAGGCAATGGCCGAATCATCACTGGCAGCCTTTGCAGCAGCAACGCTCGCAGTCTTAGTAGCAGTAGCGATTGCACTGGCATTTGCAGTAATCGTCTTAGTAGCAGCACTGGCATTCGCAACCGTTACGGTAGCAGCATTGGCATAACTACTTGCGGCGATTAGATCACCACCCAGTTCAGCAGCGGTAGCGGAAGCATCCATGGCTGAAACCTGGGTCGCATAATCGCTCAACGTACTGTTCAATGATCCATTCGCACTGGTCAACGATTGAGCGGTGCTGTTCGCAGCAACGGCAGTGCTCGATTGAACTTCAGCATCACTTGCGTATGAAGCGATGGCGTGATTGTCCGCACTAGCAATGGCAGCATAACTTGCGACCGAGCTGTTCGAAGCATTTGCGCTCAACACATTAGCAACACTGTTGTTAACGGAACTAGCAACAATGGCAGCTTGATTTGCAATCGTTGCATCTGAAACGGCTTGTGATGCGTATGCACTAGCTGAATTAACGCTTAGGGTTGCACTCGCAATTGCTTGGGCAGTAACGCTTTGGTCCGATTGAACGGCCATCGAGTTAGTTTGCGCATTTTCAATCGTGCGATCTGCATCACTAGCAGCGGAGCTAGCAACGCTAGTGGCACTGGCAACCACTTGATTGGCAACGCTCGCAGTCACTTCAGCGGACTTCGCAACGCTAGCTGCAACACTGGCAACGCTGGTGGCCGAACTAGCCTGAACGGATTGGGCAACGGCATCGCTTTGGAAGGCCGCCATACTAGTGGCAGCGGAGCTGGCTTGTGAATTAAATACACTTCCAGCAACGAGGTTGCCGGCACCGTAGGCGACATTCGCCTGACTAGCAAAGTTACTTACGGTCTGAGCGCCATTTGCAGCCAGACTGTTATCACGGTCCGCTTGACTAACGGCTTGACTAGCATCACTAACAGCACTGGTGGCCGTTGAGTGTGCACTCGTTGCGATGCTATCCGCATCTGAAACGGTCACGTATGCACTGGCAACGACACTCGCAGCACTGGAGACGATGTGATCATTTGGTAATGCACTGACTAGGATGGCAGCAGTCGTTGAGTTGCTTTGGGCCACTTGGTCGTAACCGCTAGTAACTGCATTAGCAGAACTAGCAACCACGGCAGCGGAACTGGCGGCAACTTGGTTCGTATTCGTTTGACGAGCTAAAGCAACCGTTGCGCTCGCAATGCTTGCTGCAACCGTATTAGCAGCACTGGCACTGAGCGAACCCTGTTGACTAGCACGATCAGCAGCATCGGCAGCTGAATTAGCGGCCTGGGCGACGCTATTGGCGGAACTAGCCACACTGCTATCAACCAACGCATTCGATGAAGCGGCACTAACAATTGCTGCTTGTTGAGCAGTCACACTAGCGGCGCTCGCTGCATTAGCACTGGCAACCATTGCGGTGGTAGCAGCACTGGATGCGGTGTTGGCATACGATGCAGCAGCATCAACATCCCCGCTTTGGGCAGCGACGGAAGCAGCACTGGCGGTACTTTGGGCCACTGAACTTGCGACACTAGCAACTACGGCGGCACTTGAAGTCATAGCACTAGCACTAGCAGCTGCAATCGAAGCACTCGAAGCAACGGAAGCATTCGAATCAGCATCAGAAGCAGCTTGACTAGCAACGCTTGCTGCTGAATCAGCAACGACCGCAGCAGAACTAATTAGCGAGTTTGCAGGGTGTTGCGCTGAGTTCACAGTGGCTGATTGAGCAGCCGTGGACGCAGCACTGGCATCATGATGGGTCGCAACCGTGTTAGCACTAGCGCTTTCACTGGCAAGCTTAGTAGCGGCATTGGCAGCATCAGCAACACTACTGTTGTTGGTTGCGAGACTTTCAGCCCCACTTGCGACCTGCGATGCAGCAACTGCATTGCTTGCATAACTAGCAGCAGCACTTGCAACACTAGCGACGCTCACATAACTGGTAATTTGAGCTCCATCGTCAGTAGCGGCACTTTGATCAGCAATTGCGCTAGCGGCAGCAGAACTGGCAGCCAGGTTCGCAGCATTTGCACTAGCAACGGCAGTCGATGCTTGAGCAACTGCGGAGTCAGTAGCACTGGAGTACGCAGCAGCACTGCTGTTCAATGCATTTGCTTGAGCATAGTTACCGGCCGTCGTAGCCGATTCGGCTTGACTGGTGTAAACGCTGACCATTGTAGAATTCGAACTAGCAACCACGCTTGCATCGTTTGCAATCGTTGCGAACGAACTAGCTGCTTTGGATGCGTTAGCAGCACTGACTGCTTGCAACGAGGCGTCTGATTTAACGCTCCCTAACGAAGCAAGGACCGTCATCATCGCACTCGCAGCACTCTTGATGGTTGCATTGCTTAGGTTTGCTGATGCAAACGCACTCATTTGAGCACTTTGTTGATCAGCGGCATTGGATAAGCTCGTAACGACACTTACTGCAGATGCAGCGGCACTGGCGTATCCGGAAGCGGACGTGACATCAGCACTTCCAATCAATGCGAATGAATGCGTAGCGGCACTTCCAATCGTAGCGTGGGCGGCTTGTGATTGAGCATCAGCACTGGCCTGATCAGCAGCACTCGCAGCTGAATTAGCAGCACTAGCGGCACTGGTGGCAGCAGTCGCGTTCGATAATGCAACCGCATTGGCAGATTGTTCGGTCACTAATGCAGCACTAGCGGCACTCACGGCGGAATCTGCGATCGACTTCGCAACGGCAGCGGAAGCATTGGCACTAGCGGCAACACTCGCAGCCGAACTAGCTTGGTTCATGGCAGCAGTCGTTGCACTGCTGTTCCCACTATTTGCATTGAGCGAGGCAATGAAGGCCGCGCTCGAAGCAATTGATTGAGCAGTGGCACCAGTTGAAGCAGCAACACTGGCGTTATGGCTTTGAACCGCAACCACGGCCGCAGCGGAACTAACAACTGCACTTTGGGCGCTAGCGACGCTGGCAGCGGAACTAGCAACACTGGCAGCGGTCCTTGCGGTTTCAGCAATTGATTGAACCGTAGCGTTACTTGGGTTGGCAGAAGCAACCGCAGTAACTGAGGTTGCGGTGCTTGCGGCACTCGCAGCGGTAGTTCCAGCAACACTGGCAACACTGGATGCAACCGAATCATTAGCGCTCAGTGCATTGGAATCATCACTGACGGCAGCGCTGGCAGCGGAAGTCGTTACAACCGCATTTGATGCATTGACTGCATCACGCGCAGCGGCAGCAGCGTTCGCATCAGCAGTACTGCCAAGTTGAGCGGCACTCAACGCACTTGCGGCAACCACGGCAGCGGCAGAAGCCTTGGCTTGGGCCCCGGCAGCTGATGCAGCTGCGGTAGAAGCGATTGCGGTCGCAGCATTGGCAATTGACGTTTGGATAGTGGCATCGCTTGATTGAGCACTCATCGCAGCAGCGGCAGCAGCGGCGGTGGAAGTCAGGTCACTACCACCATTCTCATCACCACGGGCATACGCACTATTAGCGGATGCAACTAAGCTGTTGACGCTATTAACCGTCAAACTAGCGTTATAAGCATCCAAGTTGGCCGTTGAAGCAGCGCTGTTGGCAACTAGCGCAGCGCTACTTGCGACGCTGGATTGAACGGCAGCATCGGAAGTCGCAGCACTAACTGCTCCGGCAGCGGAACTAGCGATGACAGCCTGTGATTGAACAAAGCTGTTATTGCTGTTGGCAGCTACGATTTGATCAATGGCAGTCGATGCACTCGTAACTTGGCTTGCGTAACTATCAGCAACCGTTGAATCAGCACCTGCAACGACGGAGTAACTAGCTGCAGTTGAGGCATCTTGAGTCGTCCGCGTTGCATTGGTATTGATGCCCACTGCATTGCCACTAGCGAGTGAAGCGGTTTTGACGTTCGCATTCGAAGCGGAACTAGCAGCACTGTTAGCAGCACTACCGGCTGCATTGGCACTTTGGGCGGTACTATTTGCAACGCTAGCGGTAGCACTGGCGCTTTGGACGGTACTATTAGCTAAGCTGGCATCGGAAGCGGCAGCATCAGCAACCGCCTTAGCACTGGTAGCAGTGCTTGCAGCATTCACTGCAATCGACGCAGCAGCGGCTGCATTGGAACGTGCAAAACTAGCGGATGCACTGTTGCCGGCACTCGCGTAACTAGCAGCAGCAATCTTAGCAACGGTCGCAGCACTATTTGCCTGCGAACCACTAACAACGGCTGAGCTAGCAACTGCTGATTGGGTCGTAATCGTATTACTGTCGGTAACCACTTGATTCTTGGCACTTGCAGCCACTGCAGTTGCGCTATCGGCAACGCTGGCAGCCGAACTAGCGGCTAATGCAGCGGATTGTAGCGTAACGTTTCCAGAGTGGAGCGAAGCAAGCACGGAAGCGGCAATGAATGCGGAGTTTGCTGAAGCAGCAGAATGATCAGCTTGACTAGCAGCACTAAGTGCAGTCGTCGTGACGGAATCAACAGTTGCCGAATCAGCATTCACACTATTTTGTGCATCCCCAGCGCTTTGGGCAGCGGTATTAGCAACCGTTGCAGCACTGGATGCTTGATCAGCATCACTATCCGCCCCACTGGCCTGTTGAACAGCAACTAATGCATTTGATGCAGCAGTTAGGGCAGCGCTAGCAGTGGCGCGATCAGATTGGGCCTTAACCGCAGCACTGGAAGCAGCCGTTGAAGCGGCAGCGGCACTAGCAGCTTGGTCAGTAGCAACACTTACTTGCGATTGCATTCCAGTAGCCACTTGGGCAGCTTGGGAAGCAAGTAAGCTTCCGTTCGTAGCATCCCCAGTGGTGTAGGCACTATCAGCGGCACTGGCGAGGCTCTTCACAACGCTAGCGCTGGCACTAGCAGCACTGGAAGCTTGGTTTGCACTACTTGCAGCAACACTAGCGATTAGATATTGACTGTTTGCAAGCATTGATTGATCGTTAGCATCACTGGCGGCAACGCTTGCAACCGCACTATTGGAACTAGCAAGCGCTGCTTGTGATTGAATGAAGCGACTAGCAGCATTACTACTGTTGGCGGCAACGATGCTTGCAATGGTAGCAGTCACGCTAGTCATTTGCCCACTATCGCTAGCAGTAACCGAAGCAGCTAGGCTAGCGGTTTGGGCATCAGAAGCAGCGTTGTTCGCATCTACATCGGCAGCACCGGCATGGGCACTGGTTGCGACCGAGTAACTGTTTGCCAAACTATCACTACCGGCATCACTGACAGCAGCGGCACTGGCGGCACTCGCATTCGCACTAGCAGCATCGGTAGCGCTAGTAGTGGTGCTGTTGTAACCGCTAGCGGCGCTCGCAGCACTTTGGGCGGCGCTATTAGCAGCATTGGCAAGGCTAGTAGCAAGGACAGCAGCTGATTTAGCAGCGGCGGCACTGGCAGCGGCATTGGCGGCATCTGAAGCAGCCGAACTAGCAATGCTTTGGGCGGTATCCGCAGCGCTTTGGTTCCCGACATTGGCGACGCTTACAGCGACGCTGGCAGCCGAACTAGCAATTGAACTAGCGGTCGAACCAGCAAGCACAGCAGCACTAGCAATGCTATTTTGAGTGCTGTTGATTCCGGCCTCAGAACTAGCAACCGAACTAGCTGACTCAGCCACAGCGGCTTCACTAGCGGCAGCGCTAGATGCATTATTAGCGCTAGTGGCTAATGCTGCGATGGTCGAGTTGCTTGGGTGGGTATTGGCCATTGACGTTGCAAGCGATGCTTGTGCTGAAGCACCCTTAGCATCAGTATCAGCAGCAACACTGGCAACACTTGCCGATTGACTAGCCCGACTAGTGGCCACAGCAGCTAAACTAACGGCACTACTATCACTAGCAGCACTTTGGTCTGCCGTGGCGGCATTGGAAGCGGCACTTACCGCTTGACTGGCGGCGCTAACGGCAGCACTGGCAACCGATGCAGCGTTCACTTCTGCAGTCATGGCACTACTTAGTCCATTTGCTTGGGCTTGTAGACTAGTGGCTTGACTAGCAGCACTTTGGGCGGCAACGGTCGCGCTGGCGGCGTTGACACTGGCAGAACTAGCAGTTGATGCGTTCACGGAGGCAGCTGCGGCATTGGAAGCGGCAATTACGTTAAATTGACTAGCGAGTGTGTAGTTGTGCGCATCGTTAGCAGAAAGCGCCTGACTGGTGGTGAAGCTAGCAAGACTAGCGTTGACACTAGCCATTTGACTATTACTGTTAGCAACGATTGCAGCAACACTGGCGGCTTGATATTGAGCATTGGCAACACTTGCAGCAGCTTCAGCACTGGCCTGAACACTGGCCAACGCTACGCTGGCACTGTTCAATGCCACGCTAGCGGAACTAATTGCTGAGTTCCCCTGATTAGCAGCAGCAGTGCTTGCGACGACTGAAGACTGTTGAGTGGCAACGCTAACGTTCCCACTAACTCCGCCAGCAACGGAACGAGCAGTTGAATTAGCACTGGCAGCTTGATCGGCATTCGCACTCGCAGCTGATGAGTAAGTCCCTGCAGCACTATTAGCGCTGGCAGCGGACGTATCAGCAGCACTGGCACTGGCAACGATGGCACTGCTGTCAGCAGCGGCAACGTTCGCGGTCTCAGTCGCAATTGAATTCAATGAATCATTTGCAACGCTCGCGGTGTTGGCAGCGCTTTGAGCTGAACTAGCAGCGGACTGCGCAACGGTAGTTAGACTAGCGGCCAATGTGGCAGCACTAGCGGTACTGTCCGCGGTGGATTGGGCAACGTTCAGGTATGAAGTGGCGATGCTAATTGCAGAATCACCACCGGAAACGTTACCGGCGTTGTAATCAGAGACTGCAACGCTATTGTTAAAGGCGGCCGCAGTCGAATTATTGGCAACGACTGAACTAGCGGACGCAATTGCAGTTGTGTATGAACTAACCACTGCATAAGCACTGGTTGCAATGCTCTTTTGAGCTTGCGCATCAGTGTTGGCACTATTAATGATGGCCATGACACTGTTGGCAGCTGCGGATGCACTCTTGAACGTTGCATTCGATGGATCGTTAATGAAGTAGCTACCAATGGTACTAGTCGTGGCATTAGCACTATTAACGGTGGTGGTTACGACTACCCCGGTCGCACTGGCGGTGGATGCAGCCACGCTGGCAGCTGAATCATCAGCAAACGCAGTGCTGGTGGTCCCGGAAATTTGTCCGGTAGCAACGGCTGAAGCACTGGCAACTGAAGCAGCAACGCTATCGCCACTCTTAGCGGCACTAACGGCGCTTTGGATTGCAGCAGATGCGCTTGCAAAGCTGTTCATTTGCACCCCAATTTGTTGAACATCATTAGCTGCACTCGATGCAGCAGCACTCGCAACGTTAGTGTAACTAAAGATGGCACTGAAGTGGTTCAACATCGTTTGCGCAGTTTCAGAGGCAGTCGCAGCAGCTTGGCTAGCAACCTTCGCATAGCTATCACCAGCAGATGAACTCCCAGCAAGGTATGCGGAATTAGCTGAAGCCACGTTGGTAGCAACGGCACTCGAAGCACTGGCAATCGTGGTATTCAACGCACTATCAGAAGCATGAATGGTCTGGGCAACGAAGGCGGCACTCGATGCGATTGCATTTTGACTTTGGGCATCAACATTGAACGAACTAAGTGCGGCGCTAGCCATTGATGCAACTACGGCAGCACTAGCAACAGAAGCGTTCGAAGCATTGGCACTGATCAAATCAGCCATCCCGCTGTTCACAGCGCTGATGCTATTTGCATTGGAGCTAGCAGCCTTAGCGGCACTCGATGCAACCCCGGCAAATGAACTTGCAGCACTGGCGTTGGTGTTATCACCAGAAGTAACACTCCCGGCAACCGAACTAGCGGAGCCTGCCGTTGTGTTTTCGTTACTTCCGGCAATTGAGGCAGAAGTAGCTTGACTAGCGGCACTTTGGGCAGCAACCACGGCAGTTGAACCAACGGTGGCAGCAGAACTAGCAACTGATTGGTCATCAATTGCCTTAGCAGCAGCGGCACTTGCAACCACGGTTGCAGAAGCGGCCGTAGATGCTAACTTAGAAGTTGATTGTGACTGAGCACTCATTGCACCTGCGGCACTAGCAGCAAGTGAGGTTAAGAGTGCGCCTTGTGAAATATTCCCATCGGTGTATTCAGTGTTGGCAGCTGATACTAAGCTATTCACACTGGCCACGGCCAAGCTAGCGTTGTAAGAATCTAGACTAGCTTGACTCGCAGCAGCGCTAGCCACAACGGATGCACTAGCGGCAACGCTCGTTTGAGCATTCGCATCGGTATCAGCACTAGTGGCAACGCTAGCTGCGGAGTGCGCTAATGCAGCTTGAGCGGCAACAACACTGTTTTGTGGGTTTGCACTAGCCGTTTGATCAGCTACAGTAGCATTACTTTGGGCATTCTGAGTAAAGGTCGTCGTCATTCCAGCAGCAGAACTGGCTTGGGCCGCATCAGTCGAAGCCTGTTCAGCATCAACAGCGGTAGCACTGTAATTGCCATTCACATCGGCAGCATAACTAGCAGCAGTGCTGGAAGTGCTTGCGTTCTCAACGGCAGCGGATTTAACTCCGCTAACGGTTGAGTTCACGGCACTATTGGCACTAGCAGCCGCACTACTATCCGTATCGGCAGCAGCACTAGCATTGGATGCATCTTGATTAGCAGAATTGGCGGTACGATTAGCATCGGCAGCAACTGCCATCGCAGATGCGGCAATCGAAGCAGCCGTTGAAGCAGCAGTATTGGCAGCAATTGCGATTGAGTTCGCAACGCTAGCGGTCGAACTATTACCAACGCTAGCGGCACTAGCAGCAACCTTTGCAGCACTAGTAGCAGTCGAGCTAGCAACGACTCCGGAAGCAGCGGCAGATGAAGCCACACTACTTTGGGTGGTTGCAACGCTAGCAGCGGAACTAGCCACGGAGCTTGCGGATGACGCAACGGAGGCCTCACTCGTAGCGGCACTGGCAGCACTATTGGCAACGGCTGCATATGATGCGATCGTCGTGTTGCTTGGGTTGGCATTGGCAGTCGAAGTAGCAGCCGAAGCATCCTTAGCAGCAGCACTCGCGGTCGTACTAGTGGCAACACTGGTTGCATGGGCAGCAGTATTTGCAGCCGTTGCAGAATCAGTATCGGAAGTAACGGCCATGCTATCAGCATTCGCAGTGGCAGCGAAACTAGTAGCAGTCACAGCATTACTATTAGCAGCACTGGCACTATCGTCAGCCCCACTGGCAATTTGGGCATTGCTCAAGGCCGTCGAAGCAGCCGTAGAGGCAGCATTGGCAGTAGAACTGTCAACTTGCGCCTGCTTAGCAGCACTTTGCGCCGTGGTGTTTGCAACACTGGCAATTGATGCCTGCTTAGCAGCATCTTCAGATTGTGCACTCATGGCAGTTGCACTTTGGGCAGCTTGGGAAGCAAGCAGGCTTCCGTTTGCAATGTCACCATCAGTGTAAGCACTATTGGCAGCACTGGCTAAGCTGTTAACGGCACTGGCAATGGCGTTCGCATTACTTGAATCCACGTTAGCGGTACTTGCAGCGGCTGAAGCTGCTTGATAAGCACTGGCAGCGGTGGATGATTGAGCATTGGCATCGGCAATTGCGGCACTAGCAGTCGCGCTGGCTGAAGTGATGATCGATGATTGAGCCTTGATGTAACCATTAGCAGAATTACTACTGTTAGTGGCAACGATGCTGGCAACTGCACTGTTAGCGGTAGTAATCTGGCTACCATCGCTATTGGCAACGGAAGCAGCAACACTAGCGGTGTTGGCAGCATTAGATGCATTAGTAGCATCGGCATTGGCAGCACTCGCATTGGCACTTACATCGGTGGCATAGCTACTTGCCTTTGCAACATTGGCAGCATCACTAGCTGAAGCGGCGTTAGCGGAAACGGCAGTCGAAGTGGCATCGCTATTGGCGGTGCTTGCAGCAACACTAGCGGCACTAGCAGCAGTGTTGGCACTTTGGGCCACCCCGGCAGCTGAGTTGGCGGTGCTGTTAGCAGCATCTGCAGCAAGCTTAGCAGCAGCTACTGCTGACGCCGCACTTTCGGCATCACTGGCAGCCGAACTAGCGATTGCGTTTTCAACGCTCGCCGTGGAACTGTTTCCAGCACTAGCGGCACTGGCAGCGACTTTCGCAGCACTGGCAGCGGTGGAACTAGCTGTTGATCCGACCTTAACGGCGGAAGTGGCCACACTACTTTGAACAGTTGCAACGCTAGCAGCTGAACTAGCCACGGAGCTTGCGGAGGTAGCAGTTGAAGCCTGTGTTGAAGCAACACTCGCATCACTATTAGCAGCGTTTGCGTAGGAGGCAATCGTTGCATTCTTTGGATTAGCATTCGCGGTTGAAGTGGCCGTAGAGGCATTCTTGGATGCCGCACTGGCAGTCGAAGTAGCGGCAGAGGTTGCCGTACTTGCAACCTGGTTAGCGGCATCTGCAGAGCTTGCGTCAGCACTTACCGCACCACTATCAACACTAGCCGTCGAAACAGCACTAGTGGCGTCGGCAGCATTACTGTTGGCGGCACTGGCACTATCATCAGCCCCACTGGCAACTTGGGCATTGCTTAAGGCCGTCGAAGCAGCCGTGGAGGCAGCATTGGCAGATGCACTGTCCACTTGCGCCTGCTTTGCAGCACTTTGCGCCGCGGTATTTGCAGCATCAGCAATTGATGCTTGATCACTGGCATCATTTACTTGTGATTGCATGTTAGCGGCAGTTTGGGAAGCTTGTGAATCCAAGAGTTTCCCGTTGCCAGTATCCCCATTCGAGTAAGCAGAACTAGCGGCGGCAACGAGACTATTCACAGCAGCTAGACTTGCACTGGCAGTCGTGGAATCAACCACCGCCTTGCTAGCAGCGATCGAAGCAACTTGGGCTTGACTAACCGCAACGCTGGATTGAACGTTGGCATCGGCAGTAGCAGCACTGGCAGTCGCACTGGCAGAAGCAACAGTTGACGATTGGGCCTTGATGTAGCCATTAGCAGCATTACTACTGTTTTCAGCAAAGATACTATTCACGGCCGTTGAAGCATTGGTAACCTGACCACTATCGCCGTTAGCAACCGAAGCAGCAACACTAGCAACGTTAGCAGCACTGTTGGCGGAGTTTGCATCGTTAACAGCAGCCCCGGTGTATGTGCTGGTCTTGGTGTCTTCATTGGTTGCACTCGCATCGACACCGGCATCACTACCCGCAGCAGCACTGGCTGCGCTTGAATTTGCAATCGCAGCACTGGTAGCACTAGCGGCCGTCTTACTATCACCACTAGCAGCCACATTCGCAGCTTGACCCGCATTCGCAGCACTATTGGCGATACTATTTGCTACATCAGCGGCAGCTTTTGCAGATGCAGCGGAAGCAGCGGCATTCGATGCATCATTGGCAGCCGAACTAGCAATTGAGTTTTCAACGCTGGCCGTGGAACTATTTCCGGCACTAGCAGCACTAGCAGCAGCTTTCGCAGCACTATTAGCAGTTGAACTAGCAACAATCCCGGAAGCAGCAGCGGTTGAAGCCACACTACTTTGGATGGTTGCAACACTAGCAGCGGAACTTGCGACTGAACTGGCGGATGAAGCCACGGAAGCTTCACTCGTAGCGGCACTGGCAGCACTATTGGCACTAGATGCTAGCGATGCGATCGTTGAATTCTTAGCATTGTTATTCGCAATTGAAGTAGCAGTCGAGGCACTTTGCCCGGCAGCACTCGCAGTGTTAGCAGCAGCGGCACTAGCATCATTAGCAGCCTGGTTTGCAGCGTCTGCAGAAGTGACATCAGCACTGACGGCACTGCTATCAACAATGGCGGTTGAAGCAGCACTGATGGCGTTCGCAGCGTTACTGTTAGCAGCACTGGCGCTATCATCAGCCCCACTGGCAACTTGGGCATTACTCAAGGCAGTTGAGGCAGCCGTTGACGCAGCATTGGCAGTAGAACTGTCAGCTTGAGCCTGCTTAGCAGCACTTTGGGCCGTGGTGTTTGCAACGCTAGCAAGCGATGCTTGCTTAGCAGCGTCTTCAGACTGCGCACTCATGGCAGCAGCACTTTGGGCAGCTTGGGAAGCAAGGAGGCTTCCGTTAGCAATATCCCCATTCGTATAGGCACTATTGGCAGCACTGGCTAAGCTGTTCACGGCACTGGCAATACTATTTGCAATTCCAGAATCAACGTTAGCGGTACTTGCAGCAGCTGAAGCAACTTGGTAGGCGCTTGCAGCGGTGGATGATTGAACGTTCGCATCAGCAGTAGCGGCACTAACAGTCCCCATTGCTGAAGTAACGGTAGCAGCTTGGGTCTTAATGTACCCGTTAGCAGCATTACTACTATTCGTAGCAATAATGCTATTGAACATCCCGGAAACATTAGCAACTTGACCACTATCACTAGCGGCAGTCGAAGCAGCAACGCTGGCGGTGTTGGCAGCAGTTGATGCATTATTCGCATCGGTATTAGCAGCACTGGCATTGGCACTCACATCGGTGGCATAGCTACTTGCCTTTGCAGCATTGGTAGCGTCACTTCCGGAAGCAGCGTTGGCAGAAACGGCAGTTGAAGTGGCGTTACTATTAGCGGTGCTTGCAGCAACACTAGCAGCACTAGCTGCAGTGTTGGCACTTTGGGCCACCCCGGCAGCTGAGTTGGCGGTGCTGTTAGCAGCATCTGCAGCAAGCTTAGCAGCAGCTACTGCTGACGCCGCACTTTCGGCATCACTGGCAGCTGAACTAGCAATTGAGTTTTCAACGCTCGCCGTGGAACTATTCCCGGCACTCGCAGCACTAGCAGCCGCTTTCGCAGCACTGGCAGCAGTCAAACTAGCAGTGGATCCCACCTTAACGGCAGAGGTAGCAACACTACTCTGGTCATTTGCAACGCTGGCAGCTGAACTAGCCACGGAGCTTGCGGAAGTTGCAGTTGAAACCTGTGTCGAAGCAACACTGGCATCACTATTAGCAGCATTTGCGTAGGAGGCAATCGTTGCATTCTTTGGATTGGCGTTCGCGGTCGAAGTAGCCGTCGAAGCATTCACGGATGCGGCACTAGCGGTCACGGTAGCAGCGGAGGTAGCAGTACTTGCAGCCTGATCGGCAGCAGTCGCGGAGGTGGCGTCGGCACTCACGGCACTGCTATCAACGATGGCGGTGGAAGCCGCACTGATGGCGTTCGCAGCGTTACTATTAGCAGCACTGGCGCTATCATCGGCACCACTAGCCACTTGCGCATTGCTCAAGGCCGTCGAAGCAGCCGTGGAAGCCGCGTTAGCAGTGGAACTGTCGACTTGCGCCTGCTTAGCAGCACTTTGCGCAGCAGTATTCGCATCGCTGGCAATTTTAGCTTGGTCATTCGCATCGCTCACTTGTGATTGCATATTAGATGCAGTTTGGGCAGCTTGGGAAGCCAATAAACTCCCCTGTGCAATATAACCAGCGGTGTAAGCACTATTAGCAGCACTAGTCAAGCTGTTGACAGCCACTTGACTGTTATTAGCAGCAGTCGAGTCAACCACCGCCTTGCTGGCAGCGATCGAAGCGATTTGGGCCTGACTATTAGCACCATTGGATTGAACATCAGCATCGGCAGCGGCAGCACTCGCAACTGAACTAGCTGAAACAACGGTTGCAACTTGAGATTGAATGTAAGCATTGGATGCATTGCTACTATTAGCTGATGCAATGCTATTAATGGTACTAGTAGCACTATCCAATTGCCCACTATCATGATTGGCAACCGAAGCAGCAACACTTGCGGTATTGGCAGCAGTCGATGCATTGGCAGCAGCCGTCGTAGCTGAATCAGTATCAGTATTGACGGTTGCAGAATTAGAATTAGCTTGGGCGGCCGTTCCGGAATTATTTCCATCAGCGGCGTTCGCTTGACTAACGGTCGCATTAATGGCGCTATTAGCAGCGGAAGCAGCAGCACTGTCAGCATTGGCAGCGGTGTTAGCGCTTTGGGCGACTCCGGCAGCAGAATTAGCAGTGCTGTTGGCATTGTCAGCAGCAGTCCTAGCAGCAGCAGCGGAGGCAGCAGCATTTGAAGCATCAACCGCAGCAGAACTGGCAATGGCATTTTGAGCACTGGCAACGGAGCTATTGCCCACACTAGCGGCACTGGCAGCGACACTAGCAGCACGGTTAGCAGTGGCACTAGCCTTAGCACCACTCGTAGCTGCAGAATTAGCAGTGCTATTTTGGGCACTCGCAACGCTAGCAGCGGAACTAGCCACTGAACTAGCGGAGGCAGCAATCGATGACTGGCTCAAAGCATCGGTAGCAGCACTATTTGCAATTACAGCATATGAGGCAATCGTTGCATTCTTTGGATTGGCGCCAGCAGTCGAATTAGCGAGCG